>JADMKQ010000166.1 GCA_015478735.1 Sphingorhabdus sp. | reverse complement strand
TCGGGTCGCGGTCGGTGTCCGGGCCTAACCGGCAGAGCGGGCTTTCGGAATCGGCGTCGTTGCGTTCGCCGCGATAGGCAGAATTGTCGATGACGCCGCTGCGTTCCATTTGCTTCATGTGATCGACAAGATCCTGCGCGTCCTGCGGATTGACCTCGCCGGGATCGCTGGACGGATCATGGTCGCTCGCGGCGGAGCGGTCTTTGTGCTGGGCCTGTTCGCTAACGGTTTGTGCTTGCCTTGCTTCGTCGCGCTGGGAGCGGTTTTTGCCTTCGGGAGCTTCGCTATCCTGAGCGTTTTCGGGGATGGGGGATTTGTCCTGTGACATCATAGTCTCCTTTGCCACACCAACGCGCGCGCCGTAAATTTGGTTGCAAGAAAGGATGCCCGGCTGTCACGCCCTTGGCCGCTATTGTGCAGTGTGACGTCTTGACGCTGCGGCAAATCCCTTCATTGTAAGGGCAAGGGCAATTAGGGGGCAGTTTTGATGTTAAGTGGCCGCAAATGATGGCGAAAGCTGTTCGTTCCGTAACTCTGGCTGCGGCTACGCTGGCTATGGGACATGCTCCGCTATTTGCTCAGGAGAGCGAAGTTAAATCATCGACAGCTACTGCGGAGGAGGCCGCCAGGCCGGCTCTTCCGTCGCGGCTGGATTATCCCGATGCGGGGCAGGCTTTCGGGATGGGCTGGCACTATAATGGTGATGATGCCGCGCCTGCTCTGGCGTTTAAATCGCTGCAAAGCGACAACCGTTTCTGGACGATGGCGTGCATGAAGCAGCCCGATGGGACTGTGCGGATCTCCAATGTGATCGCGGCTGCGCCAAAGGAGATGATCGGCGGTGATCGTTTCGGCTTTACGGTCAGGGTAGATGATGGTCGTTCGATCGGGGTGCTGGCGCGGATGATGCCCAACGGAGCTGCGGAGAAGCTTTCTTACAGCCCGCAATTCTTTTTGCCCGGATCGCATGATCTGCTCACGGCAATGGCGCAGGGCCAGCGCGCTTTTGTTAATCTGAACGGGCATAAGTTCAGCGTGCATCTGACCGGTTCGGGCGATGCGCTGAAAAGTTTTTTGGCTGCTTGTCAGTGACTGGCCATTCGTCGCACATATCTAACATTCTGACGACATTGGGATAATGTGAATATTCTGGTTGGGCGCTGTTCATATTTGCCATGATAATCCTGTCAGTCGAAATAAAGACAGGAGTGAGAAATGCGAAAATTTTTGATGAGTCTTGCTGCGGCGACTTTGATTATACCTGCTGCACCCGCGCTCGCCGGGCCGCCGGACCATGCTCCGGCCCATGGATATTATAAAGCGAAATATAAGGACAAGCACCGGCATAAGCGCAGATATGATGACCGCGGCCGCTATTATGAACCGCGCCGCCTGTCACGTAACGACCGGATCTGGCGTGGACGCGATGGCCGTTATCACTGCAAACGGGATAATGGCACGACCGGCCTGATTATTGGCGGTGCTGTTGGTGCCCTGCTGGGCCGTGAACTGGACGGCGGTAGAGACCGTCTGGTAGGCACATTGCTGGGCGGTGCTGGTGGCGCACTGCTGGGCCGTGAAATTGACCGCGGTGGTTTGCGCTGTCGCTAAACGTCTGACCCGCTTGAAGGCCTGAACGCTTGATTGTTCGGACTATAAGAATCAAAAAATCTGGCCTCGGCTTTCGCTAGGGCCAGATTTTTTGTCAGGAGAGTAGACGATGGATGGTAGATCAGGCGATCAGCGATGCGGCATTCTGGGCAGCGGGGCCAACGCTCATGCTGATCATGATGGCGGCGGAAAACAATGCTGCGAAAGCGGCGGTAAGCTGGTTCTGGAGTTTGGTGTTAGACATTTTTCGTTCCTTTGATTTAGTGACTGTTTAATTTGGCTCATTCTTGAATGTTCAAGCGATGATGTGTTTATCTTTGCATAGAGCGTGCCAGTTTTGATATTCATTATAAATCAAGGGGTTATGCTATAGCCGCGGTGAGGGTGGCTTTGGTATAAACTGCTAAATGGTGAAAATTACCAAATATTGGTTATAGATGGACGCCGGGCAGCACTTGCCCCCCGCTACCTAATGTTAAGATTGGTTCTTTAAGCTGAGCCCATGTTCGGACCCCGCCTCAGCCGCGTCTTCGCCAGCCGCAATAATGCGCTGTGGTGGTCAGCAATGGTGTTGGTGACGGCTTATTGTGTAGCCGCAGAGCCGCCGGCCAAAATGGCCGACAGCGCGCAAGATGCAAATGCGGCTCAGGAAGATAAGCCGGATCAGGCCGCTAAAGAAGCCGACCCGTGGGCGGACATGAAGGCGGTCGCTGACAAGCGCGACGCACTTTTACGCTAAACGCTGCGAGCAGATCAATATTGCGCTGTTCCGCCATCCACGCTTAACGCCGCGCCCGTGATGCCGCCCCCGACATCCGATGCCAACAGCAGGGCCATCGCCGCAATTTCTTCGACCGTGTTGGGACGCTTGAGCGCGCTTTCCTGAGCAAACATGTCGATCATCTCATCGAGAGTCATGCCCATGGCCTTGGCTGTATCGGGGCCATTGTCGCGGATGATGTCGGTTATAACCAGTCCCGGACAGATGGCGTTGACCGTGATGCCCATGGGACCGACTTCCTGCGCGACCGATTTGGTCATGCCGATCAGGCCGTGCTTGGCGATTGTATAAGGCGCGAATGTGGCTTTGCCCATTTTGCCTTCGGTTGAGCTCATGTTGATGATGCGTCCGGATTTCTGCGCGATCATCGGTTGCAGCGCGCGGCGGGTTGCCCAGAAAGTCGAATAGATATTCCACTTCATCGTTTCGTCAAAAACTTCGTCGCTCAGCTCCGCCAGGGGTGCAAGGTTGCCCGCGCCGCCGGCATTGTTGACGAGAATGTCGATCGTACCGAATGTCTCGACCGTTTTATCAATGAAACCCTCGACCGATGCCTGATCCATAACATCCCCGGCGACAAAAATAGCGCGGTCGCCGGCGTCCAGCTCTTCCAGGGTCTTTGCCCCCTTGTCCGGGCTGCGCGACATGATCGCGACATTTGCGCCTTCAGCGAGGAAAGTTTCGGCAATGGCGCGTCCTATGCCTGCGGTGCCGCCGGTAATGGCTGCGGTTTTGCCTTTGAGTTGCATGATCTTCTCCGATTATCTTCCATGCCTAGCTATCCGCAGAAATATATCGCGACAATCATTCAAAAGATTAGGGGAGGTGCTGTCTGCTGTATCTATATGGAATATAATCGAAATCATAAATTAGTTAATAAAAATTGCCCCAAACATGAACGTAACCTAAAATCGATATTCAGCTACGGGACAAGCAGGGGCGTTTAGAACCAATCTTGTAGGGCATTAAACGAGTCGGATCGCGCCAGATCCTTTTGGAGTAGAAGCAATGATTAACAAGGTTTTAGGAACACTTGCCGTTACCACCGCTGCTATCGCAAGCATGTCATTCGCGACACCTGCCGAAGCACGTAGTGGCTATTATAACGGATATAATGGCGGCTACTACCAACAGGTTCGTGATGATCGCCGGAATTATCGGCGCGGTGACAATTATCGGGGTGATCGTTATGATCGCCGGGATCGTCGTGATCGGCGCTATAATGACCGTCGTCGCTATCGTGAATGTGACCGCGGCACGGGCGGCACCATAATCGGAGCCATTGCCGGCGGTTTGCTCGGTAACGAAGTGGCTGGACGCGGTGACAAGACCGTAGGAACCATCATTGGCGGTGCAGCCGGTGCACTGGCTGGCCGTGCGATTGACGGTAACTGCTAAATCCCGCTGTAAATATTACAAAGTAAATATAACAGATAAGCCCCCCGCATTTCGTTCCTTTATGCGGAGGGCTTTTTATTTCTAACGTCTGCTTGAAAAAGAGATGTTTCTCAGCGCCGCGCCAGTAAAGGCGGGACCGGTCCGACCCAATCCGACAGGCTTGCTTCATCCTTTACGAAATAAGGCTTGCCCTTGCTGTTCAGGTAGAAGCGCTGCATCTCGCTGCGGGTGAAGGGCCGGGAGCCGAGCCTTCCGAATACCGCTATCTGACCGCCGGTTTCATCAACAGCGCGGTCACGGTCCAGCCCCTTTGATAGAGCGAGAGCCGGTTTCGGGGTGCGGGCAAAGGCGATCAGTTCCGGCATCGGCGGCGGCGAGAAGCCGTAAAAATTGGGCTGGCTACTGGGTGAGGTCAGTTGGATGACTTTCAGCCCGTTGCGGCCATCTGCCACATAAGCGAACAGGCTGGCATTGGTCGTTCCGACAATCACATCTTCCGCATCGTTCATCTGTCCGCCGAAAGTTTCCTTGCGATAGATCACGGGTGCTTCGGGTTTGGTGATATTGGCGATGACCAGCCCTTCTTCCTTGGCGGCAATATAGGCATAGGTCCGCGCCAGATAGAGCCGCCGCGCGTTGTTCAGTGGGATCGTGCCGGATGGAACCGCAACCGGTTTTTCCATATCCGTGACGTTGAACAATTTCACCCCTTGCGCGTCCGTCACCCACAGATAGCGGAATTGCAAAGCCGAAGCGCGCGCGTCGGTGAGCGGCAGGGTGACAACATGGCGCGGCTTTAACGGATCATCGAGGTCGATAACGACCAGGCCGTTTGTCGCCGCGATATAGGCATAATGACCGGCCAGCGTGATATGTCTCGCTCCATCGAGAACACCGCCAGCGTTCCAGGTTACGGCGCGCTTGAAGAAATTATTCCGAAACTCACCATCGGCCAAGGTGTTGATATCGACCAGGATCAAACCTTCTTCGCTGTCGGTAATTACCGCGTAATTATAGATCGGGTGAAACGCCTGTTCCTGGTTAATCTCGCGCATCTCCGCTGTATTGCGTTCCGGTGCAATTGGCTGGTTGGTCGCAAGTGCCATGCAGGTAGCATTTTTTGTCTTCACATGCGTGTCATGGCCAAGAGACGAGAATGGCGCTTTGACTATACGTTCGGAAAAGCCCTTGTTCCCGATTGACGCCACGTCATAGGCACGGAATCCGCCTTTGCCCTCGGCGACAAACATATATTCGCCGCGCAACTGCAAGCAACGGACACTGTCGTCTGTGCCTTGAACGACATTGGCAAATTCTTCGAGCGCCTTGGTTTCCCCGGACAGATTCTTATCGAGCCGCTTGCCGCGCACCCAGTTGATAAGCTCGCGCCCATTATCCTCGACATGCATCCGCCAGTAATCGGGATAGGCATATTTTTGCAGATAAGAGCCGATAACGGCTTGCGGTTCATCCCATTCCGTAACGCGTACAGCTTCAAAACCCTTGTCCAGCCCGACCCAGGCATGAAGGCCGACAAAGTTCACGAAATTCGTGCCCTGCAACAATAGCTGCGACATGATCGCATTATTGTCATTGGCTTCGCTCAGGTGACAGTCGGAGCATTGCTTGGTTTCTGATTTACGGACGGTGTGCGGGAAATGCGGCGCAAAAGCCTGACTGGAAAAACCGATCGCAGAGATGGGGGGCTGCTGCACATAGATGCGCTCGCGGTTGATGTTGGTCGAGGACAATATCAGCGCGGAGCTGGAGCGGACCGGCGCAATCACATTGCCCTTGGTCGTCTGGTGTTTGCCAAGCTGGAACATCTGGTCACGGGCAACCTGCGGGTTGTAGGTGGCAAAGTTCCGCGTTGTTCCGCCGTCATATTTATGACTTTCCGCTTGCCAGTTCGCCTCGATAGGCAGGTGACAGCCGCCGCAACTGGTGGTCCAGCTGAGGTGGCAGGTGAAACAGACCATATTATCGTCACTATGCGCCCGGTCAGCAGAGGCAACGCCGCTACCAAAGGTGAATTTACCCGTCTCCGAACCGCTTTTTGACATGAGCTTTGCCCGTGCGGCTTTCAGGTTGAAATCAGGGTGCGAGCGGTCAACTGAGTCTTTGACCAGGCTGACGCGCCAGCTTAGTTTTGGATCAACGATAGAGCGTTGGATCAGCACGCGCTTGCCGCTTTCATCCTGCATCCATTCAAAGCGCCGCTGTCCATCGGCATTGCGTAAAAGACTAAGATTATTGCCTTTGGGCCGTGCGGCGATATTGGATGTGAGCAGGGTGGGATAAGCGTCCGCCGTGCCGTGGCAGTCTTTACAACTGATTTCGACGGCATTGGCGACTTCACCATAGATCAGGCCATTGCCGTGGCTGTCCTGCCCGAAATGGCAGTCGGCGCATTGCATACCGACCTCGGCATGGATGCTCATCATGTGAACGCTCTTGCCGGGGTTAGTGCCGGGTTCGACGAATTTTCCTTCCCCTTCGCGGCGGAATTTTTCCGGATCGTCATTATCAACGATATTGCCATCCTCATCGAGCAGATTGCCTTCGCGGTCCCGTTTCAGGATTGCGCGGAAGTTCCAGCCATGGCCGTGATAATCGGCAAATTGCGTGTCCTTGGCTTCGCTGTTGATGTCATAGACATTACGCAGGAAATCGAGGTCGGCCCACAGACCCTTGGGAGAAGCGGCTTCGGGATTACGGTCCAGAACTTTGCGCACTTCCTCGGCGGTCGGATATTTCTGCTGCTTGTAGATTTTCTGATATTCTTCGTCGCTCATACCTTCTGGCTTGGGCGTGATATTGTCCGGTCCCGGCCACATGAGCGGCGCATCGGATTCATAATCCCACATCGTGTAGCCAAGAAAGCTGTTCAGGAAGATATTGGGCTGATGCATATGGCAGTTCATGCACTGCGCGGTCGGGATAGCGCGGGTGAAGGCATGCTGGATAGGATGGCCTTTTTCGCGGTCTTCGGGGGCTGTTTCGCCTCGTGCCGTGTCAGCGTGTCTATCTGCATGGGCGCCGTCTTTACCGTGAGCGGCATCATAAGTGCCGTAGCTTCCGAAGCGCTTTTGACCTTCTTTCAGGTTGCGGATCGTCGGGTCGACTGTCTGGGTCTGGCCATCGCGGCCATATTTGGCCCAGGTTAGGCTGTGGCGCGGTTCGCGGTCATTGGCGTAAATGACATGGCAACTCGCACAGCCGGACTGGCGATAGTCACCGGGCTGGTCATTAGTGCCCATGAACCATGTGAACGGGTCGTTTAGCCGGGTTTTATGGATGTTGAGAATGGGGATAGCAACGCGAAGCCCCGTGCCGGGACCGCGGTTGGATTGTTTTAGATCAGGGCGGCCGGGTTCTTCCAGCCTTTGGATAATGCCACCGATATTGGGCAGGCCAATTTCCGGAAATTGCGTGTTGATATTGCGCCCGCCGCGTTCAAACACACGGAATATATCGCCCGGCGGAACCGTATGCCAAGTGGGCAGGGGGTAAAGAATGGGCAGAGCGCCGCGCTTCTTTTGCTCTTCGGTCACGCTACCATGCGGATTGCCGGGGGACTTGATCGTCGCTGGTAATCCGTCACGCGTATAGGCTTCACCAAAGATATAATTTTTGAACGGCACGATACCGTTATTATATGCGCCGCCGCCCCACAGCATGGCACCGGATGCCATCAGGGAACGCTCGGACGCCTCGATAATTTCCATGTGACACGCGCCGCAGGATTCGCGCGCAACGCGGTAATCAGACGGATTAACAAAGCGCACAAATTCAGGGGATTCCCTGTTCAGCAGCGTATAACTCTGCTTGGGGTTCGCCGAAGAGGGCCAGTGCCAGCTTTCGGGATATTTGGGCAATACGTGCGCTTTTTGCAGCGCATACATATATTGCGGGCTGTTTTTGCCCCAACCATTGTCGCCCGCTACGCTGGCATCACCGCCATGACAATCGACGCAGCCCAGCACCACCGCGGGGGTTTCGTGCATGGTTTTCTGGTCGCTGTCCGTATGGCAGGAAACACAGCCAGTGCTTTTGGCATTGGCGGCTTCCCATGTCTGGTTCTGGGGAGCAGGCGGGGTGAAACGATAGTCGATCTTCTGGGCTTTTTCCTTGCTGGCAGCATGGGCATCGGGCGAACCGAAAACCAGCAATAAGGCCGCAAAAACCAGCGCAGCCGTTCTTTGTATTATTTGCGGCTTATATGTGGCCAATATAATATGATGGAAATACTGCATATCAGAAAGCCAATATCGCGTTGAAAAGTATGGAATAATGAAAGTCCCGCTTGTCGCTCTTGTCGAACAAATCCTTAAATCCCTTTCCGGGGAGAAGGGCAGCACCGGACAGGCGGAAAACGATATTCTGCGAAGCATTGGGACGGTAAATTGCCGCAGTGGATAGATCCCACCCTATGTCACTTGGAATAGATCCCTCCACGCGCAGTGCCTCCAGGCTTTCTGTTTTGTGGAACCACAGATGATTGGCATTTCCCGATAGCCTGAGCTGCGGCGTCAGGTCGGCATCCACGCCAACACCGGCCAATATCGTGCCAGGATTGTTAAAATTGCTCTGGCCCTGTTCCTTGGAGGAACGCAGCGAATTGAGGATACCGTTGCGGCCATTAAGACCGATCACGCGCCCGCCCCCGGCAAAGGGAATGGTCTGTCTAATCCAATAGCTTGTATCCGCTCCGGCAAAAATGGGGTTTTCAAAAATCGCGTCAAAACCGGCTTCGGTATTATTATAGGGGTTGCCGTCCCCGCTGGCGAACAGGCCGGATGCGCGGAAACGCAGGAAATCAACATCATAGCTGGCTTCTGCGGCAGCGAAATAAGCGGCGATCTTTGCCGGTTCGCTGGTGAAAATGCTGTTCCGGTCTTCACCGAAAGCGCCGTAGACCTGACCCGTGAGGTTGATCCGCCCGATCCGGCCATCCACGGCATAGCCCGGATAAACCACATCATAAGAACGCCCACGCAAATCACCGATCAGGGCAGGGCGAACCGGGAAGCCGTTATCGTCAATCTCGATATCGTTTTTCTCGCGGTTCATGTTGTAAGTAACGCTGAACTGGCTGGTCAGGCCGACAAACGGCAGGTCCTGACGATAGAGATTGGCAAAGAAAATATAGCTGTCACGCGGCGTCTGGGTAATGTCGTTTAGGCCGCTATTCGTGTCTTTTTCCAGCTGCACAAATGCGCCGAGATTATATTGCACCCGGTTATTGTCGCGCGTGCCGAACAGGCGAAAGCCAAGCTGGTTATCCTGAAACAGGAAACCACGGAAATCGGCCTGCATCGGCTGGATACCGATCCGGAAACTGTCAAAGTCATGGCGGGCGGAGGTGTTGCGAATATGATAGTCGAAAAACGCTTCCTGCACGCCGATGAAATAATCCGTCCGGCGCGATTTTTTGGAAGGCTCGACAAACAGCACACGGCGTTCGGGCACATTTACATGGTTGATCTGCGTCGCCAGTGTCACCCGATATTCGACATCCGGCGGTTTATAGGCCGTGGAGCCTTTAATCAGCGCAAAACCGGTAATGAAAGTCTGGGCATAAACTTCCGATCCGGAACGGCCGAAAACGTCAATATTTCCTGGCCTTTCGGTAGTCTGTATACCCACAGGAATAGGAAAACTACGCGGTTCAATAACGGTGTCAGAGATCGCGTTGACAACAAAAAACCAGTCATCGCCTTTCAGGAAAGATGGCTTTTTATCCTCTGGGATCGGCAAGTCGCCCTTGAGCACATTCTGCCCATAGGGGTTTAACGTGCTCCGGCAATTATGCTGTAGCGCGCCAAAGACCTGAAAAATGGATTGGTCTCCGCCTTTTTCCGGGCATAGCGACCGCAAGATGCGCCACCGGTCGGGAACCGGGAATTCGTCGGTGGGAAATGCTTCGGGCGGCGGCGCGCTGATGGCACCGGGATTATTCTGGGTGACGCGCTCGGGCAGCTCTTTGGGAACACCGGGCCGGCGGCGACCGTCAATCAGGGCTTCGTCAGCATCAATGCTGTCAAAGTCCATCTCAGGTTGTTCGGTTTCTGCTGGCGCTGGTGTCGGAGCGGGCTGGGTTTCAGCCTCGTCATCATTGCTATCCGCGTCCTCTGCGGTCGGCAGGTCCTCTTGGGGTGGCTCGTTAACAGCGGTTATGATCCCGGCGTTGGTCCCTTCACCCGCACTGGCGATCACAGCATCCGCATTGCCTGCGCGAAGCCAGTTAAACTTCTCTCCCGCAAGCAAAGCGGCAAGAGATGTTTCCATTTCATCGGCAGACAGGTGGCGCGTCTCCATCAGTTCGGCCTGACCGGACATCACCGCCATGATCGGCAAAAAAGAGGAAACGACTGCAGACATCGGCGTTAAAGCCCCTCGCAGACATTTTGGTCATTGGTGTCAAGGAACGGTGCAAACGGACAGTTCACATAGCGCAAACGCACATTGGCATTGCCCAGATCAACCACGATATTATCGGCGCGCATGGCCTTGGGCGCATTGCCGATGCTGCCAAGACGAACCCCAGCATTGTGCAGGCCGAGGAAGCTGATCATATCGTCCTGATCGATCCCGTCACCGGACACGCCAAGGCCGCCAATCAGTTGATTGCCGCGATATATCGGCACGCTGCCGGGGAAAATCTGGATCCCGTTTTCCAGCCTGTTCTGCCCCGCCGTGACATCAGGCGTATTCGTGCAGCGCATCGGTGTATCGGTCGGCGACGCCCCGGTAACAAAGGCCAGATGCTGCCCCAGATTGGGGAAGATCAGCGCAGCTTGCAGCCCTGTGGCAAAGACATTGAAATCAGCAATAGGGCGCGACAACGGTCCATTGGGACGGCCAAGTTCGCCATCAGGGAAATAGGGGCGGGACAGGTTGCCTCCGGAGCGATCCGCAAAAGCGGTCTTGCCGGTAAGCGCATTGGGATCGTTCAAAAATGTTCTCATGCGACCGACAAAAGCTGCAACATCTGTATCCGGATTGCCCAGCAGGTCGGATGCCGCCTCACTGCCCGAAAAAAAGGATGCTGTCCGCGCTTTTTGCAGCGAAACATCGGTTCCGAATATCGGAGCATCGGGGGAGCGGATGATTCCGAGTATCTCGCCATGCGTATCGACTATCGAAATCGAAACTTGCGCTCTGCTGTCGAGCGGTTGGCGGATTTGCGCCCTTGCGCGGGACATGATGATGAACGCTTCTTCCAATATCGCCCGCGTTTCGGCGGCGGTCAGCGGCGTGGTTACGTCACCTGCATCTGTGGCGGCGCGGATAGGGAAGCGGTTGGTGCCGGTGCCATCGGTCAGAACAAAAGCATCGCGGTTCTTGAACTCGCCCACAGTCGAGGCCCGCACACCCGACGCCTCTGTGCCATAAGCCGCCCCGGCGATGATAGCGCCGGTAGTGTAGCCTGTCACGGCGATGAGATTGCCCGAAGTACCATTGATAGCCGCAAAATTGCTTTGAAGGGGAGAAAGGTCGCTCACCACGATATCACTGAAACGAAGCTGTGTGCCGTCTATCGAGATGCGATTGGCGGTTATCGCTCCGGGCGGTGCGAAGCCCTGAATCCCCGCCAGCGCAATCGCTTCTTCATCATCAACATCAATGTCGAGAATATTGGGGTCATAACCATAATCACCATCCCCCATCACGCCGATCGCGCCGACAAGAACGCCGTTCTTATAGAGCGGGAGGCCGCCCGGATCAGCCGACAGGCCAAGCGGAGAACGCTTTGGTCCGATCAGCGCCGCCGCACCGGGATTGCCGAAGCGCTGGTTCAGGTCAGAACATGGCAACTGGCTGAACTGCACACCGAAAAGCGGTCCGCCTTCCAGTCCAGCCGTTGTCGGTGCTGGCGGGAAATGTTCTTGGATAATCTGGCTGGCCGTGCGGCTGGAAAACGCATTGCCCCCGCTTGACAGATAAGCTCCCGTCACCGCCTTTGCGATAGCGCCCGCAGCCGCCGGCACTTCAACGCCTTGCACATCAATGGGAGGGCTGTTGATCGCTCCCAAAGCGGTTCGCGCGCTGGTCGTGGCTGTAGCACGTGCGCCGGTCATCTCGAACACCGCCAGGACGTTGCCGACCCGGTCTGTTACCGCGATGACCGATGGTAAGTTGCGGGCTTTAGCTTCCCCGACTGCTTGTGCAATAATCTTCTGAACATCCGTGACGCTAAGCGATTCTTGAGCGGGAGGCGTATAAGCTCCGCCGGTTCCGTCAATCGGGGCTGGCGTGGGGGAAGGAGCCGGAGAGGGTGATGGCGTGCCGCCAAAGTCATTGCTGTCACCGCCGCCGCCACAGGATGCCAGAAGCAGCGCAGCCGCAGAGATTGCAGCGGAGAAACGGAACTTTCGCATTATCGTAAAGCCCTCATGGTTCTGACCGCGCTACCCAGCGCCCGGCGGAATTGAAGTGGTTCGTAACTATTGGGCTCGCTCACCGCCTTGTAGGCCACGTTAATCTGACCTCGCAGGCTGGATGCCGCAGACTCGCTCACCTGACCATTATTCACCAGCCCGTTCAGCAAGGTATCAATGGCCATAACGGCCTGCACGCTGCCTTCATAATCGGTGAAGCGGGGGGAGATAGCTTGTCCGGCGATGGTTTCCATGATCTGGAAAGTCTGTTCCCGGCCAAAATTGGCGCGTGAGAACCGGTCAGCCAACAGGGTTGCGGTTTGCCGCAGGCGTCCGGCAGCTTCGACCGCCGGACCGCGCCCTTGCGCCATAGCGGCGTGGAATGCTTTTGACTGGGTGTTAAACTGTCCGGCCAGGTCAGGCGCTGCTACGGCGATGGCAGCGCTAAGCATGATCATATTCTCGTCATTATAGGGCGGCATGCCTTCCGGAATAGGGCGCCCGGGATTATCTACAGATGTCGGACGGGCAGAGGCATCGTCATAAATACGGCGATGGCAGCTATGGCAGTCATAGAAATAGAATTCCGGAAAAATCCCTTCGGTCGCCAGCGCGGGTTTTGAAAAGAGATTTAACGAGCGCTCCAGCGCCATCGACTGACCCACAGCCCAGAAGCGGACGTTGTTAGTCTTACCCTTGCGGCGGATATAGTCCACATCCTCGTCATGATGCTGTTGCAGGGTCGAGAACAGGTCCAGTTCAAACGCAACACGGGGATGGCCCGCCGCCATGATCCGGTGGCTCACAAACTGGCCATCCTTTGCACTGCCGAAATGGCAGTCGAGACAGGCACTGGCCCGAACTTTCGGATTGTCCAGCGGGGTGAGGCCAAGCGAGACATTGCGCGCATGATTGGCACCAACGGCATAATGGGCAGATAGCCAGCCGGAAGAAGCGCCATGACAGGATTCGCACCCGACACCATCGCTAAGCTGGAAACGCGGACCTTTTTTGGCTGCTTGCGTGGTGTGGCAGCCCAGACATTGCTGCGAAGATGCGGCGTCCTTGATGCCAAGGCGCTTGGCAATGGCGATGCTGCGAGGCTCGCGCAATACGCGAAAAGCGCGGCTATGCGCGCCGCCGGGGGTGGATTCCTCTTGCCAGCGCATCAGCTCGTCCTGACGGACAATCTCGCCGTCCGCTTCCTGGCGTCCGTGACATGTGGTTCCGCCGCACGAGGCAACGCCCATGTGGGTGCCAGAGGCCAGATCTTGCGCGGCTTCTACAGGGGCAGGCGCCGCAACCGAGGATATGAAGAGAGCGATTCCGGCGAGCGCACAGCAAAATAAAGAAGCGGCCAGTGCGGACCAGCGGCGTGTGCGTGACAGGTTTTCCCCCATTGTCATCGTTGTTTTACTGGTACGAAGACCAGCCCCCTTAATTAACTCGACGCGGCCCAAATTGTAAATTGCGTCAATGGCTTCATATTATGCCCCAATGCACCCTCAATGCAATGGTAAACATTCCGAAATATTACGCCTTTTCTGTGACTTGCATCACCTTTTCGGGTTATCTTTTATCCTATGGCTATTGCCATTTTATCACTGCATAGCGGCCCGGATGTAAATTAGAGAGATCCGGGCCCTCGATAGCTTAAGGCGCTATAGTTTCCGCCGGATAACCAGATTGCGGATTTCGGTCATGTCCTCCATCGCAAAACGGATGCCTTCTCTGCCCAGCCCACTATCCTTGACGCCGCCATAGGGCATGTTGTCGACGCGATAGGATGACACGTCGTTAATCACGACCCCGCCAACATCAAGTCTGTCCCAGGCATCCAGCGTCTTGAAAAGATCGCGGGTGAAAATACCGGCCTGAAGCCCGAATTTGCTATCATTCACTTCGTCCAGTGCAGCGTTGAAATCGCTAAATTTGGACAGTAATGCGAGGGGGCCAAAGGCTTCCTCGCGATATGCTGCTGCCTTTGTATCGACATTTTCCAGCAGGGTCGCCTCCAGCATATTGCCAGTGCGCTTGCCGCCGCAAAGCAAGGTTGCTCCGCCCGATACGGCTTCCTCGATCCAGTCATGCAGGCGTTTTGCTTCGCCTTCGGAAATCATCGGGCCGATGAAAGTGTTGCGATCCTTTGGATCACCGGCGACCAGAGTCTTGGTTTTGGCGACCAGCATGTCTTTGAACTTGTCATACACATCTTCGTGAATGATGATCCGCTGAACGCCGATGCAGCTTTGGCCAGACTGATAAAAGGCCCCGAAAATGATCCGTTCCAGCGCATCATCCAAGTCCGCGTCATGATCGACGATAACAGCTGCATTGCCACCCAGTTCAAGGATGACAGGCTTTTTCCCGGCTTTGGCTTTCAAATCCCAGCCCACTGCGGGTGATCCTGTGAAGGATAGCAATTTCAGTCGCTCATCCTCGGTGAACAGGTCAGCGCCGTCGCGGCTGGCTGGCAATATTGAAAATGCGCCTTTTGGCAAGTTTGTTTCGGCCAGCACTTCGCCCATGATGATCGCGCCCAGCGGTGTTTTCGACGCCGGTTTCATGACAAAGGGACAGCCCACCGCAATCGCCGGGGCAATTTTATGCGCTGCGAGGTTGAGCGGAAAGTTGAACGGCGAGATAAAGCTGCAAGGGCCAATCGGCACGCGCTTCCACATGCCCTGATAGCCCTTGGCACGTTCGGATATATCGAGCGGCTGGACTTCGCCATAATTGCGCGTTGCTTCTTCTGCGGCAATCCGGAAAGTGTCGATTAACCGACCAACTTCGCCTTCGGCATCCTTGATCGGTTTGCCCGCTTCGACGCAGAGCGAATAAGCGAGTTCGTCATACCGTTCCTTGAACCGGTCGACACAATGCTGGAGC
>JADMKQ010000165.1 GCA_015478735.1 Sphingorhabdus sp. | reverse complement strand
AGATAGGGCCCAAGCGTTGGTGACACACCGAAGCGCAATGTCCCGGCAAGATTGTCGCTGGCGCGCTCTGCCAGATCGCGGATATCTTTTACCGCGACAAGCACTTGCCTGGCCCGTTCGGCAATTTCGCGCCCTATCGGTGATAATTCAGCCGCATGGGTCCGCCGCTCCACCAGCGTCACGCCCAGCCGCGCTTCCAGTGCGCGTAACTGGTGGCTGAGTGTCGGCTGCGAAGCACCCGCTGCCTGGGCAGCACGGCCGAAATGCCGATGGTCGGCAATGGCCACAAGATATTGGAATTGGCGTAAAGTCGGCATATTTGATACTCGCCAGAATGATAGATGGTATCTATTGATAATTCGAGTTCTATTCGATTTGAAATATCACTGCCGCTCTGCAATATCAAGATCAACTAGAGAGGGCAGGGCAAAAAACTCAGTTTGATATGGCTGTTTTGCCAGTCCCGATATTCCTTACCCAGCTTGGGGCAGCAGCTTTCCCTCTTTCCGCTGTTGCCCCTTTTTTTGGAGCGTGGATGTTCAGTCTGAACCATACGCCTGACTATGCGCCTTCCCCATTGAAGGCCGAATTACATTGCCTAGCTTCGCGGCTTATATGATACCGCATATTCTATGACACGGCATTTCTATCTGGCAGGGGGATTCATCGCATTGGCCTTGGGCAGTATTGGCATCATATTGCCGCTGCTCCCCACTGTGCCTTTTGTCATTCTGGCCGCCTTTTGTTTTGCACGTAGCAGTCCGCGGCTGGAGGCCTGGTTGCTGGACCATCATGTTTTTGGCCAGCACATCCGCAACTGGCGTCATCAACGCGCGATAACCAAACGCGGAAAGCGCGCCGCGATTGCCGCCTTTACGGTCAGTATCGTGATCGCGCTGATTTTCGTGAAAATGCCGTGGAACCTGATCCCTGTTGCTGCGGCGCTGATCTGCGGGACTTGGATATGGACGCGAAACGAACCTGCGCCAAATGCCGTTACGGAACATTTGGATGACGTTAATTCCCCGAATGAAAGCCCCCCGCATAAAGGATAGTTTGATCTCTGCCCGTATTTGATAGAATCGGCTGAAAAATACGGAGAGATATATGTCACGCGAAAAACTGTATGAAATGCTTCGCTCGCTGGTCGAGCATGGCAAAGCGGGAACCATGGAACAGGTTGATGAAGTGGTGGCGATCCCCGCTTCGGACTATACTGATGAAGACAAGTTCGAGCAGGAAGTAGAGCGCATTTTCAAACGGGTACCCGTAACAGTCGCGCCGTCATGTGAATTGCCGGAGCCGGGCTGTTACAAAGCGATGGACATTGCCGGTATCCCGGTTCTGGTAACGCGTCAGAAAGACGGAACCGCACAGGCATTTTTAAATAGCTGCACGCACCGCGGCAATCCGGTCGCGCAGGGCAGTGGCAAGGCAACCCGCTTTACCTGCGGCTATCATGGCTGGACCTTCAAAAATGACGGCGATTTGCTGGCCATTGCTTCCGCTAAAGATTTTGGCGCAGTTGATAAGGCAGCTTTCTGCCTGACCAAATTCCCGACGCTGGAACGTGCCGGCCTGATCTGGGCGACGCTTGATCCCGATAGCACGCTCGACATGGAAGCGTTCCTGTGCGGATATGATGAAATGCTCGAACATTTCGGGTTCAAGGACTGGCACCTGTTTGACAAGCGCACATTGCCCGGCCCCAACTGGAAAACCGCTTTTGACGGCTATCTGGATTTTTATCACTTGCCGGTCCTGCACAAAGACACATTTGGTGCTGATTTCTTTAACCAGGCCAATTATTTTGCCTGGGGACCGCATCAAAGGCTTTCTGCGCCGTCCATCTATGCGCAAAAAACCGGTAGCGAAGAGAAACTGGACCTCAGCAAGATGAATGAGGAAGATTGGCCGATTGAAGCACTCACGCAGGGTGTGTGGACGATCTTCCCCTGTGTTTCGATCGCAAGCTTCTTTGGCGGTGGCGGACGCGGAGCGATGATATCCGTATTATATCCGGGCAAAACCGTCGGCGAGAGTTTCACGACGCAATATTATGTGATGGAGCATGAGCCGACGGACGAAGCTGTGCGTCAGGGTGCACACGACCAGTTTGCCTTCCTGGAAACCGTGGTTGCCGAGGAAGATTACAAGACCGGAAAACGCCAGCACGAATCCTTGCAATCCGGTCTGATCGACAAAGTCTGGTTTGGCCGCAACGAAGGCGGCGGACAGGCTTTCCATCAGTGGGTGGAAAAGCTGGTCAAAGCCGATGATGCGGAACTAAACCGGATTTTCGCTCCGCAATTACAAGCGGCCGAATAAAGGATAAGGCGGCTGGTCCTATTGGACTTGCCGCCTAAACTTTTCACGCATTTCGGAAATCGCGGCTGGGCGGTAGAGCTTCGCGCCACTGGGGGCGTTCGCTGCGGAGCTTTTGCAGCATCTGCTCCCAATAGGCTTCGGTCTTGCCCTTGAACTGGATGTTGAAATCCTCTTCCGTCCGGAACTCGAGGATTTCGACGCCTTTATCGCCGATATAATAGGTATAGGGCGTTTCGGCCGGCAGGAAAAAGCCGTCGCCCGGCCCCATCTTTTCGGTGCCCATCCGGATATCGCCCGCGATGATATAATAGAGGCAATCGCTGTCATGGCTGTGGAGCGGCAGCGGATAGCCGGGCTTGAACCAGAAATGGTGGAGCGAGAACCCGAAGCCGCTGAACAGGCATGTGCCCTTGAAACCTTCGGCCACGCCCTCTTCGGCCATTTTGGTGATGCCATCTAGGATGACCGGAGCATCGTCCGCATAGGACATGTGCCCGGCCTCGACAAAATCCTGTGCGTCCGCTTTGCGGAAGATACGCAGCACCTTCAATGGTTCTGGCTTTGCGGGGCTGTTCGATTCCATTTCACTCTCCGGGGCTTGTTTGCAGGCAGCATAACAGAACAGGCAAGCCGGGGAAACAGGATCAGGAACGTCGATCCCATATAGTTATGAAGCTGGATAACCCGTGACAAAACGCTCCAGCACGGCCGCGTTTAACAGGTTCTGGAACGCGCAGCCCAGACCAAGATTGCTGCAATGGACGACCTCTGCTTCCAGCGGCGTCAGGCCGGGAAGGGCCAGCCAGCATCTTGTACCGGGAGGCGATTGCACCATAGCGTCACAGGCAAAACCCGCCAGCGACAGGTCCGTAACATTGACTGCAAAGCTGCTACATCCGGAAAGTCGCAGTTTCGCAGGCACAGCGACCTTGTGCCGCACCGCGCAGCGGTCTTCCCCTGATGCCAGGGCATAAGATTGCGTAAGAGGCGCAATCCTTAGATCTTCACTCGTGACATGAGTCATCGGAAACTCCATCTCAAAGAGAGCCGCTTTCCAGCTTATGGGCATGGACCGGCGGATATGCTTTGCCACATCTCGGTAAACCGTCCCTTCTTCCGCACGGTTAACGGGGATGGGTCACATATTAACCATGCTATACTACAGAGAATATCAATGAGGCTGTTTCAGAAGGCGCAGTGCAGAATGACGCTTGCCCTCGACCGCACATGGCGCTAATGCGCGCGCATCGGCTTTTATCAAAATATTTGATTGGCCTGTGCAGGAGTGTAGCTCAGTTGGTAGAGCATCGGTCTCCAAAACCGAGGGCCCACGGTTCGAGTCCGTGCACTCCTGCCATTTTCTTCCTGCAAAACTGGCGATCCCGACAATGACACAGTTTATTTCCGCAATATCTCTGATCGTGCCCGATTATGATCAGGCGATTGACTTTTATGTCGGGCTTATGGGCTTTGAATTGTTCGAAGATACACCGTTGTCCGATGAAGAACGTCTGGTTCTGGTTGCCCCGTCCGGCAGCACCGAAACGCGGATCAGATTGTCACTGGCCAGCAACGAAGCGCAGGAGGAAGTGATCGGCGAACAGGCTGGCAACGGGGTGTTTATGTTCCTCGAAACCTATGATTTTGACGGTGATATTGCCCTGATGGAACGTGCGGGCGTGGATATTGTCGAAGAACCCCGATTCGAAGACCATGGTAAGCTGGCCATCTTTCGCGATCCGTTCGGTAATAAATGGGAACTGCTTGAGCGGCATTGATGCCGGTTTGCTCTTTGGACAAGGAAGAGTTCGTTTATGGGCTTGACGCTGCGCCTTACCTAGAAACACCCTTCGATAGGCTCAGTGTTAACGGAAAGTCAGAGAAAATACCCTTAAAGGCACCCCATATCAGCCATGCCGTAGCGTCACTGTGAAACATTGCCAGAATCGCTGTTTCCTGCCATATTCCTTCGATGATCGAGCAGAGAATAACAGCGGCTGACGAGGCTGCATTAGAGCCTCATCTGGGCGGGAGAAGTTTCGAGCAATGCTGGGAGCAATATGAAGCCGACGGCTATGTGATTTTCCCCGGCATCATGACTGCGGATGAGGTCGAGCGCCAACGCGCCGCGCTGCTCCCGTTTATCGAGGCGGATGTTCGCGGCCGGAACGTGTTTGAGGGTGTGCAGTCCAACCGGATCTACGCCATGCTGGGCAAAGACCCGATATTCACCGATCTTGTCACTCATCCGTTGCAACTGGCCTTTGCTGAGCGGGAACTAGGCCAATCCTGCCTGCTATCTGCCTGCCTCGCGATTAACCTGCGTCCGGGGGAAACGGTTCAGCCCTGGCACATGGATGATGAGCATTGCCGCCAGCCGATGCCGCGCAAGGCGCTGGGCGTCAGCACTTTCTGGACGATTGACCCGATGACAGAAGATAATGGCGCGACCGAGGTCATTCCCGGCAGCCATTTATGGGGCAAGGTCAAGCTCAACGGAGCCAACAGCCTCGCCCATTTCTCGACCAAGGAGGATGGCGGTCAGGACGATGACCCCGGCGCTCATCCCGATGCGGTCAAAGCCATCATGCCCGCCGGTTCGTTGATGATAGCCAAGGGCACCTTGTGGCATCGCGGCGGTGCAAACCGTTCGGATGCTCCGCGGTTGATCGTGACCCCGCAATATTGTCCCGGCTGGATGCGGCCGCTGGAAACCATGTTACTGGCCGTGACATCGGAAAAAGCGGCTGCTTTGCCAAAGCGTGCACAGGAACTGCTGGGCTATTCGATTCATGAACCGTTTATGGGCTATGTCGATGGCATGCACCCGGCGCGCGTGTTAGGTTAAGCGCACTCTTTTCTTGCGAAAGACCGAATCAGTGGCTAAAGGACTCGTTCTTTCCGTAATCGTGCATATATCCGTTCCCAGTCGCATAGACTGACACCCGGAGTTTATGCAGGTTTTGGACAAGCAATTTTAGGAATCGAACCATGGCGAAAGTCAGTCCCGGCGAATTTATGCGGCAAGTCCGCGCCGAAAACAGCAAGGTTGTGTGGCCTACATGGCCTGAAACGGTAAGAACAGCGATCATGGTATTTATCATGACCACTCTTCTGGCACTGTTCTTCCTTGGCACTGATTCGGTGTTTAACGGTATTGTCGGCTGGCTTCTTGGCCTTGCCAAGGGCGGCTAAAGCCTGACCCGGTTTCAGAGCGCAATTTTTAGATTAGGTTTATTACATGGCACGCTGGTATATCATTCACGCTTATTCGGGCTTTGAACATAAGGTCAAAGAAGCCATTGAGGCGGATGCCAAGCGTCTGGGTCTGGAAGCTCTGGTCGAGGAAATCGAAGTCCCGACCGAAACCGTGACCGAAGTGCGTCGCGGTAAAAAAGTGCAGTCGGAACGGAAATTCTTCCCCGGCTATGTGCTCGCCAAGCTGACCATGAATGACGATGTCTATCACCTTGTGAAAGACCAGCCGAAAGTTACCGGCTTTTTGGGCGTTACCAAGCCACAGCCGATTAGCGATGCCGAAGCGGCCCGCATCCTCAACACCAAAGAGGAAGCAGCCAACGCACCGAAACAGCGGATCACGGTCAATTACGAAATTGGCGACCAGATCAAGGTTCTGGATGGCCCGTTTGCAAGCTTCAACGGCATTGTCGAGGAACTGGATTTCGAGAAAAACCGCGTCAAGGTATCGGTATCGATCTTTGGCCGCGCGACCCCTGTCGAGCTTGATTTCGAACAGGTCGAAGTCGCGAAGTAAGAGATTTGGCAACTTCGGTTGCCGGATAGGCCAGCGGCTTTCAGCCTCTGGATCACCAATGCGGGAGGATGATCTTCGGGGTCATCTGTCTGACCGCTTAATTTGATCCGGCACCATTTAGGTGGCGGAGATAGAATGAAAGGACTGCCAAATGGCAAAGAAAATTGATGGTTATATCAATTTGCAAGTACCAGCCGGTACTGCAAACCCATCCCCGCCAATCGGCCCTGCACTGGGTCAGCGCGGCGTTAATATCATGGAATTCTGTAAGGCGTTTAACGCGGCTACAGACAAATTGGAAAAAGGCGCGCCGATCCCGACCAAGATCACGGTCTATGCGGATCGCAGCTTTACCTTTGTAACCAAATCACCACCAGCCAGCTTCTTGCTCAAGAAAATTGCGAAGCTGAAAAAAGGTGGTGCCGAGCCGGGCAAATCATCCGTCGGCACGATCAAAGCATCGCAGGTGAGTGAAATTGCCGAAATGAAAATGGCTGACCTCAACGCGAATACGCCTGAGCAAGCATTTAAAATCATCGCGGGTACTGCCCGTTCGATGGGCATCGACGTGGTGGAGGGATAAGAACATGGCTAAACTCTCCAAAAGAATACAGGCGATTAACGAAAAAGTTGACCGCGAAAAGCTCTACAGCATTGATGAAGCTATCAAGACGCTGAAAGATCTCGCTTCTACTTCCAAATTTGACGAAACGCTTGACGTTGCGATCAATCTGGGCGTTGATCCGCGTCACGCAGACCAGATGGTTCGCGGCGTGGTTACGCTGCCTTCGGGTACCGGTAAAGACAGCCGCGTTGCTGTGTTCGCCAAGGATGCGAAAGCAGACGAAGCACGAGCAGCTGGCGCAGATGTTGTCGGCGCAGAAGACCTGATGGAAGCCATGCAGGGCGGCGATCTGAACTATGATCGCGTCATCGCAACCCCTGACATGATGGGTGTTGTCGGTCGTCTTGGTAAGGTTCTTGGTCCAAAAGGCCTGATGCCTAACCCGAAACTGGGCACGGTTACTCCTAATGTCGCGCAGGCAGTTAAAGATGCCAAGGGCGGCCAGGTTGAATATCGCGTTGAAAAAGCCGGTATCATCCACAACGGCATCGGCAAAGTGAGTTTCACAGATGCCGATCTGCGCAAGAACTTTGATGCTCTTGTGAATGCAGTTGTCAGAGCGAAACCATCCGGTGCGAAGGGCAAATATGTCCGGAAAATCGGTCTGAGCACGACCATGGGCCCTGGCCTGAAAGTCGATCTCAGCGAGGTTGAAGGCGCTTAAAGGCCTGAGCTTCACTTGACCTGACGGCGAGTGACAAAATATTGAAAGAGGCCGGGAGCGATCCTGGCCTTTTTTGTTTGTGCATCCTTCCCTTGCACGGCTGATCGTTATCGGTGAAAATATGGCACCACGATCAATCGCATCACAAGAAAGAATGAAACATGCCCGACACAGCACATAAAGGTTCATGCCTCTGCGGCGCAGTGAAGATCAAGGTGGAGGGAGACCTCTCCGACGCAGATGCCTGCCACTGCTCGCAATGTCGCAAACAGACCGGACATTATCTGGTGAGTACGAACGTGCCGAAAAGCGCGCTTTTGGTCGAGGGCGAGGACAATGTCCGCTGGTATCCTTCGTCCGATCACGCACGGCGCGGCTTTTGCGGAACATGTGGATCGACGCTGTTCTGGGACCCTTTTCGCAAAGACGGCATCGCCATCGCCATGGGCCTGTTCGACGGGCAGACAGGGGCAAAGCTGACCCATCATATTTTTACGGCGGACAAAGGCGACTATTACGAAATTACCGACGGCTTGCCGCAAAACAGCCAGTGAGCGACGCCGCATTGAACATCTGGCCAGAAGCTATATGACATAGGCCATGTATGATCTGGCAATAATCGGCGGCGGCATAAACGGAGTAGGCATTGCGCGCGATGCAGCGGGCAGGGGGCTTAGCGTCCTGCTGGTCGAGCGCGACGATCTCGCGGCGCATACGTCATCGGCCAGCACCAAGCTGGTGCATGGCGGCCTGCGCTATCTGGAACAATATGAATTTGCCTTGGTGCGTAAGGCGCTGAAAGAACGTGAAGTGCTGCTGCACAGTGCGCCGCATATCATTCGGCCCATGCGCTTTGTCTTGCCAGTGGACGAGGGGATGCGCCCGGCTTGGTTTTTGCGGCTTGGCCTGTTTCTTTATGACCATCTGGGATCACGGTCGATATTGCCGGGAACAAAAAGCCTTGATCTGCTCAAGGATGCTCGCGGCAAGCCCTTGCAAAAGCGGCTGAAAAAAGGGTTCGCCTATTCCGATTGCTGGGTGGACGATGCGCGGCTTGTGTCGCTGACAGCACGCGATGCCAAGGAGCGCGGAGCGGATATCCGGACGCAGACCGAATGTGTCGGCCTTGAACGCAGCGCAGACCATTGGACTTTGCAGTTGAACGGTAAAGACGGCGAAGCGACAGTAAAGGCGAGGGTTCTGGTCAATGCCGCCGGCCCGTGGGTTGATCCGGTGACGGCGCTTTATGACAGCAGCAATCCGGTGAAACTGCGGCTTGTGAAAGGCAGTCATATTGTCATTGCCCGCAAATTTGAGGGCGATCATAGCTATATTTTCCAGAACAAGGATGGCCGGATTGTCTTTGCTATTCCTTACGAGGGGAACCACACCCTGATCGGCACAACGGATCAGCCATGGAGTTATGATGAAGGCCCGGCCCGGATCAGCGATGGGGAAGTCGACTATCTTTGCGCGGCGGCGAGCGAATATTTTGCTCAGCCCGTAACACCCGGCGATGTCCAGTGGACCTACTCGGGTGTGCGGCCTTTGTTTGACGATCACAGCCAGTCCGCCTCGACCGTGACCCGCGACTATGTGTTTGACTATAATGAAGAGGGCGCTCCGGTCCTGTCGGTCTTTGGCGGCAAGATAACCACCTATCGCGTGTTAGCGAGACAGGCGATAAAGACGCTTAAAGACGCTTTAAATGTCGAAACGGACGACTGGACCAAGGACACTCCGTTACCAGGCGGGGATTTTCCGGTGGACGGTTTTGACGCTCTGGTGGCTCAATATATGCAGCGCTGGCCGTTTATCGACAAAGCCATGATGGTCCGGCTGGTGCGCGCTTATGGCACGGATGCAGCGCAGATATTGGGAGAAGCCAAGGACTATGCCGCCCTTGGTCAATATTTCGGCGCTGGCTTTTATGAGGTCGAGCTACGATGGCTGATCACCCATGAATTTGCTTTGAGCGCCGATGATATACTGTGGCGACGCACAAAACTGGGCCTGCACATGAGCACGGAAGAGCAGGCATCAGTCGCAGACTGGTTTGCCGCACAAGCCCAAAAACCGCCGAAACATCAGCCGCAAATCCCCGAAATCAGTCTGGCCGGCGATCCCCGACCCTGATTATGCGAGAGCTTTGCGAGACTGTAACCCCTTCGGCGATGAACGTCTCCAAAGCATCCAGATCAATCCCGCCATCAGCGACAAACCGTGCCTGAGAAAACACCGAGAAACCGTCTCCGCCGCTTGCCAGGAAATTATTTGTGGTGATGCGATAATTGTTCTCGCGTTCGATGGGTTTGCCGTTCAGCCGCATTTCGGTGATCCGTTTTCCTGACGGCGCGCTTGCATCGAAGCTGTAAGTGAATCCCTGTGAGGGAATGAGAACGGATTGCTGCAACTCGCCTGTTTCACCTTCCGCAAATTGCTGTTCCAGCAGTGCGTGAAGCTGTGCCCCGGTCAATTCCAGAACTTGCAGGCTATTACCAAAGGGCTGGAGCGCGAATATCTGTCCATAAGTGACAGTGCCATCTTCTGCAGGACGAAAAGCTGCGCGAACGCCGCCCGAATTAATGAACGCGATCTGTGCTCCGCCATGTTCGGCACCCTGCGTCGCAGCAAGCTGTGCATCGGCCACCAACCGGGCAAGCGGAGTGTCGAGCGCGCCTTCAACTGGTTTAAGCGGGCCTGCGATCCAGCCTACGGGTCGAGCGGCAACTTGTGCCGAAGCATCTGAATAGCGGGCGATCAGTTCGGCCACCTTTGCATGTTCACCCGCTGCTTCGACGACTGGCTGGTTCACGGCTTTCATTGAAAGAATTCGGTCGCTCTTCGGATCGATCGACATTTCGATCGCGGTTACGAAAATGCCGTAACGACCTGCGCTGGTCAGCAGACGCATCGAGCCGTCCGAGGCAGAGGTTTCGCAGATATAGGCGCTGTGCGTATGGCCAGACACCACCAGTTTGATGGCGGGCGTGAGCCGTTCAAGAATTGGCATGATATCACCCTCCAGACCCGGACATGCGTCCTGATTCAGATAGGGAGCCACCCGTCCGCCCTGATGCAACAGCAGGACAACCGTGTCCGCGCCCTTTGCTTTAAGTTCATCGGCAAGCGCATTGGCCGTATCGGCTTCGTCAGCGAAACGATAGCCCGCCGTGCCCGCCGGGGAAGTGATGGTTGCGGTTTCTTTCAGCGTCATCCCGATAAAACCGACCCTCGCTTCGCCAAACTGGCGAATGGCGGTTCCGGGTAAAAGTGTCGTGCCATCTTTGCCGATCACATTGGCGGCGAGAAATGTAAAGTCGGCTCCTTTGAACCCTTCTTCCAGCTGGCACGGGGTGCGCGCGGTATGCACTTCGCATCCGCCCTGTTGCAGGCGGAGCAGTTCAGCGGTGCCGTTATCGAACTCGTGATTGCCGACGGCCGTCAGGGAAAGCCCCATTTCGCCGAGCGCAACTATGGTCGGCTCGTCCAGAAAATGAGCGGAGATTAACGGGCTGGCGCCGATCAGGTCGCCGGCTGCGACTGTGATCGAGTTAGGTGCGCCCTGCCTAAGCTGGTCCAGCGTGGCAGCGAGCCGTCCCGCTCCGCCAAGCTGCGCCGTCTGCGCTTTGCCCTTGGCGAAATAGGTTGTTGTCCCAGATGGAACCTCAAGATTGCCGTGGAAATCGTTGATCGCGAGTATCTGCAAGTCAACCGGCCGGGTCGGCGCCAATGGATCACTGCCTACCGTAGCGCAGCCGGTCAGTGCCAGGGCCGCGAGGGCAATGTGCAATTGGTTGAAAAGCTTTCGGATGGACAGCATCGATTTCACCTTGGCAGAATGTTAAAAAAGGTGGAACGGCGGCACTCCTATGCCGCCGTTCCACTAAGCGGCTTTAGAAGCCCATTACCAGAGAAACGCTGGCTGCACGAGGAGCACCGATTTGAACGAAAGGTGATGCGTCCAGGGACCCTGTGAACCCGCCGACATAGAATTCGTCGAACAGGTTGGAGATATTTGCCTGAATAGCAACGTCCCCTTTACCAACACCATTTTTGGCGATGATGTAGCGTAGATCCAGATCGACCAGCGTGTAGGAACCGGTTTTTGTTTCATTGAGATCGTTGGAATAACGCTTGCCGGTATGTTTGACCTGGGCGCCCAGTTCAAGATCGCCAAACTTGACTTGTCCGCGCGCGCCAGCAGTAAAGGCCGGCGCTCCGCTTTCGCGTTTTCCGGCTGTTTCCAGCACACCGTCTTCGGTCAGAATGTCATCCTTGATCTCGGATTCGTTGATCGAACCGAAAATATAAAGAAGCGCATTCTGGGTCGGCTTCCAGGCAATCGAGGCATCCAGACCATATTTGTCAACGCTGCCAAGGTTACGATAGACGCTTTCGTCCAATATGGGATCATACGCGGTTGCCAAACGGTTCTTATATTTGGTCATCCAGCCTGCAATTTGCATCTGGATATTTCCGGTCTGATAGCGGAGCCCCAGATCGAAGCTGTCCGTCGTTTCAGGAACTGGCCGCGCTTCTTTAACATTAGGAATGAAAAAACTATCATAGAGCGGGTCTGTTCCGGGGACCGAAATACCCTTTGTATAGTTGGCGAAGACAGATGCCTCTGGCGTGAATTTATAGGTAAAGCCAAAGCTTGGGAGGATCTTGTCATATTTGTAGGTCCGTTCCTGCGGGGGTGCATAAGTCGGGTTGGCCGCTTCGTAGGCGGTTGTATCTTGATCGCCGAGACAATCAATGAAGCCCGATGCAGAGGTCGTGTAGCAACGCTGATCCAGTTCGCGGGTGAAGAACGGAGCGCGCAGTCCCAGCAAAACACCAAGCTTATCGTTGAGGAAACGGCCGCTATATTCTGCCGAAACCTGATGCAGGATTGCATAGGACTGACGGTTGCGTTTGTTGAGTTCGAACCCGTCGGAAGTCAGCAGCCCGTCGTTCACGGGGAACACGTCATATGGTTCGCCATTAGGGTGCATGAAGGTGGTCTGGCCTGTTTGACGATGCTCTGCGCGGTCCCAGGTATAGGCTGCGCGCACGCGGTGCTGGTCATTGATTTCGTAAGCGAGCGACGAGACAACCGTGTAACGGTGTGTGCGGGTCTGGCTGGGGTCGATACCGCCCACTCTGTCGAGCATGTCACCGTCTCCATTCAGGTCCATGCCGTAATAGTAGCCGCCACCGATGAAGCCGGTATAATCTACTCCGCCGATTGTTCGGAAACCTTCACGCAGATCTTCCGCGCCGCCGCCATTGGCTTTCACATATTGAAAAGTGGGATCGACTGTCAGGGTCAGATTGTTCGCCAATGTAAAGCGGGATGCACCGCGGATGTTACCGGTGTTGGAGGGGTTGTAGCGGCGGTCAAATTCGGAACCGCAGTCGCCGGAGCTTGATGAATCCGAATAGTTGTCTTCCACGCCCGGCGTCGCGGTCGGCAGGGTGCAGGGATAGTTGATTTCGTAGAAGCGCGCTTCCTTGTCGCCAGCGTCGATCAGCTCTTGCAGCGCATCGAGTGCGAACGAACCAAAGAAATTGTTGCGGTTCTCGTTATAGTGGCCGGCAACCGAAATGAAGTCGCCGCTGCTGCCGAGTGCCTGATAGATCCGTCCGTTAAACTGCTTTTTCTCTACCTCGCCATAGTTGTTGAACGGATTTTCGTAGGTCGTGTAGCTTGCCGAGAAAAAGGCCGTTGTGCCCATTCCAGTGATGTCGCCAGTGTCGACCATTCCGAACATGCGGTAATAGGGACGGTTGCCGGAGCCTTTGGAGAGTATGTTACCATAGCCGAAACTGGTAGTCAGGCCAAAGCTATCAGAAGGCTGGCGGGTGCGCAGGTTGATCGTGCCGCCAGTGGCCGATGCTGTCGGGCTGTCGATATCGGTCACGCCAAGGTTGACGTTGATTTCATCCAGAATTTCGCTGTCGACCTGTTGGTTGGTGTAGAGCGCATAGTTGCCGGAATCATTCAGCGGAACGCCGTCGAGCGTTTGCGACACGCGGTCGGAAGCAAAGCCGCGAATGGTGAACGAGCCGCCGCCTGAGCCCCAGGGGTCGTTATTCTGGAAGCTGACGCCGGGCACCAAGTTTACGATCTCGTTAGCGGTCTGGCCAGGGCGTTGTCGGCGGATGATTTCTTCGTCCAGCACCTGTTTCGCTCTTGGCGTTTCAGGAATATCTATGCCGCCGACGTTTCGTTCCAGTGCGCCCGAGACAACGATCTCGTTTTCGAAGTCGATCGAGCCGGTCGATTGAGCCGCTGATGGTGAAGCGAGCATGGTAGCCGCAGCTAGGCTGACTGCGCTGGCTGTAAAAAGATAGTTCAGTTTCATTAATTCGTCCTTATGAATGAGTCTCCGTAACGCCGATGCGGATAGGCAGGGGGCGCTACAGATCGGTGGCTAACCCATGACAGATTGGTTACATGCGTAATGGTCTCAGGCGATTGAAAACATTGAAGAAATAGCAGAATTCTGCGGACTATAGCGCGCCTGGATCCGATTGCGTCCAAGATCATGTGGAAGGCACGGAACAGATTCATGTTGCAGTGCGGCATTTTTGCAACGCCGCCAAATAGCACTTTACTCAATGTCTAAATTTTGAGGTCGCAGCTTAAGAAAGTGTCGGGGACAAGACGAATCTATGTTGACCAAGCGCATATCGCTGTGGCACTGGGCAAGCCTGTTGCACGGGATGGTGTAAACCATACTGACGGACCGGACAAAATCTCTGGTTCTGTAACATGTTGCGGGTGTAGCTCAATGGTAGAGCAGAAGCCTTCCAAGCTTACGACGAGGGTTCGATTCCCTTCACCCGCTCCATCGCACAGTCAGTAATAAGCGACGCTCCCCAAGAGCTTGAAAAAGCAGTCCTAACGGAAATCGTTACGGAAGATTTACCTCTCTGCTCTATCGTTACCGCAGCGATATTGGACAGGTAACAGCGATAAATGGGTAGGGTTGCAAAGAAACTCAACGAGTTGTGGAAAGAACGCGCGCACCGCAATGCTGCGCGCGCTGTGCTGGATACGCCGCCGGTGGTGCCGGTAGACGACGGGCTGGTCCTGTTCTCGATGATCGGCACGCGCGTTTTGCTGCCCTATCTGGTGGCGATAAAATCACTGCATGCACGGCTGAAGCGCGGACGGATCATGATTCTGGATGACGGCACACTGACCCCCGCTGACCGTGATATACTCGCGGCGCAGCTTGGCAATCCGTGGATTATTTCGATTCATGATGTTGATACCGGGCCATGCCCGCGCGGGGGGACGTGGGAGCGGCTGCTGACGATACTCGATCTTCGGGCGACTGATTATGTCATACAGCTTGATTCGGACACGGTGACGCTGGGCGATATTCCGGACATTGCCGATGCCATTGCCGCGAACCGCAGCTTCACATTGCGCGGTGACCCTGATTCCGAACTAAAACCTTTTACCAAAGTAGCAGAGCAACTGTCCGACGATGACTATCTGCACAATCCAGCCGCGCATGTCCAAGGGGCGATTGAATGTGTGCTGGACCGCGTATCACTGCCGATGCTGGCAAGTCCGCAATATGTGCGGAGATGCTCCGGTTTTGCAGGATTCGCCCGCGCAGAGGGTGGCCGGGCACTGGCAGAAGCTTTCTCGTGCGAGGCGGCGCGCCTGCTGGGAGATGAACGATGGGCCCGCTGGGGAAGCGAGCAGGTAACATCCAATTTCGTCATTGCCAACGAGCCGGATGCTTTGCTGCTGCCTTATGACCACTATATCAAT
>JADMKQ010000164.1:6828-15234 GCA_015478735.1 Sphingorhabdus sp. | reverse complement strand
GCCGACGCGGAATATGTGGGTGTCGACTGCGAAAGTTTCCGCTCCAAAAGCGCAGTTCATTACAACATTGGCGGTTTTACGGCCTACTCCGGGAAGCTTGGTAAGCTCGTCACGGTCGGCGGGGACTTCGCCACCATAATCCGCGATTAACATCTCGGATAAAGCGATGACGTTCTTCGCCTTGGTATTGAACAGGCCGATGGTCTTGATATGCTCTTTCAGGCCATCAAGGCCCAGATCCACCATCTGCTGCGGTGTTTTGACGATTTCAAAGAGCGACCTCGTGGCTTTGTTGACGCCGACATCCGTGGATTGCGCGGACAGGGCGACGGCCACGACGAGTTGATAGACATTGCCATAATTCAGTTCGGTTTCCGGTGAGGGATTGTCCTCGGCCAGCCGGGAATAAAATTCGAAAATATCGGCTTTTTTCATGAATCTTTATTTCAGGCCAAGCATGTCGGCCATATCATAGCGCCCCGGCTTTTGCTGCACCAACCAGAGTGCCGCCTTTACGGCGCCGCGTGCAAATATCATCCGGTTTTCGGCGCGGTGGCCAAGCTCTATACGCTCTTCATCGGTTGCCAATATGACCTGATGATCCCCCGCAACCGATCCGCCGCGTAGTGAAGCAAAGCCGATTGCACCTTTGGCCCGTGCGCCGGTCTGTCCATCACGTCCGCGCTCGCTATGTGCGTCCAGATTGATCGCGCGACCCTCTGCAGCGGCTTCACCCAGAAGCAAGGCCGTGCCGGAAGGGGCGTCCACCTTGTGCCGGTGGTGCATTTCGACGATCTCGATATCCCAGTCATCGCCCAGCCGGGAAGCAGCCTCTTTCACCAGCGCCGCCAGCATGTTGACGCCAAGCGAGGTATTGCCGGTTTGCAGAACAGCTATGGTAGATGCTGCGTCATCAATGGACAGATGATCCGCCGGTTGAAGGCCAGTGGTCCCGATCAGGACCGGCTTCCCCGCCTCGGCACAAAGCTGCATACGTTTGCCAAGGCCTTCCGGCGATGAAAAATCGACAAGCACATCGCTATTGGAAAGAAGCTCTTCCAGATCATCATCCTGGTCAACTCCGCCTGCATGGTTCAGCTCGTCCCGTTCGCCAATCGCGTTGACAAGGGCATGTCCCATGCGGCCCTTGCTGCCAATAATCCCGATTGATGTCATAATATCATTCCCATAGACTTGCATTTTTTATTGGAAGCTGCTGGCATAGCGTATGCGTGAAATAAACAATATAGTGATCTTGACCGGCGCGGGAATTAGCGCGGAGAGCGGTGTCGCCACTTTTCGCGGACCGGACGGTCTGTGGGAAGGCCACAGGGTCGAGGATGTCGCCACTCCGGAAGCGTTTCAGCGCGATCCCGATCTGGTGCTGAAATTCTATGATGAGCGGCGCGCCAAATTACAGACGGTCGAGCCCAATGCCGCGCATAAGGCGCTGGCACGGCTGGATGCGGAATGGGGCGGCAATCTGCTGCTGGTGACGCAAAATGTCGATGACCTGCACGACCGCGCAGGATCAAGCCGACTTGTCCACATGCATGGCGATCTTTTGAACGGGCTTTGCCTTTCGTGCGGTCAACGCTCGGTGATTACGGATGATTTTTCCAACCGTCCGGCCTGCCCCCATTGCGGGGAGCGGACGATCCGGCCCGATATCGTCTGGTTCGGGGAAATGCCCTATCACATGGACCAGATCGAACTGGCACTGGCACGGTGCGACCTGTTCGTTTCTATAGGCACATCAGGCGCGGTCTATCCTGCAGCGGGTTTTGTCCAGACGGCGCGGCATTACGGGGCTCAGGCACTGGAGATGAATCTCGATCCCTCTGACGGCAGCCTTTATTTCCATGAAAGCCGGATGGGCAAAGCAGGGGAACTGGTCCCGGCGTGGGTCGAGACTCTATTGTCTTACTGAGATTGTCCTATTGAAGCAAAGCGGCGTGGGGTAACTCAGTCGCTTGCCAGCGGGCCACAGCTTTTACATTCGGGATCTTTGGGCAGGTTGATACTGCGCATAGAGGGGCGCAGGCCGTCGAAAAGTTGCAGCTTCCCGGCAGGATCATCGCCAAAGCCGGTGATGACGCGAATGGCTTCCATCGCGGCAAAACTTCCCATCAGGCCGACCATCGCGCCGAGCACGCCGACTTCCGAACAATTATCGCAATCATCGGGGTCCAGAGCGTCGCCGACAAAACAGCGATAGCAGGGCTTGTCATCCTCCCACCCGCGGAAAATGCCAAGCTGCCCCTGAAACTGACCTATCGCTGCGGATACTAGCGGGATGCGGTGGGCGAGAGAAAGGTCCGATACGAGTAACCGGGTCTGATAATTGTCAGAGCCATCCAATATAACATCAAATTGCCCGAAAAAGCTTGCCGCATCTTCGGCAAAACTCTGCGCGATAAGCCTTTGACTGACCGTGTTTATTACAACTTCCGGATTAATCGCCTGCGCCGCATTTTTGGCAACGTCTACCTTGGGCTTACCTATGTCACCCACGGTGAACAGAACCTGCCGCTGAAGGTTGGACAGGGACACCACATCATCGTCAATGATGGTGAGTGCACCAATGCCGGCGGCGGCAAGATACTGGATAGCCGGACAACCAATGCCGCCCGCACCGATGATAAGGACATGGGCATCCAGAATCTTTTTCTGGCCAATACCGCCTATGTCTTTGAGCACGATATGGCGGGCATATCGGTCAAGCTGTTCGTCGGTTAATGCGCTCATGCTTTGCTCAAACCAGTCCTGTTCCTATACGCCAGTGGAGCCGAAACCGCCGGAACCGCGTGCTGTTTCATCAAGGTCCGCGACTTCGACCAGCGTCCCTCGTTGTACGGGTGCTACGACAATCTGGGCAATCCGGTCGCCGCGTTCGACGACGAAATCTTCATCCCCCAGATTGGCGAGGATCACCTTTATCTCTCCGCGATAGTCGCTGTCGATGGTGCCGGGCGTATTGAGCACAGATATGCCCTGTTTCAGAGCCAGACCGGAACGGGGGCGCACTTGCACTTCATAACCTTCGGGAATGGCAAAGGCAAAGCCGGTGCCGACCAGTCCGCGCTTGCCAGGCGCTATATTGGCCGCTTCTGCCGCGCGAACATCCATGCCCGCTGATCCTTGCGTCTCATAGGAAGGCAGGGGCAGGTCGCCCGCTGTTTCCAGCCGTTTTACGGCTATCTCAATCGGTTCAAACATTCTTCCCTCAGATTTCTTCGACGATTTTCGCGACCAGCCGCCGGGCGACTTCAGGCTTGGGAAGTCGCTCCCATTTTTCGGTGCCGCTTGCGGTGACAATATGCACGCTATTTTCCGCGCCGCCCATGACATCGCCAGATACATCATTCGCAACGATCCAGTCACAGCCTTTTTTGGCGAGTTTTGCGCGGGCGTGTTCCTCGACCTTTTCCGTTTCGGCAGCAAAGCCGATCAGCAACCCGGGGCGCTGTTCATGTTTGCCCAGGCTCGCCAATATGTCGGGATTCTCGACCATTTTCAGCGGGGCGGGAGCGCCATCTTTCTGTTTCTTTATCTTTTGCTGCGCGCGTGTGTCTGTGCGCCAATCGGCAACAGCCGCGACCATGACCGCTGCGTCAGCGGGCAGGGCGTCATAAACTGCGGCTTCCATTTCCAGTGCGGTTTCAACATCAACGCGAACCACACCTGCGGGTGTCGGCAGGTTCACCGGCCCCGCGACCAAGGTAACCTGCGCTCCCGCTTCGGCTGCCGCTTCGGCAATGGCAAAGCCCTGCTGACCGGAAGAGCGGTTGGCGATATAGCGCACCGGATCAATCGGCTCACGGGTCGGGCCAGCGGTGACAAGGACATGCTTGCCTTGCAGCGACTTTGTCTTGTCGGGGGCAAAAGCAGGCTGACCATCAAGCAGGCTTGCTCCCGGTCGGCTCTTGCCAATCTGGTCCATAATCTCTGCCATTATCGCGGGCGGTTCCGGCAAGCGGCCGGGGCCATATTCGCCGCAAGCCATGTCGCCTTCATCGGGCTGCATGACAATGATGCCATCGCGGCGTAACTGTTCAACATTGCGCCGGGTCGCCGGATGAGTCCACATGCGGACATTCATCGCAGGCGCGGCAAGCACGCGCGTATCGGTAGCCAATAGCAATGTTGTCGCCAGATCATCGGCAATGCCGCCCGCCATTTTGGCAATCAGATTGGCGGTCGCCGGGCAAACCACGACCAGATCCGCTTCACGGGAGAGCTGGATATGTCCCATCTCTGTCTCGTCTTTCAGCGACCAGAGAGTCGTGTGAACCTCATTTTCTGACAAGGCAGCCAGCGTCATCGGCGTCACAAATTGGGCCCCTGAGTCGGTGAGCACACAGCGCACTGTCATGCCCTCCTTCTTGATCAGGCGGATAAGCTCGGACGCTTTATAGGCAGCAATACCGCCGCCGATGATCAACAGGATATGTTTGGGTTTTGTCATATCAGCTAACTACCATCCAGACCGCCCCTGCGCCAGCCGCAGCCGCGATTACAGCGGTCCCGGCATAGCGCCAGAAGCCGCCGCCGCCATTGGCGCGTCCGCGTCTTTCCCATAACAGCTCGATATCGGCGATGGGGGGCGGTGGCGGGGCGCCGCCCTTGCGCGGTAATTGCTGGTCGAGCCGCCGGACAATGTCGGGCAGCATCAACAACGTGTCGAGATCGGTGTTGATCCGGTCGGCAATCGCGGCTTCCGGCCCCAGCTCGTCCCGGATCCAGTTTTTGACGTAGGGGCCGCTGGTGTCCCACATGTTGATTTCGGGGTTAAGGTCGGTGGCAATACCTTCGACCATCACCATGGTTTTTTGCAGCAACAGTAGATGCGGCTGGGTTTCCATATCGAAATCGCGGGTGATGGCGAATAGGCCGTCTAGCATGTCACCAACGGAAAGCTCGCTCACCGGCTTGCCGCGCATGGGTTCGCCGACAGCGCGCAGGGCGGTAGCGAAATCTTCCAGACTGTGATGCTCTGGCACATATTGCGCTTCAAAATGGATTTCGGCGACCCGGCGGTAATTGCCCGTGGTCAGGCCATAGAGGATTTCCGCTAACCAGAAGCGGGCCTTTTTATTGATCCGCCCCATGATGCCAAAGTCTATTGCGACGATCGTGCCGTCCGGCTTCACGAACAAATTGCCCTGATGCATGTCGGCGTGGAAATAGCCCGCCTCGATCGCCTGCTTCAAAAAGCTGTGGACCAGACGGTTGGCAATATCGTCGAGGTCATGGCCCGCGGCAATCAGCTCGTCACGGCGCGAAATTTTTATCCCGTCCACCCAGTCGAGCGTCAGCACCCGACCCGATGTCCGGTCCCAGTCAATGTTCGGAACTTCGAACCGCTCTACATTGGCCGTATGCTCCGCGAGTTCCGAAGCAGAAGCAGCCTCGCGGCGCAGGTCAAGCTCACGCATGGTCCAGCGGCGGAAATTGGCGATAACCAGTTGCGGCCTCAACCGCTTGGCTTCCCCGCCCATCGCTTCCAGATGCGCCGCTGCCCATTCATAGGTTTCAATATCGGCGGCGAATTTCTTGATAATGCCGGGGCGCAGCACTTTGACCGCTACATCGCGGCCTTCAATGGTGGTGGCGCGGTGGACCTGTGCAATGGACGCAGCACCGACAGGGTCGGGATCAACATAGCTGTAAAGCGTGTCCAGCGGCTTGCCGAGACTGGCTTCAATTTCGTCCCTGATGCTCTCGAACGAGACGGGCGGCAGGTTGTCCTGCAAGTGCAAAAGGTCATTTGCTGCTTCCTCGCCGATAATATCGGGCCGGGTTGCCAAGGTCTGGCCCAGCTTGATGGCGGCGGGACCAATGGCTTGCAGCGCTGCGGAATAGTTCGGCGTTTTGGGCTGGAACGTGCCAAGCCGCGCAATCCGGAACAGGCGGCGGACAGGCGCTGGTGTTGCCTTATGCTTTTCCATGTCCCGCAATGCGCCATGTTTGGCAAGCGTGCGGCCCCATTTGAGCAGACGAAAAATATGGATGAATGATGATGCCATGCCGTCTGGGTTCTCAGACTTTCCAGCCGCTATGAATAGCGACCAGCCCGCCCATCATCGGCTCGACTTTCGTTTGGGAAAAACCGGCATTTTCGATCATCGCGCGAAATGTTTCCATCGGCGGAAAGCGGTCGATGGATTCGGCCAGATAGCGATAGCTGTCCTCGTCACCGGCAATTTTTTTGCCGATCTTGGGAAGCAGGCGGTGCGAATAGAAATTATAGGCTTTGTCAAAGCCGGGCCACAGGGTTTTGGAAAATTCCATGCAGTAAAACCGCCCGCCATAGCGCAGCACGCGGTAGGCTTCGGCCAGTGCTTTTTCGATATGGGTGACGTTGCGGATGCCGAACACGATCGTATAGGCATCGAAATGGGCGTCGGGAAATTTCAGTTCTTCGGCATTCTGTTCGCTCCAGACCAGCCGTCCTTCGCCCATTTTAATCGCGCGGTCCAAGCCTGCAGCCAGCATGTCGGGGTTGATGTCGGCCACCGTGATATTGGCTCCGCTATCGACCATGCGGAAAGCGATGTCGCCGGTGCCGCCCGCCATGTCGAGGATTTCCTCCCCCTCGCGCGGCTTGACCCGGCGCACAAAGCGATTCTTCCACAACCGGTGCGTGCCCGCGCTCATCGCATCGTTCATCACATCATATTTGCTGGCGACGCTGGAAAAAACCTGGCCGACCCGGCCAACTTTTTCATCTTCTTCTACTTCTTCATATCCGAAGGAGACTGTTTTGGTTCCGGTCATATATTGGTTGCTCACGCCTTGGAATTATCCGCTTACATCTATATGGAGCGGGTTTCAGCGACAAGCATTAGACGACGCTTGGCGGCACTGCAATCACCCTATGGCCGCTGCATGGGATAAAGCGGCTCAGGGCGATATGGCCTGTTATTTGGGAGCATCATGCCAGAATTACCCGAAGTTGAAACAACGGTGGCGGGTTTACGCCCGGTGCTGGAGGGGAAAAGGCTGACCCTGGTCGAGCCGCGCCGCGCCGATTTGCGCCGCCCGATTCCCGTTGATCTGCGCCAGCGCATGACCGGCTCTCGCGTTACGCGGCTCACCCGGCGCGCGAAATATGGCTTGATCGAGACAGACCGGGGCGACGTGATGATATTCCACCTCGGCATGTCCGGCCGCTGGCGGATTGACCCTAGCGAGCTGGAAAAGCACGATCATCTGCTTTTGGAAACAGAGGAAAACCGCCGCCTTGTGCTGAACGATCCGCGGCGTTTCGGCTCGCTTGATCTGGTCCGCCTTGATGATCTGGACAGCTTTCCCGCTTTTGCCGCAATGGGGCCGGAGCCTTTGAGCGATGCTTTTAACGGAGCCTATCTGAAGGAAGCAACGAAGGGACGAAGAGCGCCGATCAAACAATTGCTGCTGGACCAGCATATTGTGGCGGGGCTTGGCAATATCTACGTCTGCGAAGCGCTTTTCATGGCAGGAATCCATCCGCGCCGGATGGGCGGAGGGATTTCAAGGCCGCGCTATGACAGGCTGGCCATCGCGGTCAAACAGGTATTGAAATCAGCCATTGCCGCCGGAGGGTCGTCTTTGCGCGATTTTGTGCAGCCCGATGGCGAGCTGGGCTATTTCTCGAAACAATGGCTGGTCTATGGCCGTGAGGGAGAGAAATGTGCCTGCGGCGCGCCGGTCCTGCGTAAAGTGGATAGCGGCAGATCGACCTTTTACTGCGAAAAATGCCAGAAGTGACAGGCGACCTATCAATAAAGCGCGGGGCAGTTGGAATCCAAGGTTGACGGGAATCACCAACAGGGCTAATGACCGCCGACTTAAGCCGGTGTTACTTCTGTGATGCGCGGCTATCCAGCATTTCAGTTTTTGAGGAAAATCCATGGCTAATACGCCGCAAGCAAAGAAACGTATCCGTCGTAACGCGAGCCGCACGGCCATTAACAAGAACCGTGTCAGCCGGATTCGCACGAAGATCAAATCCGTTGAAGCGGCTTTGGAAGCAGGCGATAAAGCAGCTGCAACCACGGCTCTTGCTGATGTTCAGCCGGAACTGGCACGCGGCGTTGCTCGCGGTGTGTACCACAAAAACACGGCCTCACGGAAATTCAGCCGCCTGACAAAGCGCGTTGCTGCACTCGCCTAAGCGATAGCTTAGAATGATTCCGGTATGCGCCGGAATCGGACAAAAGAATCACCCGCCCGGTTTCTGGCGGGTTTTCTTTTGCCCGAATCAGAAGGGACGAATCAGGCCAGCATCAATCCACTGCGGCGGATCATGGCGAAATAACCGACCATCGCTGCGGTTGCCTGATCGCTCAATTCGATGAAGATGCGCCGGCCATCCCGTTCATCGGCCCGGCGGATGAAAATCCGTTCCTCTGTCATGGTCTT
>JADMKQ010000164.1:0-6728 GCA_015478735.1 Sphingorhabdus sp. | reverse complement strand
TGTGCGGGGTCATGTCAATAGGTATGCCAATTCGCATATTGTCTAGCGACGGCTGTGCCGTGTAACCGGCGGACGCATCATGAAGCTGTAAACCGGCTTCAGGCTCCTGAAACGGATTGGCGATAAGCGGCCGGTCCGCACATCCCTGTTCCGGTCCAGACAGTTTGACCAGCGCCCTTGCAATGCGCTCTACATCGGCAGAGATTTTCTTGAGATCGGAGAGATCGATTTCATCCCGGTCCGCGTGCATTCTGCCAGCCGATTGCCGGGTTCGATGTTCCAGCGACACGAACAGTTCGGCGATATTATCACTGAGCAGATGTTCGACATATTCATAAGTAACGGCACCCAATATTGCGTCGAGCAGATCCAGATCGGCCCGGACCAGCAAGGGCAGGCCGGACGTTTCGCAATATTGCGCGGCCCGGTTGAGCGCCGCTTGCTGGCCTTCACTCCATTCGCTCACCTGAATGATGACGGCCGCCACGTTCGACCGCTGCGACAGTTCATCGCCTGTGCAATTCATGTCCAGTAAGGCGCAGCGCCCGCCCAGCAATTCAATGGAATGGCTATAGAGCGCGCGCAGGCGGTTATCGTCTGAAACCAGCAATATCTGGCCGCCCCACATATCGCTCGCCCCCAATTCACTCATATAAGTCACACTTTCTTCCAAAAACTCTGCTTCACACATATCGGGGGCTTCCAGCATTTTGAACATTCTTTCCAAATAAAATCAAATACTAACGGCTAGTTTGGTCCAATGGTTAGTTTGCAAAGTGGATGGAAGTCGAACGGATCATGGTCCTATCCGGATGCAATATGGTGCGCAGCATTGCTTGTCTGCGAATAGACAAAAGAAGATAAACTTTTGTTTTAACGGGCTTTGCCGTGTATGTTTGGCAGGAAGATGCCAGGCAGGGCGTCAAAAAATCAACATCCGGAACGGATGAAAACGAGACGAATTGCCTTAAATTGCCGTTCAAAGGTGGTTCAGCATGAATAAGCTATTATATTCATTAGATGCCGGATAGTTAGTCCGGTGAGCATGGTGAAGGAATGATGATGACAATGCCCCAGCTTAAAGCACCAAAGAATATGAAATTGACGCTATTGGCGCCGCTTGCTGTTCTTGCGCTTGGTGCATGTGCGACACCTTTCCGCGCCGATGTGCAGCGCTTCCAGGCTCTGCCAGTGCCGCAGGGACAAAGCTTTGCGGTGGTTTCATCCGACCCTGAACTGGCTGGCGGGCTGGAATTCGGCCAATATGCCGATATGGTCGAAGCGCAGATGGTCAATTTCGGCTATACGCTGAGCGAAGATCCTGCCGCGGCAGAACTGATTGTCAGCATGGATTATGACATCGACGATGGCCGGGAAAAGGTCGTTACCGATTATGATCCATTCTATCGGCCGGGTTTCTATGGCCGCGGCTATTATAGCCGCTACCGCTATCTCCACGGCTATTATGATCCGTTCCTGTTCGGCGGCTATGGCTTTAACGGCTATGGCGGCGTGCGCAGCTTTACGGTTTACACCGCGCAACTGGATATGAAGATTGACCGGGCCGTTGATGGCGAGCGCCTTTTCGAAGGCACGGCAGAAGCCAAGTCACGTTCCAAGAACCTGACCTATCTGGTGCCGAATCTGGTGGAAGCGATGTTTACCAACTTCCCCGGAAATAGCGGCGAACGCGTCCGTATCTCGGTTGCTCCGGAAAAGAATTAAATGCTGTAGGTAAGGGATTCCTGACCGCGCTTAACTTTCAAGCTGGCGCAGCAGCATCCGGACATCATTGTCCATTTCCGTATCCTCGCCGCGCAATTGCTCGACCAGTTTGACGGCATGAATGACGGTGCTGTGATCGCGGCCACCGAATTTCCGGCCGATTTCTGGATAGCTGCGCGGGGTCATCACCTTGGCAAGATACATTGCCACCTGACGCGGCCGCGCAACGGCGCGGGCACGGCGCTTTGATGACATCTCGTTACGGTCAAGCCGGTAATATTCGCACACGGTGCGCTGGATTTCGTCAATTGTGATCCGGCGGCGACATGCGCTCAAAATATCCGACAATTGCTCTTCGGCCAGTTCCCGGGTGATCGGGCGACCAGTAAGCTGGGAATAAGCGAGCAGCTTGTTCAGGCCACCTTCCAGCTCGCGCAGGTTGCGGCTGATGGTGCGGGCGAGAAACTCGATCACATCCGCTGGCACGTCCTGATGCGGCATGCTCGCAATACGGTGCTGCAATATGTCGCGGCGCAGTTCCAGGCCGGCGGATTGAATATCGGCAACCAGCCCCATCGACAGCCGTGACAATAGTCGCTGGTCCACACCATCCAGAGCCTGTGGCGGACGGTCGGCGGCAACGACGACACGCTTGCCGCGGCTGATAAGCGAATCAACCGTGTGGAGAAATTCTTCCTGTGTGGAGTTTTTGCCGACGATGAACTGGATATCGTCAATCATCAAAAGATCGGCGTCGCGCAGCGCGGCCTTGAACTCCATGGCCTCGTTACGCCGCATGGCCGAAACAAATTCGATCATGAAGCGTTCCGCCGACATATAAATAACCCGCGCGTCCGGAAATTCGGCGCGGTAGGCATGGCCGATAGCATGCATCAAATGGGTTTTGCCCTGACCGGTCGATGATTGCAGGTAAAGCGGGCTGAACAGCGGCTTTTCCGCCGAAGCCATGCGCTGTGACGCGTTGAGCGCCAGCACATTGCTATGTCCCGCAATAAATTCGTCAAAGGTCATGCGCGGATCAAGATCAAGCCGGAACTTTCCGGTAGCAGCGTCGCTGCTTTCCTGAAGCGGGACGGCATTGCTCTTTTTTACCTGAGCGATTCGGGCGCTACCGGCCTTTGCGGTGAAAGTAATTTTTTTAACCGCGGCATAATGGCTCTTCCATGCCAGCAGCAGGCGCTCTGCATAGCGGTCGCGCACCCAGTTGGCGGCAAATTCCGATGGCAGAACGACGTGCAGTTCGCCGCTGACCGAATCGAATCGGGACAGGGCGATCGGTTTGATCCACTGGCCAAAAATCTGGGCACCCAGATCACGGCGCAGTCCGCCACAGATCATATGCCACGTATCGGCCAGACGGATTCCGACCTCTTCTTCTGATTCCGCAGTTTGGGGAGCCATATCGGCGCCCAGGTTTATTGCTGCTTCTATGGCGTGTTTCGCGCCGACCTCATCTGAACCTTGAGCCACTAACATCCCCCGAATTACCTCACATCAGCGGCAATGCAAAATTGCATTCCCGAACTATAGCTACACGCTTCCCGCCAGATCCCCAGCCAAAGGAATCGACGGGCACAGAAATCCGCAAGCCGGAAACAGGGTTCCGACGGTACTGTTTTCAATGTCACAATAGCCAGGAAATCGCATCCGTGGCCACCAACCGTTGCCCGTTGATAAGCCCGCCGGAGTGAGTCGAGCAAGGCCGGGGATGTAAAAAAAATGAAATAATTAGATTGACACGGCAACATGCGAGAAATCCGCATGAACCCATTAATCGATTGAAAAACAAAGAAAAAATCCTGTGGATAATCGGGTAAACTTGTCGAATCGTGGAGCGTCCGTTAATTTGCGATCACATCCGGATTTGTCCTAAAAACGTAATAAAAGACGATAAGAGGAGAAAGCAAAAACGTCCGGAAGTGACGGCAGCTCAGGGGACCGTTTTACATAATTTGCAAACGCCCTGCGGAAAGTTGCTTGCCAAAGCCCTCATGATTTGGCAATGGCCCCGAACGCTTCATGGGACGACCCATAGAAGGGCGATTAGCTCAGTTGGTAGAGCGCTTCGTTTACACCGAAGATGTCGGCGGTTCGAGCCCGTCATCGCCCACCATTTTTCTTCTAGGCTCGCCCGCGGGCTGAGCGACCCAAGAAATCCCAAGCGCAAGGCTGCAAGTGCCACTTTAGGGCCGCTGCTTCAGATTCGTATTCCCGGAAATCACTATCATTTTAGAGAAAAGCTAAGTCATTCGCATGACCTCTATGCTTGGTCCTTAACGGAACGCACATGCACAAGCTTCCCGGAAACAAGCAGGAGAGTTTTATGGAAAAGGCGCTACAGGATTGCATCGATAAGCAGGCTATTTACGACGTTCTTGTCCGTTACTCCCACGGCGTTGACCGCTGCGACCTGGATATGCTGAAATCCGCATATTGGCCGGACGGGACCGATGACCATGGCACGTTTTCCGGCAATGCCATGGAGTTTTGCGAGATGCTGATGCCGGCGCTCAAAGCAATGCATGCCACCATGCACAATATCGGCAGCCATCTGATCGAATTGCGCGGTGATGAAGCAAAGGTGCAGAGCTATTGCGTGGCCTATCACCAGTTTCCTTCTCCCGATGGAGAGGGTGACGTCGAAATGGTAGTCGGCGGCCGCTATCTTGACCGCATGACCAAGCGCGGCGGCGAATGGCGCATCATGGAACGGGTCTATGTGCTCGACTGGAACCGCAATGGCCCGTCGACAGCGCGGTGGGACGGCGACCTATATGGCAAGCTAAAGACCCGGGGCAGCCGTTTCCCTGAAGACCCCTATTACGGGTTCTTTCCGGCCGGGAAATAATCCCCGGCCGTTCGGCCTATCTATCTGGAACCTGCCTAAGCAGACAGATATTTGTCCAGCGTCTGGCGAACCTGACGGATGCGTACTTCCTGATAATTGCCCAGCGTCTGGCCCTTTTTGCGGCTGGCCTTGATACCTTTGGTCAGGCGGGCAAGATTGCTCGTGTCCTGGTCATAAATATTTCCCAGCCGCGGGTTCATCCCTTCAACCTCGGTATAGGATGTCTCGATACCGATCTTGACGGGTTCCGGCGCCTTGGGCGGAGTCGTGCCTTCGGGCGTCAGCGACAGGAACATCAGATCGAATATCGACTGATCGACATTGTCCCCGTCGGGCCGGAAACGATAGACCATCGGCAGGCTGATACCCGGAAAGATCATGAAATTGGGAAAGCAGTGATATTCGATCGAATCGATCATTTCGCTGGTCGATACTCCGGACAGATCAACGCCCATTGCCTCTCCCAATGTGGAGCGCAGATGCTCGGAAAACACGCTCCGCGCCGTATCGCCATTTTTGAGGCTCAACCCAAGGTCATCGCCGCCAAGCGCTTTCAGAATCTCGGCTTCTGATCCTTCCCCTTTCAAATGCGGGCTGCGCGTGCCGATGGTATGGACAAAGCGGCTGATATGATCGCCCCAGATGTCATATTGCGCATTGGCATCCCCCGCGCTCGCCAGCCCCTGCGGATGCGTGGCCAGCACATGATAGGCTTCCAGAAACGCTTCCTGCGCCATTTTCCAGTTTGCGGGCAGTGTCTTCTGGATATGCAAGACCAGATGCCGGTTCTGCATTGGCCAGCCGGCAAATTGCCGGGGCAGAACATCCAGATAATCCATCAGCGGCGGCGCACTGGATGAGAAATTGACGAAGACAAAGCCGCCCCAAGTGTCCACAGCAATTTCATCAAGCGCATATTCCGCATTGTCGACATGCGGAAAGTCCCACGCGCACGGGATGCTCATCAACTTGCCATCCGTTCCCCAGGTCCAGCCATGGAACGGGCAGCGTATGACTTTCAGGGAATCGCTTGTACCGTTTTCCTGCAACTGCATTCCGCGATGTTTGCAGCTATTGATAAACGCTTTGATCGACCCGTCACTTTGCCGGATGATCAGGGCCGAATAATCGCCCACGTCAAAGACATGGCTGTCTTTCGGATTGGGGATATGTTCCTCGCGGCACGCAAACAGCCATGTTTCGGGCCACATTTTATCCATTTCGAGCCTATGGACTTCCTCGCTATAATAGGCCGCATAGTCCACATCCTCGTCGCCCAGATAGCGATAGCTTTCCTCGGTAATGACACCGGGGGCCTTATGCTCGTCTTTCAGGATGATGTCGCGGGTTGAAGGTCCTTCGCAGCGCGCTGTCCCGGGCGCGCTTTTTGTCTGGATAGTGGCCATATCAAACTCCTATAATGTTCTCAGAACTTCTTTTTTCGATGACAGGTCGTCAGCGCCGCGTGCGCCGCGCAAGGCATTGGGTGTGGACTGGAACCAGTCGTCGCTCGCCGGATGTGACCAGCAGGCATCGTTGAGCTCGCTGCGGTGCGCTATTTTCCAGCAGCCATCGCGCTTTTCATAGCGGTCGACATAGCGGCCGATGACCACGAAATCCATTTCCGCGCCGTCTTCAATGGTCCGGTGATAGGCCTGAAAATATATCTCCCCGAAAGCGACGTCGCCTTCGACATCGATACTGGCCTGTCCCAGCATGTGGTGATTGGCCTTATGACCGGCGAGCGCCTGCATCGCAAAATCCACAAACGCATCCGGCCCGCCCTGAAAAAAGCCGCGATCATCGGTGGCATCATCATGATAGACGCTACGCACCAGATCAGGCTCCAACCGGTCAAGGCCGCGCATATAGGTGGAGGACAGCGCAAAGATTTCCTCTTTGTCGAGCAACTCCTGAAGCTTCTCTTGCACAGAACGGACCGCCATAGGCTTCTCTCCACATCATTATATTTTTGAAGAGGATGGCGCATAAAGCCGGGGACGTTAATCACCGAAAGTGACAGTGGGGCTATTCCCGACCGTCATTCCCGCGAAGGCGGGAATGACTTCTGAACCACATTGCCAGCCTATTAGTTCTAGGAGTGTTCCTGACAGCCCAAATGGGGTTCATTTTG
>JADMKQ010000163.1 GCA_015478735.1 Sphingorhabdus sp. | reverse complement strand
TAGGCCCCAATTTTGATTCAATCAAAATTAAACAGGGTCTAGGTCAGCAAGCCCGCCTTAAATTTCACTACCTATCATTCGGTCGTTTCGCCCAGCTTGGTCATCTGCGTCAGGTAAAGGCGGCGGGTGAGCGGCATCAGCAAGATGGGCACGATCGCAAACAGGATCGGCACAGCGGCCAGCGCATATTGCAGATTGTCTTCACCGAAGACGCCGCTGGACAGCTCACCCACTGCGATGGGGCCAAGTGATCCGAACCAGCTGATCGCCAGATAATAAAGCGCGACAATCTGCCCGCGGATCTGCGCCGGAGTGATGACCAGCAGCGCGGTGACGCCGATGGTCGTGACAATGCCGATACCGACAATGTTCAGGCACAATATGGCAAAGGCCAGCTCCCCGCTTGGCATGAAAAACGGTAGCGCAGCGGTCGGGATCAGGATCAGGAAGCCGATATAGAGCAGGCGCAGCGAAGCATCTTTTACGCCCTTTTTGGTCCACCAGTCGGAAATAGCGCCAATCGCCATCATGTTCACCGGACCGATGACCAGCATGGCTATACCATAAGCGAAGGCAAATTTTTGCGGTGACCAATCCCATGTGCGCTCGAACGTCGGGGCAAGGAAACCCTGACTATAGGCAATGGCGGTCATGGTGCCGATGATCGAGAGAAAACCGAAATAAAGCAGCTTGTTATCCCAGATATATTTCATCGCATCGCGAAAGCCGCTGCCGGCGATAACATCGGGCGATGCCGCGACGGGGCGGCGGGCAGGTTCCTTGATGAACAGGAAAAACAGCGCCAGTAATATGCCGGGCAAACCGACTACTATCATCGTGAAGCGCCAGGGAGAAAGCTCTCCGAACAAGGGCAGGGTCTGGTTCCCGCTTGCCGCTGTCCACGCGATGATCGCGCCGCTGAGCAGCGATGCGATACCTGCGCCAAGGGGCAGTGCGGCGGAATAGAACGCAATCGGCTTGCCGCGCCGTTCGGTCGGGAAACTGTCCCCGATGATCGAGAATGCCGCCGGGCTAAGCGTCGCTTCCCCCACGCCGACACCCATGCGGGCGGCGAATAGCATGACAAAGTTTTTCGCCGTGCCGGTAGCGATGGTTGCGGCTGACCACAGGGCGATACCGATCGACACGATCCACACGCGCTTGCCCCGGTCAATCAGCCAGCCCATGAAGATGCCGACAAAACCGTAGATCAGCGTAAAGGCGCTAAGCAGCCAGCCGATCGAACGGTCGGACAGGTCAAACTCCGCCTTGATCGGTTCGATCAGCAAGCCAAGAATATAGCGGTCAACAAAGCTGAAAATATAGGCAATGGTCAGCATGATGACGATGAACCAGCCGGTCGCCGCGCTGGGATAGGGGAGCGCAGGCGCTTTTGTTTCCGGAGTATCAGCTTTCATATTCATCATCGCGCTTCTGGTTTGGGGGAGGGAATTACAGGCACTGCCTGACCGGTAATATCAACCATTATTTTCGGCATTGATTTTCGGACTTTCGATCAACAACACCTGACAGTCGGCAATATTTTTACGCAGCTTTTTGACTTCGGCATATTCCGGACTGTTCCAGAATCGCATGGCCGAGTCCCTGTCCGGCCATTCGGAAATGACCATCGACGCGCCGTCACCGAAATCGCCTTCCAGCAGCTTGGCACCAGGACCGCGAAGGACATATTTCCCGCCAAATTGCTCCACCAGAGCGCCAGCCGCCGCGCCATATCCAGAGATGAACGCATCCCTGTCCTTTATATGGGCGGTGATGATCAGATAGGCTGGCATGGGCATGTCCTTCCTTAAAATTTGTCCAGACAAATAAACGCAAGAACAGTGATTGCAATCTTTAATTCTGTTGCCCTCATCGCTCCCAGACGCTGAACGGGAAGGTGATTCGGTCACATTTGGAACCAGATTAGTGCAAGAGAACATGCATTAATGTCATCTAATTACGGGATTAAATGACTATTTTGTCACAGTTTAGACCAATAACCTACTTAGATGGGAATATTTGTCTGGACAAATTATCGAGAAAATGAAAGTTGGCATGACCAGATTACCAAACCGCGCCAATGCTGGCGCTAGGGGGAAGAGATATATGAAAAAATTTGCAGACATGTCGATCAAATCAGCACTGATGGTCGCTACCGCGTTGGTAGTAACCCCTGCTGCTTATGCACAAGCGGATGAGAGCGTCGCAGAAGAAGCGAACGCCAACGTCATTATCGTTACCGCGCGTAAGAAAGAAGAAAATCTTCAATCCGTGCCAGTAACGGTGAACGTATTTGGCGAGCAGATGATTGACGATGCAAATATCGCCGGACTCGAAGAATTGTCCGACTTTACTCCCGGCTTCCAGTTGCAGTCGGCATTTGGCCGTGAAGGCGACCGTCCGGTTATCCGCGGCGCTTCCAACATCCTGTTTTCCGAAGGCAAGGTTGGTTTCTTCGTTGACGGTATTCCTTTCGTCGGCGCATCAACAGCTCTCGACCTGGAAAACTTTGGCCGTGTAGAAGTTATCAAAGGCCCGCAGAGCGCAGTCTTCGGGCGCGGAACTTTGTCCGGTGCAGTCAACTATGTTTCTCGCGGTCCGGTCAATGATCTGGGCGTCGATTTTGAACTTACCGCTGCAACCCACGACCAGTATGAAGTTTTCGGACGTATCGCAGCGCCTATTGCTGATGGCTTGAGTGGCTTTGTATCCGCAAGCTTCAACAGCTTTGGCGGTTTCTACAGAAACAATGAAACCGGTGAACGTCTGGGCGAAGAAACCCTGAACATCTCCGGTGGCCTGAACTATGAAGCCGACGGTTTTGA
>JADMKQ010000162.1 GCA_015478735.1 Sphingorhabdus sp. | reverse complement strand
CGGAGAGCCGAAAATGACCGGCGTCTGCCATTGCAAGAATTGCCAGCGGCAGTCGGGTAGCGCTTATTCGGTTCTGTTTGGTGTCACCAACGACCAGATCGAAGTCGAGGGCGACCTGACAACCTATGAAGATAGCAGCGAAACAGGGAATCTTGTCGAGCGGCACTTTTGCGGCAAATGCGGCTCTCCCGTGCTGACAACCGTGCCCACGCAGCCCGGCTTCACCTTTGTGAAGGCAGGCACGCTAGATGACACGGCTGTTCTTGCTCCGCAAATACATTTCTGGACCAAAAGCGCACAGAAATGGGTCGAGATCAATCAGGAAATGCCGCAAATAGAAGGGAATCCGGGGTAGGCCAGCTCGCGGCGGCTCAGCCTTTCTGGCTTCTTCCCCGTTCGATTACCGCCAGCCGGCGCTGTTCGACTTCTTCGGCGCTGACATGGCTGTTATAGCTGTCGGTGACTTCTTTTTCCAAAGCCAGAGCGTCTTTGAAATTGCGGTCATAACCGTCGCGGATCAGCTTTTTATAGGTCTTCATGAATCCCGGATCAATGGTCGCCATATCGGCGGCCAGCGCCCTCGCCGCGGGCATCAGATCTTCGGGTGCATAGACATGGTTGACCAGACCCCAGCTACAGGCAGTATCGGCGTCCAGAAACTGGCCGGTAAAGCTCATCTCGCAAGCGCGGGACAGGCCGATATAACGGGACAATTTCTGTGACAGTCCCCATCCGGGGATGATGCCCACACGGGCATGGGTGTCGGCAAAGCGGGCATTGGTCGATGCAATCCGCACATCGCAGGCCAGCGCAAGTTCAAAACCGCCGGTAACAGCGACGCCGTTAATCGCGCCAATTACTGGTATTTCAAGCTTTTCAAGCGCTTTGCAGGGATTGCTAAAAGGCTTCTGGTCGGTCGCAGGGCCAAGACCGGATGAACCCAGTTCCTTTAGGTCAAGCCCGGCAGTAAACGCCCGCTCGCCCGCGCCGGTGACGATCAAAGCGCGGATGTCGTCATCCTCCGCAACACCCTGACATGCCTCAAAGAACGCACCGCGAAGGGCGTGGGACAGGGCATTCATGGCTTCCGGCCGGTTGAGGGTGATGGTTGCTACCCCGTCCGCTTTTTCAAGTAAGACCAATGTCATTAATCGTCTTCTCCTGCTTCATATTTCTCGGCAATTTGCGCGCCCATTGTGGCGGTTATCCCGAACAGTTTTTCCGGATCGCTCTGCCGCAACTGTGCGAACATCAGTTCCGGACCATCCGCAACAATCAGTTCTGGCACTTTATTGGCAACCGCTTCCACAATCTGGCGCGCACATTCTGATGGCTCCATACCATTGTCGATTACTGCGTCGGATTTTTCCCGTCTGCTACCATCTTTGGTGAGGGCGTTGCGGGAAACATCGGTGCGGATGGAACCGGGTAATATATTGGTGACATGGATATTATGGCGCTTCTCGGTTTCCGCACGCAGGGCGTCCATATAACCGATCAGGCCATGCTTGGCGGCGCAATAGGCGGTGCGAAGCGGAACGCCGACGCGGCCCGCCACCGAGCTTATCCCGACAATATGACCGCCGCCCGCGCCGATCATGTGCGGCAGCAAAAGCTGGGTCAGCCATATCGGGGCGAGCAGGTCAACATTCACGATCCGGCTGTGGACATTGGGGTCAGTATCAAGCGCCAGGCTGCGCTGGCTGATTCCGGCATTGTTGATCAATATATCAACTTTGCCTTTCCATTCCATCGCCTCGGCAACCTTGGCGGGCAGGGCGTCAAAATCGGTGCTTTCAAACGGCAGCAGCAGCGTATCGGTTTTGATATCTGCTGCCACGCGTTCCAAAGCATCCAGACGCCGGCCGGACAGAATGATATGGGCGCCTTCACCGGCAAATGCCTGTGCCAATGCGGCGCCTATTCCTGATGAAGCGCCGGTGATCCAGACTATTTTACCAGTAAAAGCCATCCCCTATATCCTCTTCTCTATGTCAGGTGTCTTGATTGGCACCTTGTCATTTAGTCTTTATATTCAGAAGTTTATTCGGCGCCTTTAAGCGTCATGTTTAAGCGTCTTTTTTAACCTTTGGTGCATCGTCGCCCAGATCTTCAAACCATGCTTCGACATCGCCGTTCAGCTTGATCAACAGGGGGTTGCCCTTGCGGTCAAGGGTTTTGCCGGCCTGCACTTTGACCCAGCCTTCGGACACGCAATATTCTTCGATATTATGCTTGCGCTCTCCGCGGAAATTGATGCCGATGCCGCGGCCCAGCATTTCGCCGCCGTAAAACTTGCTGCGCGGGTGGATGGCAAGACGATCGGGGGGTGTAGACGGGCCGGTATCTGCCTGATTTTCAGCTTCAGACGATTTTTCTTCATTCATGGAGAGTGATTCCTGTTCTGTCGGTATGTTGATTGGCTCATTTCTTCATTCGCACGGATATGTATCGCAAGCGAGTTCAAAAAGCAGCAAAAGGACAAAGCCTCGACCGGAATATAGCGAGGCTTTGCCGTATAGGACAGACTGAAATTAATGTGCTTTGTAAAGCGACAGCTCAGCTAAAAGCTTCACCGGCAGTCCCGCGCGCCTTGGGGTCTTCACCAAAGCGGTTCGTGCCTCGCGTGCCATCAAGGCACATGAACACCAGCACGACCAACCCGCCGATATAGGGTATGAGATTGAGCAGGACGAACCAGCCCGATTTATCCTGATCGTGAAAGCGGCGAACCTGAACAGCGATAGACGGGATGATGAAGGCCAGGGTAAAAAGGCCGAGTAATCCCATCAACAATCCGCCGCCTGCTGGCATTCCACCGGAAATATCGGGTGAGAAGCCACCAAAAACGACGGCGATTATGCATATTCCTATGATAATGAGTAGCTGGAGCAGCACGAACATCCAGTATTCTTTACGCCGTGAACGCCCGCTAAAATCCGCGTAGCGCTTTAGCGGCATGACCATCCATTCCATTGATTTTCCCCTCCTTGTTATAGGAGCGGTCAGCCTACGCCACCATCATTGAAAAGCAACGACAAAATAAACGGCGCAAAAGTGGGCCAAAACCGGCAAATACCGGTTCCGGAACACTCTAGGCCAGAATATTTCGCTTAGGCAGCATCAGCCCGGCGAGACGCTTTCTTACGTTCGTTGGGATCAAGATAGCGTTTACGCAGACGGATATTCTTTGGTGTCACTTCGACCAGCTCATCATTGTCGATATAGGCAATGGCCTGTTCCAGCGTCATCACCTTGGGCGGGGTCAGGCGGATGGCATCTTCCTTGCCGGATACGCGGAAGTTGGTGAGCTGTTTCGCCTTCATCGGGTTGACATCAAGGTCGCCCGGCTTGGCATTTTCGCCGATAATCATGCCTTCGTAAACCGGGGTCTGGGCACCGACAAACAGGATGCCGCGATCTTCCAGCGCGTTAAGCGCATAGGCCGCCGTGGTCCCGGTTCCGTTGGACACAAGCACGCCGACGGGACGGCCTTCGATGACGCCTTTATAGCTGTCATATTTTTCAAACAGACGGTTCATCAGGCCGGTTCCGCGCGTGTCGGACAGGAACTCGCCATGATAGCCGATCAGACCACGTGACGGGGCGGAAAATGTCAGGCGGGTCTTGCCGCCGCCGGATGGTCGCTGTTCCGTCAGTTCTGCCTTGCGGCGCTGCATTTTGGAGACAACCGTGCTGCTATGCTCGTCATCCACATCGATAACGACGGTTTCATAGGGTTCCAGACGCTTGCCATCTTCTTCACGGTACAGAACGCGCGGGCGGGAGATGGAAAGCTCGTAACCTTCGCGGCGCATCGTTTCGATCAGGACGCCAAGCTGCAATTCGCCGCGGCCAGCCACTTCAAAGCTGTCCTTGTCGGCGCTTTCGGTCACCTTGATAGCGACGTTGGATTCGGCTTCGCGGAGCAAGCGGTCGCGGATCACGCGGCTGGTTACCTTGTCGCCTTCACGTCCGGCCATCGGGCTGTCGTTCACGGCAAAGTTCATCGACAGTGTTGGCGGATCAATCGGCTGCGCTGCGATGGGTTCGGTGACTGACGGGTCACAGATCGTGTTGGCAACCGTGGCATCGGTAAGACCAGCCAGCGAAATAATATCGCCAGCAGAAGCACTTTCTACTGGAACGCGTTCCAGTCCGCGGAAGGCCATGATCTTTGTCGCGCGGCCGGTTTCGATGATCTTGCCGTCCATATCCAGCGCGTGGATCGGTGCGTTGAGGTTGATCCTTCCGCTTTCGACCTTGCCGGTCAAAATACGGCCGACGAAATTGTCGCGGTCGAGCAGGGTGACGAGGAATTTGAAATCGGCATCGGGATCAACGTCAGGCTCCGGCACATGCTCGACAATCTTTTCAAACAGCGGGGACATGTCGCCTTCGCGCACGTCCGGTGTCGTGCCGGCATAGCCATTACGGCCGCTGGCAAACAGGACTGGGAAGTCAAGCTGTTCGTCATTGGCGTCCAGGTTGACGAACAGGTCAAATACTTCGTCCAATACTTCTTCGGCGCGGCCATCGGGACGGTCGATCTTGTTGACGACAACAATCGGTTTCAGGCCGAGCGCAAGCGCCTTGCCGGTCACGAACTTGGTCTGCGGCATCGCTCCTTCGGCGCTGTCCACCAGCAGGATCACGCCGTCCACCATTGACAGGATACGCTCCACTTCGCCGCCGAAGTCGGCGTGGCCGGGTGTATCGACAATGTTGATTCGTGTGCCTTTCCACTCGACGCTGGTGCATTTTGCCAGAATCGTAATGCCGCGCTCTCTTTCCAGATCGCCGCTGTCCATCGCGCGTTCTGTAACCCGTTCATTGTCGCGGAATGTACCAGAGCTACGGAAAAGCTGGTCCACAAGGGTGGTTTTACCGTGATCAACGTGCGCGATAATGGCGATGTTGCGAAGGGACATATATAATTCTGCCATATATAGAGGAAAGGGAGCAATCATGCTGCACCTTTTAAGAGGGTGCGCCCTTAACCTGTTTTTTGTTGCATCGCAACATTAGAAATCGAGTTTATTGCCGCTCCATAAGGCAGCAGAAATCGCGGACACTATAGTATATCCCGCAAGCGAATGCGACTCCTGTGGAATGAGAGCAGCTTAGGGTGCGTTCGCGGCCTCTGGCAATTTCCGGCGAATCCTCTACTGCACCGTGAATGTCATCCTTTTATCCAGTCCTTCGACAAATTGCCTCCGACCGTTTCATCTGGCTTTTGCTGGGCGCGGTGACGCTGGCGTTGCTGCTTCCATTAAGCGGGCGCTTTGCCAGCATCAGTGGCATTATATCATCAGCCGGTATCTTCATGGTCTTCCTGCTCCACGGCATCCGTCTGGAGCGTTCGGAAGTTGTGGCAGGCTTTCGTAACTTGCGCTTACAAGGCGCTATATTTGCTTATGTTTTTGGTGTGATGCTGATTGCGGGGCTGACGGCATCAAGGCTGCTGGACAATTTTCTACCACATGATTTGGCGCTGGGCTTTCTGTTCCTTGGCGTTTTGCCGTCCACGATACAATCGGCCACTTCCTATTGCTCAATTGCAGGCGGTAATGTCGCGGCTTCGATCGTATCCTCGGCCTTCACCAACCTGTGCGGGGTGGTGATTGCGCCGGTGATGTTCGCGCTGCTCGCCAGTGCAGCGGGCGGCATGATTACAACGGGCGGCTTTGTGCGGATATTCTCGATCCTGTTGCTGCCATTCGTGATTGGCCAGTTGATCCAGCGCTGGGTGCGGCCATGGATTATCGAGCATAAAGGCCCGGTTGGCTGGCTGGACAAGATTGTCGTGGCGATTGTTGTCTATATAGCCTTTTCCGGCGCGGTTCTGGCCGGAACCTGGTATCAGGTCGATGCGGGCCAGCTTGCTTTGATGGCGGCGGGGCTGGGCATCATATTGGCTTTGGGTTTTGGCGGCGCATGGACATTGGGCGGATGGCTCGATCTGGTGCGCGCGGACCGCAAGACATTGCTGTTTTCCGGAGCGCAGAAAAGCATCGCCATAGGCGCGCCGCTGGCCGCGATCATCTTTCCGCCGGACCGTGCGGGGATGGTCCTGTTACCTTTGCTGCTCTATCACCTGAGCCAGTTGATTGTATCAGCGCCGGTGGCCCTGCAACTGGCAAAGAAATAATCACAACTCGCGCAGCGCGCGCGCAGGTTTGGCCGACAGCACAGGGATAGAGCCTAACAATCCGATGCCCAGCGTCATCACCGCGCCGATGGCCAGTGTGAGCATGACGATCATCCAGTCCGGCTGCCAAGTAAATTCAAAAATCTGGGTAATGACAAACCACCCGGCGAACAGGCCAAGACCCAGCGCGACAGCAGACAGGATCAGCGCCAGCGCCGCATATTCAATCGCCTGCGCTGACAATATCTGCGCCCGCGTCGCACCCAGCAGCTTCAGGATCACGCTGTCATAAATGCGTGACTGGCGTGATGCCGCAATCGCACCGATCAGCACCGCGATGCCGGAGAAAATGGCAATGGATGCAGCAGAAGCAATGGCGGTTGCCATCTGGTCCAGTATCGTGCCGATCTGCGACGCGATTTCCTTGACCTTCACCATCGAAATGGACGGAAACGCGTCTGGCAGTGACTGCAGCAAGCCATCTTCTTTCGCTTCGTCGAGCTGGATAGTGGCCGCGACATTATGCGGCGTATTGGCCAGCACATTGGGCGGGAAAACCAGCACATAGTTAAACCCGAAATTACGCCAGTTAATCTTGCGGAGCGAGGCAACCCTTGCCTTGATCTCTACGCCCAGCAAGCTGACGGTCAGGCTATCCCCTACGTTCAGTCCCAGCGCCGCTGCCTGTTCTTCGTCCACCGACACCAGCGGCGGTCCGTCATAATTTTCGGGCCACCATGAACCGGCGGCAATCTCGCTGCCTTCGGGCAGAACGGCGCTGTAGGTCAGGCCGCGGTCACCGCGCAGCACCCATGCGCCTTCGGGTATTTCGTCCAGTTCGGAAACCACTTGTCCGCCATATTCGGTAATGATGCCGCGCAGCGTGGGGACGACGTTAATCTGCGCGTCCGGAGCGGCGGCAGTCACCTGGGCCTTAAAAGCATCGGCGCGCTCGACCGGAATATCGAGGACAAAGAAATTGGGAGCATCGCGCGGAACGCTGAGCCGGATTTCGTTGGTCAGGCTGGTCTGGATAGCGGCCAGGGTGGCGAACAGGGTCAGGCCAAGACCAAGGGCGACAACCAACTGGCCAGTCTGCGCACCCGGCCGGTGGAGATTGGTGAGGGCGAGCCGCAAGAGGGGCTGTTTGGGGCGAGGCGCTTTGCTGGCGGCCCAGCGGATGAATATGCCCAGCAGGCTGAGCAACAACAATATGCCCAGCGCCGCGCCAATGAAGGCGAGGGAGAATAGAGGCTCACGCGCCGTTCCTACGGCCAGCGCGACAATGGCCGCAACAGCCAGAGCAACGGCAATCCATGTTGGCCTGTCCACCTGCCGCCACGACCGGATGTCCCCGCGAAACAGTCCGGCAGCGGGAATGAGTTTCGCCCGCGACAGCGGCGGCAGAGCGAAAATCACCGCGATCAGCAGTCCGTAAGCGGCGCTGACGATTAGCGGCAGCGGGTAAAGCGCGAATTCCGGCTGTATCGGCAGGGCATCGCCTGCCACAGCGACGATCAGCAAGGGAGCCAGTGCGCCTATGACCAGTCCTGCCGCTATGGCGATCAGCGCGACGGTCAATATCTGGAACATGTAGATGCGAAAGACCATCGCACTGTCCGCGCCCAATATTTTGAGCGTGGCAATCGCGCCCTGCTTCCCGCGCAGATAGGACGCAACCCCGTTGCCGACGCCAATCCCGGCGATGACCAGCGATGCCAGTCCGACAAGGGTGAGGAACTGCCCCATACGCTCGATAAAGCGCTGTGTGCTTGGTGCGCCATTGTCGCGGGTTTTGATTTCCCAGGCCGCGTTTTTATATTGCTGCTCCAGACTGTCCCGCAATTCGCCCGGATCGGTGGTGGCGGGCAGCTTCAGTCGGTATTTGCTTTGAAACAGGCTGCCCGGCTGGATCAGGCCGGTGGAGCGCAGCCCTTCCAGTGATGTAATCGCCACTGGCCCTAGCGACAGCCCCTCGCTCAGACGGTCTGGCTCGTCACCGATAATGCCGGTCACGGTAAAAGTCGCCTCACCGAACGAGATACTATCACCTGTCCGGAGCGAGAGACGATTGAGCAGGGCAGGGGAGATATAGATCTGATCGCGGCCGAGCGGTGGCGCAATCTGGCCGTCCTGCAAGGTGAAATCGCCATAAAGCGGGTAGGGCGCATCGACGCCTTTCAGTTCGACTAGCTGGGTATCGCTGCTATCCGGCAGCCGCGCCATCGCTTGCAAGCGCAGGGTTTCGGACAGCTCACCAACGGCTTTCAGGGTGTCTAGCTCATCCGGTGTCGCCTCGCGCTGGGCTACGGATATTTCCAGATCGCCGCCCAATATGCTTTGCCCCCGATTGGCAAGCTCGCCCGAAATGGCGCTGGTCAGGCTGCCAATCGCTGCCAGCGTGGCGACGCCCAGAAACAGGCAGATGATTAACAGGCGCAGTCCCGCAAACCGGCCGCGCAGGTCGCGCCGGGCGATGGTCCATGCTTTGCTGATGTCCGTCATGCGCCCCCCGCGGCCATCACGAACCATTATCCTTGTCGATCATACCGTCGCGCAGCTCGATAATCCGGTCGCAGCGCTTGGCAAGATCAGGGTCATGGGTGATGATAAGCAAGGTGGCCTTGCTGGCTTTCTGCCGCTCGAACAGCAGTTCGATGATTTTCTCGCCCGTAACCCCGTCGAGATTGCCGGTCGGTTCATCGGCAAAGATGATCGAGGGACGCGGCGCCATGGCGCGGGCGATGGCAACGCGCTGTTGCTCGCCGCCCGATAGCTGGGTCGGGTAATGGTGAAGCCGGTCGCCAAGGCCAACGGCTTCCAGTTCCTTTGCCGCAATCCCAAACGGGTCCGCCTGTCCGGCCAGTTCCAGCGGCACCGCGACATTTTCCAGCGCGCTCATTGTCGGCAGCAGGTGAAAGGCTTGCAGCACAATGCCCACCCGTCCGCGCCGTGCAATCGCAAGCTCATCCTCGTTCATCGTGCCAAAATCGGCCCCGGCAATATTGACCGTTCCGCCGCTCGCACGCTCCAGCCCGGATAATATCGCCATCAAGGATGATTTCCCGGAACCCGACGGCCCCAGCAAAGCCACGGTCGAACCGGCATTGATCGCGAGGGTGATGCCCCCTAAAATATCGACACGCGCGTCGCCTTCCCCCAAAGACAGGGTGACATTTTGTGCATCAATAGCAATATGTGATCCGGGAATGGTATCGTCGCTGGTTGCGGCGGTTTGTTGTAACATGACGGGAAGGGTTATCCGATGTTGAGCAGGTTGGTTACATATGGGTTTGGCTTGGCAATTCTGCAACTTCTGATTGCCTGCGGCCCTGCAAGCGAAGAAAATGGCGCATTACCCGGCGCTCAGCAACAGACGGTTGTCGACGCGGAAGGCGCCCAGGCTCCCGTAGCGGAAGCAGACACGCTGATCCTCGCTTTCGGGGACAGCCTCTATGCCGGATATGGCCTTGCTCCTGACGAGGGATTGGTGCCGGAACTGCAAAAAGCACTGACGGATGCGGGGCATGATGTCCGTGTCCACAATGCCGGCGTGTCGGGCGATACCACAGCGGCGGGTCTGCGGCGTCTGGACTTTGTGCTCGACAGTTTGTCCAGAAAACCCGATCTCGTCCTGCTTGGTCTTGGCGGTAACGACCTGCTGCGTGGGCTGAAACCATCGGAAACCCGCGCCAATATGGATGCGATGGTCAAGAAACTGACCGAGCGCGATATTCCGGTCATACTCACCGGCATGCTCGCCCCGCCCAATATGGGGAAGGAGTTTGTGGACCAGTTCAACATCATCTACCCGTTGCTGGCGCTGGAATATGATGCCACGCTCTATCCGTTTTTCATGGATGGTGTCGTGGGCCGGCCGGACCTGATATTGCCCGACGGCATCCACCCCAACGCAAAAGGGATTGACGTGATTGTCGAGAAACTGACGCCCGCCGTTGAAAAAGCCCTAAAGAAACAGGCGAAGAAAGAGGCGGCGAAATAGGCGCTTCTTGCATTGACTGTATTATTTATATAATACGGTTTGGAAACGCTTGAAATCTGCTGTGATTATATCCAGTTGTAACCTTATAGTGCTGCGCCCGTGATAGTGATATGAAAGCAGCAATACGGAGACCGAACCCATGGCGACTGAGAAGACTGAAAAGACTGCCGAAACGATTACCGCGACCGAAGAATTGACCCTGACGCCGCCGGAACCGGTTAGCGCTGTCACGCCTTCCAAAGCCGCCGGGCTTGTGCCTGTTGGTGACGAGATCAAGTCAAAGCTGGAAGAGCGGGTCGATCATTTTATCGACGATCTGGTCGCGCAGGATGAAAACAGCCCCGAATTCGGCAAAAGGGTGGACCAGATTACCAATATGGGCCGCAAGGAAATTGCCGAAGCGGCTGGCCAGTCCAACCGCTTTCTGGACCGTCCCGTCCGCTCGATGGATCAGGAATCGGGCATCGGCGCGGACCTTTCCGAACTGCGCCGCACGGTCGAGGATCTTGATCCCGGCAAGCGCGGTAACCTGCTTGCTCCGCGCAAGCTGTTCGGGGTGATTCCTTTCGGGTCAAAGCTCCGCAATTATTTCGACGGCTATAAAAGCGCGCAGGGGCATATTTCGTCCATCCTGTCGCGCTTGCAAGGCGGCAAAGACGAATTGCTGATGGACAATGCGGCGATTGATGTCGAGCGCAAGAACCTGTGGGCCGCGATGGGCCGACTGGAACAGATGATCCATGTGTCAAAAGTCATGGACCAGCGGCTGGAGGACAAGGCTGCGGAACTCGACGCCACCGACCCTGCCAAGGCAAAGGCCATCCGTGAAAGCGCACTTTTCTATGTGCGCCAGCGGACCCAGGATTTGCTCACCCAGATGGCGGTGACGGTGCAGGGCTATCTGGCGCTGGACCTGGTGAAAAAGAATAATGTCGAGCTGGTCAAGGGCGTGGACCGCGCCAGCACGACGACGGTCAACGCGCTGCGAACCGGCGTGACAGTGGCACAGGCGCTGACCAACCAGAAGCTGGTGCTCGACCAGATCACGGCGCTCAACACCACCACGGCAGGGATTATCGACAGCACCGGCGAGATGCTGAAAAACCAGACCGCACAGATCCACGAACAGGCCGCATCCGCGACCATCCCGCTCGAAACCCTGCAACGCGCGTTCCAGAACGTCTATGACACGATGGACAATATCGACACGTTCAAGCTGAAAGCGCTGGAAAATATGAAAGCGACGGTCAACTCCCTGTCCGGCGAGATCGAGAAATCCAAAGGCTATATCGCCCGGGCCGAGGGGCAGGACAAAGCCGCGCTGGAAGGCCCGACGGAAAACCTGCTGAGCGCGCTCGAAGAATAGAGAAGTGATGACAGAATCCTCCGACCAGATCATGATGGGTGCCAACCGGGCGTTGCAGGACGCGCGCTATAACCGTTCGATCGGCCAGCGTTCGGAAAGCCTGAAACGCGGGCATTTCATCAAAAAACTGGGACGCGCTGCTCTGGTCACAGGTGCAGTTCTGGTTGGTGCAGCCGTGGTCGGCGGCATTTTGAACGGCATCGGTTTTTGGGGCGTGATGATTTCGGCGGGGCTGATCGCTGGCGGTATCTGGGCGGCGATGAAATATCCGCAGATGAAAATACCGACGCCGCAATCACTGGTGCAGTCTGACCTGAAAACGCTCGCCGGGAAGACCGAAATCTGGCTGGAATCGCAGCGTCCGGCGCTCCCCGCACCAGCGGTAAGGATCGTCAACTCCATCGGGGTGCAGCTTGATATGCTGTCGCCGCAACTGCAAAAGCTCGATGAAACGCAGCCAGCAGCCTATGAAGTGCGGAAATTGATGGGCGAGCATCTGCCGGAACTGATCTCCGGATATCGCGCCATTCCTGCCTCGATGCGGTCGAAAGCCAGCGATAGCGGAAAGTCCCCCGATGAGCAGCTTGTCAGCGGCCTGTCCCTGATCGAGAAAGAGATTTCCGACGTGACCCGCCAGATTGCCAAGGGCGATATAGACAATCTGTCGATCCGTGGCCGTTATCTGGAAATGAAATATGACAAGACGAGCGCAGCGGAATAAAAGCCAGGCGCGCAATATCCACTTTCCTTATGACAGGCGATTCCATGACGACAAATCCCTTCACTCTGTTTGACACTTGGTTCGCGGAAGCGCGTGAGAGCGAGCTTAATGACAGCAACGCGATGACCATCGCGACCGCCGATGCCAATGGTCAGCCTTCCGCGCGCATGGTGCTGTTAAAGGGACACGGACCGGACGGCTTCATATTCTATACCAATCAGGAAAGCCGCAAAGCCGGTGATATTGCCGCCAATCCAAAGGCCGCGATCCTGTTCCACTGGAAAAGCCTGCGCCGGCAAATCCGGATAGAGGGCAGCCTGTCCCATATCACCGGCGAAGTTGCGGATGCTTATTTCGCCACGCGCAGCCGGGATTCGCAGCTTGGCGCCTGGGCCTCGGACCAGTCACGCCCGCTGGACAGCCGCGCTACGTTTGAAAATCGCTTCGCAGAGATGCAGGCCCGCTTTGACGGCCAGGACGTTCCGCGCCCGCCCCATTGGTCAGGCTATCTCCTGACGCCGGAGCGCTTTGAATTCTGGCAAGACCGCGCTCACCGCCTGCACGAACGCCGGGTTTTTGTCCGTGACGGTGAGGGCTGGAGCGAAGGGATACTCTATCCTTGATGGATAGTGCTGGCTCAATCCTATTTACAAACACGGGGGGAGTGCGCCCTAATGTTTAAAATAACGCAGTAATATGCAATAAGCTGACCAGCCGAATACCGGAAAGGAGCTTAGAAATGACCTTGCCCTATTACCATGTCGATGCGTTTACGGATCGGCCCTTCACCGGAAATCAGGCAGCGGTAATGCCGCTCGAAAGCTGGCTCGCCGACGATGTGCTCCAGGCCATTGGCGAGGAAAATAATTTCGCGGAAACCGCATTCTACCTGCCCGACGAAAGCGGAGAGGCCGATTATGAATTGCGCTGGTTCACTCCAAGCGTAGAAATTGCCCTGTGCGGTCACGCCACACTGGCAAGCGGCCATATCATCCTGTCACAAGATCCGCATCGGGACAGCGTGACATTTCGCACCCGCAAAGCCGGCATATTGACCGTGGTCCAGGACGCAGACGGCTATTCGCTCGGCCTGCCAGCCTATCCGCCGTCCCGCAAAGAGCGGCCGGAAATCATTCCGCTGATTGGTGGCGCTCCGGTTGAAACCCAATTCCATGAAGGCGGCTATAATGTCATCCGCTATCAAACAGCGGACGAGGTTCTGGCGCTCAAACCGGATTTCAAAGCGCTGGCGGCACTGGGCAAAGAACAATTTATCTGCACCGCACCGGGTAAAGACACCGATGCGCTGAGCCGTGTCTTTGTCCCCGGCGGCGGCGTCGATGAAGACAGCGTCACCGGATCGGCCCATGCTGTGCTGACCCCCTATTGGGCAAAGCAACTGGGCCGGGACAGCTTCACGGCCTATCAGGCCAGCACGCGCGGCGGCTATGTGAACTGCCGCTTTGACGATGACGCCAGCAATCCGCGCGCATGGCTCGGCGGTAAATGCGTGACGGTGGTCGAGGGTCGCTTCCGGTTGTAATCTGCACTGCCAAGGCAATGATTTTGAGATCAGGGCTGTCCTACAGATACGCCCTTATGATACAGCCGGAACGGCTCTGTCTCATCTGTCTAAAACCCATGCTTTTCGTATGGCCGAAAATGTCAAACTCAAAACAGAGATTGGCGGAAAAGGGCGGTTCCTTGGTGTGAACTTTGTGAACTTTGACCTCTCCGGATCGCTCTTTTTACCCCTAAAATAATGACACGATCCGGCCAATCTGGTCATTCACCGGATGCAGCACATCATTCTGTGTCTTGCCCAGCCGGACGACGGTCAGCTTCTGCTGCGGTGATACCACGATCATCTGGCCCTGATGACCAAGCGCAGCGAAAATTGTTTCGGGTGCGCTATGGGGGAACAGCACCTCGTTGCGGTCTTCGGGGCGTTCCTTGTTCAGCCAGATATGCCCGCCATAGGCCGGATCATTGGGCGATGATGTCAGCATGAACCTGACCCAGTTAACCGGCAAATGCTGCGCGCCCTTATGTGCTCCTTTATGCCGCAGAAATTCACCGAAAGTCGCATAATCGCGGGCCGTCGCATGAATGATACTACCGCCCAGAAACGTCCCGTTGGGATCAAATTCAAAAACCGTATCATTCATGCCCAAAGGCTCCAGCAAGCGGCCCCGAATGAAGCGCATCGCGGCGTCGCGGCGGATTTGTGGATCGCTGCTGCCCGTCAATGTCCGCGTGATAATGTCGGATAATATCATGCTGGTCGCGGTGCTATATTCATATTTCTCGCCCGGCTCTGCTTCCATCGGCCGCGCTTCGGCATATCCGGCAACATCGCTTGCCCCGCTAAGGAACAGCATCTGGTTGGTGTCGGCCTCGAACACGGTCGCGCCGTCTTCTTCCGCCACCTCGGTATGGTCAAGGCCGGATGACATGTGAAGCAAATGACGCAAAGTGATATGACCACGCGGATCGCCGGGCCGCTGCCAGTCGGGAACCGGGGCGGGATGATCCAGCACCAGCCGCCCGTCCGCTACCAGAAATCCTATCAGCGCGCCGGTAAAGGATTTCGCCATCGACCAGCTTATGAACCGTGTATTCTCGTCATAGCCCTTGCCATAGCGCTCGGCGATAATCTTGCCGCGATGCATGACAAGCAGCGCGCGGGTTTCCGCCATCGCAGGGTCGTCGAAAAGCGGCGCAATCGCGGCGTCCAGCCGGGCTTTTTCAATCGGGCTGGCATCAGAAATATAGGCCAGTTCTTCGGCGGTTTTCGGCGGCGGCGCAGCGGGTTCACCCGTAGCCCCGCAGCCTGAAACCAAAAGGGCAAGCGCAGACAAGGCGGCGATTTGAATCTTGTGCATGTTTATCTTGTTTATGACCATGGCTTGCACCAATAGATAGCGCTATGGCACCCGTAAATAGCAATCCCGAAACCGAACCCAAAGCATCCACCCGCAAAGTCCGGATGGCCCTTTATATATTCGGGCTTTTCGTCCTGATACTGGCCGCGATTTTCACCTATAAT
>JADMKQ010000161.1 GCA_015478735.1 Sphingorhabdus sp. | reverse complement strand
AAAGTATTGATAAAGCCGAGCCAAAGTCCATCGGCATCGATATTTTGTTCGATATGCCGCAAGATGACGATGCGCTGTTACTCGAGTCTTTCGACAAGATGAAAACGCCGACTTTCATCGCCTATGCTGCGCCCAAATCCAATCGCGAGATTGACTTTGCCCAGCACGAGTTTCTCGACCAGTTTTTAGGCAATGTCGAAAATGATACCGTCAAGCGAACCAGCATCCTGATCGAGACAGACAGCGATGACGTAGCGCGGCGCTGGACTGTGCAACCCGAAGGATTGCCGCCGTTCCTGGCCATTGCCCTGACCAGACCCAATCCGGAATTTGCGGCAAATGACGGCGCTATCCGCTATCTGGTTCCTGCCCAGCAGGATATGCCTGTGTTCGACAAATTCCCCATCGAAAGTTTTGCCGATCCTGCGACAGCGGAAATATTGCAGTCCTTTATCAAGGATAAATATGTCCTGATCGGCGGTGACTTTATCGACCGCGACCGGTTTGAAACGCCGGTGGGTTCGATCAGCAACCTGCAAGATGTCGATGGCAAGATGATCGGTCTGGAAGTCCACGCGCACATGCTGGCCCAGTTGCTCGACAACGATATACCGACCCCGATCCCAAGCTGGATATTGTGGGTCGCCGCTGTTCTTGTCGCCGTTGGCGGCGGTATTTCCGCTCTTGCCGTGGGCAATCCGTTGAAGGTCGCGGGCATATTGATCGCCCAGTTCATTTTCTTTCTGGTCTTCCCCTTCGCCTTGCATAAGCTGAATGTTGATACCTTGACTTTGCCCGCATTCGGCTGGGCGCTTGGCTGGTTGTTCGGTTATGCCTCGGTTGGTTCTGCGGCCAGAACGGTCAATTCACAGCAGCGAGCATTTGCCCAGAGCGCATTGGGCAAATATCTTCCCAAATCCATCGCCGGTGAAATCCTGCGTAACCCTGAAAAGCTCGCGCTGCACGGTGAGAAGCGGCAGATATTCGCGGTTTTCACTGATCTCGAAGGCTTTACGAAGTTAAGCCACGCTATCGAGCCTGAGATGGTTGCTAAGCTGCTTAATGATTATCTCGACCGGCTCAGCGATGTTGCGCTGGAATATGGCGGAACGATTGATAAATTCGTCGGCGATGCGCTGGTCTGTTTCTGGGGCGCTCCCCTGTCCTTGCCGGACGATGGCGAGCGGGCGGCTAAAGCGGCTTATGCACTATACGAAGCGGGCGAGGAGTTCCGCAAAAATGTCCCCGAAGGCGTCCCTCCCATTGGCCGGACCCGGGTCGGTATGCACTATGGTGACGCGATTGTGGGCAATTTCGGCGGTGAAGGCCGCATCCAATATACGGCCCTTGGCGATGCTATGAATACAGCGGCACGGCTGGAAGCCGCTAATAAATCCCTCGAAACCAAAGTTCTGGTCAGCAAAGAAGCCATGGAGCGCACCGGTTTGGACTGGTACCGGCCGATGGGCAAAATCACCCTGCGCGGCCGCTCCACCCCGGTGGAGGTTTTTGAACCAGTCCCCGAATGGGAAGAAAAAGACCGGAAGGCAGTGACCGCAGTCATAGCGGCCCATGAAAACGGTGATAATGGCTATGTTCAAGCACTTGGCGCCATGATGACACAATATGGCGAGGATCTAGGTCTTTCCAATCTGCTCAAACGATTAAAAGAAACAAAGAATGGAGAAAGCTATGCACTCGGTTGAAAGCACGACAGTCAAATCTGGAAAACTCACCGCACGGTTGGGTAAGGCCGCTTTGGGAGCGATATTGCTGGTTGGAGTCAGCGGCGCTGCCGTGGCACAAAATATGGTTGTCCGCTCGACAGGTCCGTCCGCCGGTTCCTATCCTGCCGGTAAAAAACTGGACGCTAATGCGAAATTGACGCTGAAAAGCCAGGATATGGTGACGGTCCTTGGCAAAGGCGGAACCCGCGTGTTCAAAGGTCCGGGCACCTATTCGCTAAACAGCACTGCCAGTGCACAAACAAGCAGTTCGACACGTCTGGCCAGCTTCATCAGCAATCGCGGCAGCAGCCGGGCACGGACCGGGGCGGTTCGCAGTGCAGGTGTAGGTGTAGCGGATGCCGAACCTCAGAACCCAAACCTGTGGTTTCTTGATGTGACCAAAGGCGGCAAGTTCTGCGTCGCAGATGCCAATGCTCTGGTATTATGGCGTCCCGATTATACCGGATCGGCCACCGCCAGCGTTGTGGAACCGGTAAACGGCACGGTGACGGAAGTCGCCTGGCGCAAAGGCAATCCTTTGAAAAGCTGGCCACTGGAATCCGCTCCGCTGAAAGATGGTGCGAAATACCGGCTGATCGGATCAAAGGTGGAAAAATCCGTCGAAGTCAATTTTGTGATGCTGGATGAAGCGCCGCAAAATCTGGACGAAGCGGCTGCCGCATTGATTGCCAATGGTTGCCAGAGCCAGCTCGATCTTTTGGTTGAAACGCTGCAAGTCGGTGCGGACAGCCAGGGATGATGAAAGAAATTTCACGCTCCATATCGGGTAGCAACCCGGGGACCGGGGCGTGAAATAATTATAATATTTCCGGGGATTGATCCTGCGGGAATAAAAAAATGGGGAAGAATATGCCGCGAGCGCGCGCCACAAAAAATCTGGTCTTTTTTCTGTCTGCATCGACGCTCTTGTCGGTCCATAGTGCTGCCTGGGCACAATCTTCCGTGGCAGCGCCGACAAGGGAAGAAATCCAGCGTGGCTTGCTGGGCGAGGCAGAAAAAGGGCAAGCACAAGCATTGACAGTCGAAGGCGGTGTGGAGCGTGCGCCCTGCCCGCTGGCCAGTCCCGAGTTTGCGGATGTAAAATTCACTTTGCGGTCTGTTGATTTTAGCGGGCTGGAAGTCGTTGAC
>JADMKQ010000160.1 GCA_015478735.1 Sphingorhabdus sp. | reverse complement strand
TGCGATCCGCGCGGCAAAGGTCAGGATCAGCGCAACCGGCGTGCCGACAATGACACCGTTCCACGCTCCTCTCAGGCGCGGTTCATCTATCCCGCGGCGGCGGCGTTTGCCTAGCCAGATATAGGTGCCCGTGGCGCAAATGGCGGTGAGCGCGATGCCAAAGATGAAATAAGCGATCTTGACCCAGATGCCGCCAAAGTCGCCAAAATGAAGCCGGTAGGTTGATGCCGCGGCTTGCTGGCCCAGGTCTCCGTCGGAAAGGCCAGCCGTGTGCTGGAAATTGCCCGCGGCATCAAAGGCGTAATATTCGCCAAAGATCAGGCGGCGCTCGTGCAAGCCGACAATCTGGACATGCTGACCTTTTGTCAGCGGGTCGTGCAGGATGGCGTAAGTAGGCTTAACCTCCGGATAGTTGGCTGCCATGTGAGTTAAAGCTGCGGCCACGTTCGGCACTGGTGCAGGGGCAGGGTCTGGCTCTCCCTCCTCGCCAAAGATCGGTGCATAGACGGCTTCGACATCGCCGCCATAATCATTCGCAGCAATGGCAAAAGCCGTGACGGTGGCGAGGCCGATCAAAGCGCCGGTGAGCGCGATGGCAACCGAAAAAGGAAGCGTCCACACGCTCATCCGGTTGTGCCAGTCCGTCAGCCCTACGCCGCCATTATCGCGGGCACGCAGACGAAAAGCATCACGGAAAATACGCGGATGGGCAACTACCCCGGACAGCGCGAGCGCAAGCATCATCACGCCCAGAATGCCAACGATAGTAATGCCGATCAGGCTTGGAAGGTTAAGCGTGTAATGGAGGTTTACCAGAAAGTCGGACCAAGCAATTTCCTCTGGCCCGGCCAGGCTGCCATCCGAGTTCAGGTGCACGGCCTGCGTGTCGGTGGTGGCGGTGGCGCGCGGTACTTCCTTGACCGGAAGGTGCACATAAAAATGCGTTGTCGTGGGCTGCCCCGCTTCATTCGCCAGCACAGCCTCTACGCCCTTCTGTACCGCTTCGGGCGATATGCTGTTCATCTCGGGCGCGTTCGGTTGCTCTACCCGCTGCAATTCCTGATAAAAGACTGCGACAGTCCCCGTCAGCGAAACAATATAAAGCAGTGCCCCGGCGATAAGGCCAATGGCGGCATGGGCGGAAAGGGCGCGCTTGACGGTGCCCGGTTCGATGACGGCGCTCATAATGCGCTCCCTATGATTCCTTGCCCCGTTATAACAGCTGGAATAGCACTTGCCCATGCTGCGGCAATGAACGCGAACTGGCGTTTCCGGTTCGTGGTCATGAGGATCAGAAAGGTCAAAATGGTCCAGCCTACGGGAGCGGTGAAAAGCGCGAGCACATTAGCATCCGCTTCGTTTGCGCCCAATAGAACCGCGAGCCAGCGGACAGCGACCGCCAGCGTGATCGCTGAGGTCATTGTCACTATAGTGACGATCAGAAAAGTTCCGATGCGCCGCCCGATCTGCGTCGGCTGCCCGCTATCGGGAAGCATCCCGGCGCGGCGGTTCGATGCCTTCCTGCGCGCTGGCGGAGAGCGCCATGCTGCAAGGCCGAGAACAACCATCGCCGCACTTATGGTCCAGAGCGATGCAACTGTTGCGCCCCATGCTCCTGCGCTCATCCAGCCGCCGATGAACGCTGCGGCCAACATAGCCCAGCCGACGGCGTTGTGAACTGTTGAACGCTGTGGTTTACCCCAGGACAGGCGCAATATGAGGACGGCGATCACCGCCGCTATCGAGCTTGCTGCGAGGATGCCGGTGCCGCTCATCAGAAACGGTAACTTACAGTGCCGAATATGTTGCGCTCGCTACCCATGAAGCAGTCGCCGCGTGCAAGACAAGCCGAATAATAGCGTTTGTCGAACAGGTTGGTCGCATTCACCGCGAAGCTCCAGTTGGCGTAACTGACTTCGGCCAATGCATCGACCAGAGTAAAGGAGGGGGTGACGATACCATCAGGGAAGGCCGGCCCGAAAGAACGGTTTTTGCCGACATGACGCACACCGCCGCCAAGCAGCAATCGTGTCTCTCCACCAAGCGAGAAGCCCTTGGTCGCCCAGAGCGAAGCGTTGAATTTGGGCACATTGTCGAGTTGCTGGTTCGTCCCGTCGATTTCCGCTTCGTTATAGCTGACACTGGCGATCAGATTCATGTCACCGGGCAGGGCGGCATTGCCTTCAAACTCGACGCCCTTTGATGTCAGTGATCCGACCTGTATCCGGTCGTTCGGATCGGGCGTGCTGTCGTCGGAAATGGGGCGGTTGCTTTCCTTGATATGATAGCCGGTCAGGGTCAGCAGAATGTCGTCGATGGGATGGATTTTGATCCCGGCCTCGAATTGGCGACCCGACTTGGGAACAAAGGCGCTGCCGTCGCTCGCTGTTCCGGCGATGGGCTCGAAACTTTCGGTATAGCTGAAGAAAGGCGATACACCATTCACTACCTCACTGATGATACCGGCCCGGAAGGTCGTCGCGGCATCGTTCTGGCGCTGCCCTGCAAAACTGCGCGAACTGGTCCAGTCGCGCCGCGCGCCCAGGACGATAGAGACACGGTCGAAAAAGCGGATCTGGTCCTGGACATATATGCCGAGCTGATCCTGTTTGACATCTTCGGATAGCGAGCTTGGTTGCGGCAGGCCTCCGCCATAATCCGACAGTGCATCATAGTCGATGTTGTAAATGTCGATGGTCTCAAATCCAAAGCCGCCCGTCTTCCGGACATTGTTGAAACTGAAATCAATACCGGCGAGCAAAGTATGTTTGACCGCTGAGCCGGTATCAAAGTTGAACTGCACGTTATTGTCGGTGGAGAATATTTCCATCCGCGCAATGCTGCCATCTACATAAAGCCCTATGATACGCTGCTCAGGATCGAGATAGGGGTTGGTGGGGTTGGAATAGCTATTGGCGTAATGAGTGAAATAGCTGAGATTACTGTCAATATAGCGCGCTTTAAGATTAAGACGGGCCGTATCGCCAAAGCGGTGTTCGAACAGGGCTGTGCCTTGTAATAGACGCCCGTCATAGCGGTCCCATCCGGGCTTGCCGACGAACAGATCGTGCGAAAGCCGCCCATTGGGGTTGGGGAGGATTGTGCCGACGAGGGGCAGGAATTGTGAGGTCGAGCCGCCGTCATCTTCCTGATAAAGACCGATCAGGGTTAAATCCGTATCAGGTGAAGGTTTGAATGTTATGGAAGGTGAAAACATGATCCGGTCGTCGGGAACGAAGTCCGTCTGCGTACCGGAATCACGAACGCGGGCCACAATGCGGCCAGCGACAGCATCACCAAGCGGGCCGGTGAGGTCCACCAATGCTTCTTTGCGGTCGAATGAGCCGTAGCGGATAGAGGCTTCACCTGCTGTTTCGAATTCTGGGCGTTTAGAGACAAGGTTGATGATACCGCCCAGTGCGCCCTGACCGAACAAGACCGAGGCAGGGCCGCGGACCAGCTCGACCTGGTCGAAATTATAGGGGTCGGCGCGGATGCTGGCGTAAAAACTAAAGACGTCGCGCATCCCGTCGCGGAACTGGAGCGCATTGATACCACGCACAAATGCACCGTCAACGCGGCTGTCGGGGCCATAAGGATTGGCGGTGACGCCAGAGACGTAGTTCAGCGTATCGCTGATGCTGACAGCACCCTGAGCCAGATAAAGCTTGTCGTCGATAACGGTAATCGGTTGCGGGGTTTCGATGATCGGCGTGTCTGTCTTTGTCGAGGTCGAGCTTTCCGAACGCGCGCCGGTGACAAGAATAGTGGGCTGTTGCTCAATCCCTTCCACATCATCCTGAGCTATAGCCGGGCAGGCGGCAAGCATGGTGGCACATAGGATTGTGGCTCGGACAGTACGCATGAAAAACTCCCTCTTTTTGTAATTGTCTGAATCAGTATTGAGAGTCATTAGCATTTGCAAGATATAATTTGTTACATCTGGCCGCGGAACAGTCTCCCGTTTGTAACAGCGGTTGCATGCCCAAAATTTCATCAATCATGCATTTTGCTGCACAATGACTTGGCAGCTATTTAGCAGATATCTGCCGCCAATTTCCCATAAGGCACTGATAAATAGTATTAAATATCAAAAATCTGACAATTGGCACGCATCATGCGTTTCTCCATTGAGACGGAGAAAGAAATGCCAGCGAACAATTCCGCCCAGCAAGTGACCAAGGACGCGCTTAAGGAAGCACCCGGCCGGGCGCTTACTATGTCGACCGTGGCATTTGCCGTTTGCTTTGCAGTGTGGACCATCTTTTCGATCATCGGGATCGGGATCAAGGACGAATTATCACTGAGTGAAACCCAATTCGGTTTGCTCATCGGACTGCCAATCCTTGTCGGATCGCTGGCGCGTATGCCGCTTGGCATCTGGACAGATCGCAAAGGGGGGCGGCTGGTTTTCACCCTGACCATGTTGGCTGCTGCGCTTGCGACTTTCATGCTTTCTTTTGCCGAAACATATCAGCAGGTGTTGATAGCTGCTATGGGTGTCGGCCTTGCCGGAGGTTCCTTTGCGGTTGGGGTTGCTTATATTTCGCGCTTCTTCGCTTCGGAAAAACAGGGCACCGCGCTCGGTATTTTTGGTATCGGTAATATTGGCGCAGCGGCCACCGGCTTTATTGCTCCCTTCATCTTTACCGCATTCGGCTGGGACGCCGTTGCGCAGATATGGGCAGTTCTGTTGGCCGTGATGGCCGGGATATTCTGGTTTACCACCGCAGATGATCCGGTGATCCGGGCGCAAAAGGCGGGCGAGCATCGACAGCGAGGCAGCTTTCTCAGCGAGCTTGAGCCATTGAAAAGTGTCCAGGTCTGGCGCTTCGCATTCTATTACTTCTTCGTCTTTGGTGCCTTTGTAGCTCTTGCCTTGTGGTTGCCGCGTTATCTGATCGAGGTCTATGGCTTCGATATAAAGACTGCGGGTATGGTTGCCGCCATCTATTCGGTTCCGGCTTCTCTATTCCGCGCTTATGGTGGCGCTTTGTCAGACCGTGTCGGTGCGCGAACCGTCATGTACTGGACCTTCGCTGTCAGCACAGTGGCTTTGCTGGTTCTTTCGTTCCCGCCGACGGAATATAAAGTCCTGACATCCAACGGGCCACTGGCGTTTCATTTCGAGATCAGCCCAGCGATTTTCATTCCGACGCTATTTGTGCTCGGCTTTTTCATGAGCCTGGGCAAGGCCGCGGTCTATAAACATATCCCGATCTATTATCCTGAAAATGTCGGTGCAGTGGGCGGGCTGGTCGGGATGATCGGTGGTCTGGGCGGCTTTATATTGCCGCTTGCGTTTGGCTGGATGTTCGAGACCACCGGCATGTGGACAAGCTGTTTCATGTTGCTCTTCCTCATCGTCGTCACTTCGTTCGCATGGATGATCGCCGCCGTCAGGAATCTGGAGCGTAGCCAGCAACTTCAACCGACCTGATATTTACCTGAACCCGGAAAAAGATACCTAATGACCAACAGTAACCCAAAGCATAAATCCAGGCTCGTCATTATCGGGGCCGGTATGGCTTCAGGCCGTTTGATCGAACAGCTTATCGAGAAAGATCCTGATGCTTTTGAAATAACGCTCTTCAACGCCGAGGATCGCGGAAATTATAACCGGATCATGCTCTCCCCCGTGCTTTCGGGCGAAAAGACTTATGAAGACATCGTAACCCATGACGATGATTTCTATGCCCGCAATGCTGTAAACACGCGCTTTGGCGAGCATGTGACTCGCATAGACCGCAAGAACAAGATTGTTCACGGACAAAAGGGCAGTGTCCCATATGACAGGCTGGTAATCGCCACGGGGTCAGCACCGATCATCATTCCTGTCGAGGGTAAGGATCTGCCCGGTGTGGTCAGTTACCGTGATCTTGATGATACCAATGCGATGATCGCCGCTGCACAATCGGGCGGCAAAGCAGTGGTAATCGGCGGCGGTTTGCTTGGCCTGGAAGCTGCGGCCGGACTGGCCGGTCGGGGCATGGAAGTCACGGTCGTTCATCTTGCCGGGCACCTGATGGAAAGGCAACTGGATGAAGCCGCGGGGGATTTGCTCAAGCGCGATCTGGAAAAGCGCGGGATCCGGGTTCATTGCAAAGGCTCAACCAGTGCGATCCTGGGCCACGAGCGTGTCGAGGGCGTGCTGCTGGACGACAATACAGCCTTTGAAGCGGACCTTGTGGTTATGGCCGTTGGCATCCGTCCAGAAATACGTTTGGCGGTAGATGCCGGTCTGGAGGTCGCCCGCGGCATTTCCGTCACGCCGCAAATGGAGTCACTCAACGACCCGTATGTCCATGCGGTCGGGGAATGTGTTGACCTTGATGGCTTGCTCTTCGGACTGGTCGCTCCGCTTTATGATCAGGCAGCGATATTGGCTGACAACCTGCTTGGTAATGGAGGGGCTTTCATCCCGCGCGATCTTGCGACAAAGCTGAAAGTCACGGGAATAGATCTATATTCCGCCGGAGATTTTGCAGAAGGCGAGGGGCGCGAAGAGATTGTCCTGCGCGATGCCACTGCCGGTATATACCGCCGTATCGTGCTGAGCGGGAACCGGATCATTGGCGCGGTTCTTTACGGCGATGCCAGTGACGGGCCTTGGTTTTTTGACATGATTAAAGCGGGGACGGATGTGTCGTCGATGCGCGATACGCTGATTTTCGGTCAATCCTATCAGGGGGGTGAGCCGCCGGACCCTATGGCGGCCGTTGCAGCCTTGCCCGATGAAGCAGAAATCTGCGGCTGCAACGGCATTTGCAAGGGCAAGATCGTTTCTACGATCAAAGAAAAGGGACTGACATTGCTCGACGAGGTGCGCGCCCATACAAAGGCATCGGCATCGTGCGGAACCTGCACCGGTCTTGTCGAACAGGTGATGGCGCTGACTTTGGGGGACAGCTATTCTCCCGCTGCGGTTCAGCCCATGTGTTCCTGCACCGAACTGGGCCATGCCGATGTACGCCGCCTGATCCGTGCCAAGCAGCTAAAAACCATTCCCGCGCTGATGCAGGCGCTTGAATGGAAAACATCCTGTGGCTGCGTGAAATGCCGACCGGCTTTGAATTACTATCTCATCTGCGATTGGCCGGATGAATATGCCGATGACTACCAGTCGCGCTTCATCAACGAACGCGTCCACGCCAATATCCAGAAAGATGGAACCTATTCGGTTGTGCCCAGAATGTGGGGCGGCGTCACCAATGCGGCAGAACTGCGCGCGATCGCCGATGTTGCAGACAAGTTCGCAGTTACCTCAATCAAAATGACTGGCGGACAGCGTATCGATTTGCTGGGCATCCGCAAAGAAGACCTTCCCGGCGTTTGGGCCGATCTGGGCAAAGCCGGCTTCGTGTCCGGTCAGGCTTATGCCAAAGGGTTGCGCACAGTGAAAACCTGTGTCGGCACCGACTGGTGCCGCTTTGGTACGCAAGATTCAACAGGTCTGGGCATCCGTATAGAGAAATTCATGTGGGGATCATGGACCCCGGCCAAGGTCAAAATGGCGGTTTCCGGCTGCCCCCGTAATTGTTCAGAGGCAACCTGCAAGGATGTTGGCATCATCTGTGTCGATAGCGGTTTCGAGCTTCATTTTGCCGGTGCTGCCGGGCTTGATATTCAGGGCACCGAGATTTTGGGACAGGTCAAGACAGAGGATGAGGCATTGGAACATGTCGTCGCGCTGGTGCAGATGTACCGGGAGCAAGGCCATTATCTGGAGCGCATTTATAAATGGGCCAAGCGTGTCGGCTTTGATGAAGTCCGCAAGCAGATCATGGGTGATGAAGCCAGGCGGAAGGCTTATTATGACCGCTTCGTTTATTCCCAGAAATTCGCGCAGGTTGACCCCTGGTCAGAGCGTGTTTCGGGTAAGGACAAGCACGAGTTCAAACCGATGGCGGCGTTGTCCTTGGAGGCTGTCCTATGAGCACACAGACAATAAGCGAATGGGTCGCCGTCGGCCGGTTGCATGACATTCCCAGCCGGGGTGCGCGCTGCGTTACAATCGGTGATTTGACCATCGCCATATTTCGGACCGCAGATGACCGCCTTTTCGCGCTGGAGGATAAATGCCCGCATAAAGCCGGACCACTAAGTCAGGGAATGGTCCATGACGGATGCGTGACCTGTCCGATGCATGGCTGGGTTATTTCTTTGGAGACCGGTGAGGCAACGGGGGCGGATGTGGGGAGAACAACTTCCTACCCGGTCCGTCTTGATGGTGACAGGGTTCTGCTTGCTGTCGGAATGAACTAATGGCCGGTCCCGTTCGCACGACCTGCCCCTATTGCGGCGTTGGTTGCGGCATTGTGGCGCAGCGCAGCGCCGATGGTTCGGTGAGTGTGAAGGGTGATGAAAAGCACCCCGCCAATTTCGGACGATTATGTTCCAAAGGATCGGCATTAGGTGAGACTGTCAGCCTGGAGGGGCGGCTGCTCTATCCGCAAATTGCTGGCCGACGCGCCGAATGGGATGATGCGCTGGACACCATTGCAGCGCGCTTTTCCGAAACCATCCGCGATCACGGGCCAGATAGCGTGGCTTTCTATGTGTCGGGTCAAATCCTGACCGAGGATTATTATGTCGCGAACAAGTTGATGAAAGGCTTTATCGGCTCGGCCAATATCGATACGAATTCGCGCCTTTGCATGTCATCCTCGGTCGCGGGTCATCGCCGCGCTTTTGGTTCGGATACTGTTCCGGGTAGCTATGACGACCTTGAGCAAGCCGATTTGATCGTCATCGTCGGTGCAAATCCGGCCTGGTGTCATCCGGTTCTGTATCAACGCATTGCTGCGGCCAGGCAGGAACGGCCCGATATGAAAGTGGTGCTTATCGACCCGCGCAGCACCATGAGCGCCGATATAGCCGACATGCATCTGGCGATCGCGCCCGACGGAGATGTCGCGCTGTTTTCCGGTCTGCTCGGCCATCTGGCGCAAAGCAGCGCACTGGATATGGATTATATCAGCCGGCACACAGAAGGCTTTGAACGCGCCTTGGAAATGACGCCTACGCTTGAGGAAGCCGCCCGACTAACGGGTCTTACGGAAAGTGAGTTGCATCAGTTTTATCATCTGTTCGCGGCAACCGGAAAAACCGTGACGCTCTATAGTCAGGGGGTCAACCAGTCCTCGATGGGGACGGACAAGGTCAATGCGATCATCAACTGCCACCTTGCCACCGGACGTATGGGCAGGCCGGGCATGGGGCCGTTCTCGCTCACCGGGCAACCCAATGCCATGGGCGGGCGGGAAGTTGGCGGACTTGCCAATATGCTGGCCGCTCACATGGATATTGAGGATCCTTCCCACCGCGATATTGTCAGGCGCTTCTGGAATGCTCCGTTCATAGCGGAAAAGCCGGGACTGAAAGCTGTCGATCTGTTTCAGGCTGTTGCCGAGGGAAAGGTAAAAGCATTGTGGATCATGGGGACCAATCCGGTTGTTTCCATGCCGCAAGCCGATGCAGTGCGCACTGCGCTGAAATCCTGCCCGTTTGTCGTGGTATCGGATGTTGTCTCCACGACTGATACGACTGAATTTGCCAATATCCTGCTGCCTTCCGCCAATTGGGGAGAGAAAAGCGGCACGGTCACCAATTCGGAGCGACGGATCTCGCGCCAGCGCGGATTTCTTCCGCTGCCCGGTGCAGTCCGCCCCGATTGGTGGCAAATGGCGGAAGTTGGCAAGAGGATGGGCTTTGCAGAAGCCTTTAACTGGTCGCAGCCAATAGAGGTCTTCGCTGAATATGCCGCGATGACCGCATTTGAAAACGGGGGCAGCCGTGATCTTGATATTGGTGCCTATGCCCAGATAAGCGCGCAGGATTATGACAGGCTGGAGCCATTTCAATGGCCGCAACCCAGTGGCGGCGCCCCGGCCACCACGCGCTTTTTTGCCGATGGCGGTTTCTTTACGTCAAATCGCAAGGCGCGGTTTATCGCCGCTCGCCCCGTCCCGCCTCAGCGTGTCAGTGAAGCCTTCCCGCTGGTGCTCAACACCGGGCGTATCCGTGACCAGTGGCACACGATGACGCGGACGGGGAAAAGCGAGCGTCTCTCGTCCCATATCGGCGAACCTTTTGCCGAATTTCATCCCGACGACGCGGCAAAGGCGGGGATTGCAGCGGCGCATCTCGTGATCATCGAAAGCCCGCATGGCCGGGTATTGGTGCGCGCGCTCATCACTCCGAAACAGCGGAAAGGTTCGATCTTTGTGCCGATGCACTGGAATGACCAATTCGCATCCATTGCCCGGATCGGGTCACTCGTTGCGTCTGTAGTCGACCCGTATTCCGGCCAGCCTGCTTCTAAACATGTCGCCGTTCGCGCGATGCCCTTTGCTGCAAAAATCTATGGTCTGGCCCTTTGCACCGAAAAACCTGCGTCACTCACCCACGATTATTGGGCTATGGCAAAGGTGCAGGATGGGTGGAAAGTCGAACTGGCCCTGGGCAATGATATTGACGATATAGAAGCGTTCGCACGGCAGTTATTCGCTATCGGCCAGCAAGGAAACGTGACTTTGCTGACCTACTCTGATCGCGCGACCTCTGTGCACCGTGTTGTTGCTTTCAATGACGCGAAGCTGGTCGGCATCCTGTTTCTGGCACCCGAGCCGGTGGCCGTATCGCGTAGCTGGGCGGCGGAGCAACTGACGATCGAGCATGAGGAGCCCGGTGCGCGCTGGCTGCTCGCGGCGGGCAGGGCGGAGGGTGATAGGCCTGACAAGGGAGCGATCATCTGCTCATGCTTTGGCATCGGTGCAAAGCAGATTGCCAGTGCTGCGCGGCAAGGGTGCACCACGGTTCAGGCCATCGGCAAGACATTACAAGCGGGCACCAATTGCGGATCATGCAAATCAGAGATCAGCCAGATAATTGCTGAAAATGCGCCCCTAATGACAGAGCAGAATCTGGAGAATGAACCCGCTTAACCGGCAACCTACTCTTCGCACGCTATCACGCTATAAGGCCGATTCGGTATAAACGAATCACTCCCAAACAGAATTTAAAGACTTTAAATCACTGAAAATCGCTACGGAATTGAGGGCGTAACAGCCTCATTCACCCAAAATCGGTGGCCGATTATGTATAATTCGCTGAAATCATGTAAAGCTATGTAAAATAGCTGCCGTGTCACTAGTCAAATCTGGAAACATGTAGATACATGGTCCTTGGTTAACAAATTGCACGGCGTGACACCCCTCTTTAGGTCGCGCCACCGGGGAACATGATGCGTATTGCTATAGCCGACGATGACAAAGAAGTCGTCGAATATCTGAGTAAAATAGTTGAAGGGCAGGGTCATGCCTTCGTGCCCTTTGCCGATGGTGATTCTTTGGCCAATGCGCTGTTGCGCGATACTTTTGATCTGGTGCTTCTGGACTGGAACATGCCGGGGAAAACCGGCTTGCAGATTCTGGAATGGATGAATGAATCCGTCGATGAAAGACCGCCGGTGATGATGATGACGGGCCGCACCGCGAAAAAGGATATTAGCGACGCGCTGAACGCAGGCGCCGATGATTATGTCACCAAGCCGGAAGACCCGAACGTGATCGCAGCGCGTATCAACGCCATTTTGCGGCGCGGGGCCGGCATTTCCACCATGGAAACAACGGTGCAATATGGGGATTATGTCCTCGACCGGATCGAACAAAAAGTCCTCCACAAACAAAATGAAATTGCCCTGACCGCCAAAGAATTTGAACTGACCGACTTGATGTTCCGTAACCGCGACCGCACATTGTCGCGCCGCTATATTATGGAAACCGTGTGGCGGACCAACGCCCACCTGACGACCCGCACACTCGACATGCATGTATCGCGCGTGCGTTCGAAACTATCCTTAACCCCAGAGAACGGGTTTCGGATTTTCACGGTTTTCGGCTATGGCTATAGATTGGAGACACTCACGAACGGGGCATGAAGATGATTATTGGAAAAAGTGCGTGTAAATCTGTCAACTTTATGAGGATTTCGTGCTTTCTTCTGATCGCTCCCGTCTTTGCCCTGCCAGCTCTCGCCCCTGATCGCGCCCATGCACAAACGGATGCGAATGATGCATCCGTGGATTATGAGTTCAAGCGCGGCGATACGCTTATTGATTTGGCGGAGAAATATCTGCGTAAGCGTTCCGATTATGTCACGGTCCAACGGATCAATCGCATAAATAATCCGCGCTTCATTCCGGTCGGGAAGACAGTGTCGATCCCGTTTCACCTGTTGAAATACCGGCCAAGCGAAGCCAGCCTGAGCGCATTTCGCGGGGATATTTCCATCAGCAGGTCAAGCCGCTCAATCACACCGGCAAAGGGTGCAGTCATTGCCGAGGGCAGCGCCCTTGCAACAGCGGCAAGCAGCTTCCTGACACTCCAGCTTGAAGATGGAACACGGGTGTCCATGCCGTCCAACAGCAAGATGCGGATCACCCGGCTACGGCATATATTGCTGACCGACAGCGTTGATTATGAATTGGCAGTGGATCGCGGCCGGATAAGATCAAAGGTCGTGCCGCTCGATAAAAAATATGATCGCTATCGGGTCCGGACTCCTTCTGCCGTTTCGGCTGTTCGCGGCACGGATTACCGGACGCGCGTGAACGAAGTCACGGGCACTGTGTATTCCGAGACGGTCGAGGGCGTGATTGATGTCACGGCGGGCGATAGCTTTACAGGCAGCGATATCGTTATGGTTCCCGCTGGAACCGGCGCCGCGGCTTCGGTCACTGGCGATCTGGCAAAGGCAGACTTGCTGTCGCCCCCTGAGCTTGCGGACCCCGCCAAAGTCCAATCGGATGAGACTCTGGAATTTGCCGTCACACCGCGCGCCGACGCATCCGCATACCGTTTGCTGATATCTCTGGATGCCGGTTTTGTGGACGTTGTTGGTGAACAACAAAGCGACAATGCAACCATAGATTTTCCCGCTATCGAAGATGGCCGCTATTTCGCCAAGATTACCGCCATTGACCAAAATGGCTTTGAAGGGATGCCAGCGACTTATGCTTTCAAACGCTTGTTAAGCACGTTGAGCGGCAGCGCCGAAAGCGGCGATTTTGGTTACCGGTTCAAATGGCATGGCGCTGGCAAAGGGAAGCGTGTTTATCGATTCCAGCTTTTGCTTGGTGATATAAATACTGTTCCGATGGTTGATGAAGCGGGACTGACAAATGATCTCATCACTTTATCCGACCTTCCTGACGGCGAATATTACTGGCGCGTTGGCGTGACGCAATATCCGGAAAATTCCCCGGGAAATTCCGATGATGAAGAGGTTTTCCAGAAGTGGACCGATTTTGAAAAGCTGATTGTCGCTGGATAGGACTAGCACAAGGCTGATCGTCAGGCGCGCGATGGGCCATCTTGATCTACTGGGGGAATTGACTGCCGATGAAATTACGTCGCCGCCTGGGAATTGAATGGGCTGGCGTGGCGTTGTTCGCCTCGCTGATTGTGGCGGCTCTGGTCTATTGGAACACGCTGTCAGGTTTCGATAACCTCCTTTATGACGGCTTGTCTGAATCCAGTCGGCCGGAAGCATCGGAAGATATTCTGATCGTGGCAGTGGACGAGGATAGTCTGGAAGCCTTTGGTAAATGGCCCTGGCCGCGCGAACGTCATGCCGATTTGCTGGATATTCTGGCACAAGCCGAACCAAAAGCCATCGCGTTTGACATATTGCTCAGCGAATCCGGCGATGCACAATCGGATGCCGTTTTGGCCGAGGCGGCGGCAAAAAATGAAAAGCTGTTCCTGCCGCTCCATTTTGTCTTTCCCGGCAGCGACGGGGCAGAATATGACATCAAGCCACCTCTTGATCCTTTCAGACAGGCGGCCAGCGGCGTCGGTCATGTCAACCTGCTCTTTGACCGTGACGGGGTCGTGCGGCGCACGCTGCTTTGCTTTGGTGAAAGCAAGGATGCCGGCGATAATATAGGGGCATCCTGGCCGCATCTGATGGAGCTGGTTTATCGCGCGGTGAACGACCGGGCATCTCCGGCTTACGCAGGTCTGGATAATTGCGATCAACCACTGCTTATGCCCTATGCGGATCGCAGCGCCTTTGCTCAGGTTCCTTATTCAGCGGTTATAGCGGGCCAGATTCCTGCCGCATTCCTGAAAGACAGGATCATATTGGTCGGCGCGGTCGCACATGGTCTGGGGGACCAGCACCCCGTGCCCTTTGCCAGCGGCGGTCCCATGTCCGGTGTCGAAATCATGGCTAATATGCTGAACGACATGATGGCGGACAATTTTATAACGCCAGTATCACTTGTCACCCAAATCATATTGTCGCTGATCCCGGTCTGGATTTTGTTGATCGGTTTCTGGCGCTGGCGACCGCGAACGACGATTTTTATCTCGCTGGGGCTGGTGGTTTTGATACTCGCAGCCAGCGCCCTGTTGCTGTCTTTGCGGATATGGTTTCCGCCCGGCGCGGCTTTGGTTGGTTTAGGGCTGGTCTATCCGGTTTGGGGCTGGCGGCGGTTGCAGGCGACCAGCGATTTCATGGATGAAGAGCTGAAAAACTATCGTTCCGATACGGTCGATATTCCGGTTTTGCAGCCACCGCTTGGCCCGGTCGACCTTGTCACGGAGCAGGTCGAAAAACTGGGCCATGCGATTAAATATGTACGCGATTTGCGGCGGTTTATCGCAGATGCTCTGACCAATTTGCCCGATCCGATGTTCACTACAGATCTTGAGGGCAAAGTAAAATTTGTCAACAAACTGGCGCAATCGGGTATCGGAGACGGGACGCAAGACCTCGCCCTTGATGACATGCTGGACCGGTTTGTTGCACCGCAGGATCTGGGCGACGTTAGAGACTATCTCGCTCTGGACCAGACAATGCGGGAACATGATTATGTGGATTTCACGTCCCGAAGCGGTGAAGTCTTCGCCATGCGCCGCGCCCGCATCATGTCCGATGAAGGGGAGCTTCGCGGCCATATCCACTATCTTGCCGATATAACCGAGGTCGCCAATGCAGCCCAGGAACGCGAAGAGGTGCTGCAACTTCTGTCCCATGACATGCGATCACCGCAAGCCGCGATTCTGGCGGTATTGTCGGGGCAGGACAAGACAGAAGCCAGTGAACGCATTGAAAGCCATGCCCGCCGGACTCTTGCGCTGGCTGATAACTTTGTCGGCATGGCACGCATAAAATCAAAGGATTTCGAGGGCGAGGAAATATTGCTTCCCGACCTTGTGATCGAGGCCAGCGAAAGCCTGTGGCCGCTTGCCAGGCAGCGCGGCATTAAAATCAGGCTGGATGACCAGTCGGAGGATGCTTTTGTCACCGGCGAGCCGTCCAGCCTCTATCGATCATTCACCAACCTGATCGACAACGCGATCAAATATAGCCCCGATAATGGCATTATAGACATCATTTTACGCAACATCAGCATCGACCAGAATCCGTTTGTCGCTGTAGAGATTACGGATCAGGGCAGCGGGATTGCGGATGATATGCTGGACCATTTGTTTGAGCGCTTTTCCAGCCAGGATGCAGGGGCAAAAGGCGCCGTAAAGGGCACAGGACTGGGCCTGAGCTTTGTCGCGGCGGTGATAGATCGTCATGGTGGAACAATTCGGGCTGAAAATATTCAGGCCAGACAGGGCAAAGCCGGCGGCGCGCGGTTCACGGTCTTATTGGCGCTGGCTCCGGACCCCGAACATGGATCGGGGAATTCAGGGCTGTAGCAGGTCTATTCAATCCCTTTTCGGGTGATCGTCCTGCTATTGCTGATTGTGCCCGGACTCCCCAGATCGGACAGGGCAGCATCAACCAGATATGGCAGAGATTGTTCCACCGTGCCCTTGCAATGATATTCCGCTGCTGTCCCTGAATAGAGCGCTTCTCCAGCCGGAACGGTAAACATATTGATGGTCAGGCGATGCTCCACATCCTCACAGGATTGCAGGGGTTTG
>JADMKQ010000159.1 GCA_015478735.1 Sphingorhabdus sp. | reverse complement strand
GAGCGCAGCGAGGCAAGGCCGACCGGCCGCCGCGCCTTATTGGCGCGTAGCCAAGCGGGCGGATGCCCGCGCCCGGCGCTTGAGGTCTAAAATAAAACGCGGTCTAATAAAAACTCCCCCTCATCCCCGTCCCGTCGCCCGGGTTCCATAAACAGCCGCGAAATTTTCCATATCCGTATAGATCCGGTCCCGTCCGCAGTCGCCGATCATCTCGCATGTCAGAGCATCAAAGCGTGGCCGGTCGCCTTCCACTACATGGCGCAACATGTTGAGCAGCAGAATCTCGTCCGGCATGGTGTGCGGGCAACAGGCCCGGCCTATTTTCACCGCTTCTGGCCAGGCGCCGCCAATTGATTCTATCATGATCAGGAACCGGCTCACCGCCAGATCGCTGCCCAGACGTTCGCGCAAAAAGGGTCGTGCATCACGAAAGGCTTTCTGGCTCGCCACCGCGACGCGGATGCCGATGATAATACGCGCCTCTGCGCTCGCCAACGACATTATATCCGGCAATGGTGTTAATAATTTTCCGAAACTGCCCGACCAAACACCCATATATTTCTCCTTTTTCAGATCTGTTACGCTCCCTTGATTCGACTAGTGGTATTGATATTGATAATGATTTGCAATAATATATTTCATGAAAGTCCGGAGCCTTTTGCCGAGCGGTGTGTTAATAAGGACAGGCTGTTTCAGCCGCTCAACATAAGAAGGAGAGTATGTCTCATGCACGTCCCCAACAACGCTCTTGTCCTGATAGCCGATGGCGAAAAAGCACTGTTCCTGCGTAACGAGGGCGACGAGAAATATCTTAATCTGCAAGTCGAAAGAAAGCAGGAGCAGGATAACCCGCCCAACCGCGAACAGGCAGCCAACCGTCCCGGCAGGATGTTTGACAATGGCGATCATAGAAGCGCGGTCGATGATACCGACTGGCACGAACTGGCCAAGGACCGCTTTGCGGCGGATCTGTCTGACCGTCTTTACAAGCGGGCCTATAACAATGATTTTTCCGACCTGATCATTGTTGCCACGCCCAATACTCTTGGCGAATTGCGTCAGCATCTGCACGTCGAAGTGCTCGACAGGTTGTGCGGTGAGGTCGACAAGGATTGGACGAACCATCCGCTCAACGAGATTGAAAGCCTGCTGCAAAAGCAAAAAGCGCGCCCGCTTGACTAATCCGGTCGCGGGCCACACAGGGAAGTCATGCCGCTACACATGACCAAAATCGCCTATGGCAGCGAAAGCCCCGCCACGCTGCGCGCGTGGCTGGAATCGCACCAGCAAGCAGGCGAAGCGCGGCTTACTACCCGGTATCTGCCCAAACGCCATGCCGAGATGGTAGGCGGTTCGCTATACTGGATTCATGCGAAAACCATTGTCGGGCGCAGTCCGCTGATCGGGTTCATGGACAATGGCGCCGGGCGGCAATGGATAAGGCTGGAACCCCGGCTGATCGCTGTCCAGACCATCCCCCGCCGCGCGCATCAGGGCTGGCGCTATCTGGAAGAGCAAGACGCTCCTCCCGATCTCGGTGAGGGAGCGGAAGGCGCGGAAGAAATGCCAGCGGAAATGCTCGGCGAACTTTCCCGGCTGGGACTGGTTTAAAGCCGGTCAGGCGTCCTGCTCGTCCACCCAGTTTTTGAGCAGGTTATAGGCAATCGCAAATGGCGGCGGCGCAATGAACGGCGCGTCCTCGTCACCGTTCAGAGCGGCTTTCACTTCGTCCAGCGAGAACCACGCCGCTTCCTCGATCTCTTCCTCGTCCAGCGTTAGCGTCGGGTCATCCGTTTCGCTGGTGCAGGCCATCATCAACGATGACGGGAACGGCCAGGGTTGGCTGGCAATATAGCGCACGTTTCGGACCTTGATGCCTGCCTCTTCCCATAATTCTCGCGCGACGCCGCCTTCGATACTTTCGCCCGGTTCGATAAATCCGGCCAGCGCAGAAAACCGCTTGGTCGGGAAACGGGCCTGCCGACCTAGTAAGACCTTGCCCTCGCATTCCGCCAGCATGATCGCGACCGGATCGGTGCGGGGGAAATGCTCCGCGCCGCAGCCGCCCTCTTCCCTTGTGCAGGTTCGTGACCAGCCGCCTTTGCGTGTTTCTGTCGTCTGGCCGCAATTCGAGCAAAAGCGGTGCCGTGCGTGCCAATCAACCAGACTGCGCGCCGTAGCATATATGCCCGCCTGCTCCGGCGGCAAAAAGCTGAGCGATTGCCACAAGCGCTGATCGCCCGTCGATGCCGCACTACCCGCGCCGGTAAGCTCGGCAAAGCAAGGGCGGTCACCGTCATCTATACCCAGCAGCAGCAAGTCATTATCCGGCGATGCGTCATATAGCCCGCCCCATGCCAGATCGCCCATTGCGTCAAAAACGGGGTTCAGACCATCCAGCTTTAACAGCCGCGCATTGGGCCGCATCATCGCTTCCTTAAGCCGTTCCGGATTGACCCGCACCTGATCCGCGCGGTCCATTGTTCCGCCGGCGAAGGTCGGAATGATGGCGCTAAGGGCGCTTGTCACGTTCTGGCTGATGGACATGTCTTCTTTTCCCATTTTTTGTAACCTTTGATCCCTATTTAAGGACTGATCTTTCGCTCGCCCACTGCCATTTGTTGCATCATGTCGGCATAGACATATTTCGCAAAATCGGCCTGAAACGGATAGCTGGCAGCAGGCATATATTGCGTATAGCCGCCTGCGCGGAAACCATTGGCCGTATCGACAAAAGCCGCAGTCCCGGCAGCGCCGCCCCAGCCAAAGGTTCCGGGCGGGCTATCCGCTGTTCCAATTCCGACACGTCCGCCGGCACCAAAAGCATGACCAGCGATCCAGCTTCCTTCCAGATTCACCGTGTCCGGCAACAGGTTCGATATGCCGAGCTTCACGGTTTCCGGCTGCATGATCGCAGTGCCGCGTAATGTGCCATAACCCAGCAACATGGTGAGAAACTTGTCATAATCCGCCGCCGACCCGATCATCCCCGCGCCGCCAAAGGCAAAGGCAGGCTTGTCGAGATAGATGCTGGTATCTGCCGGATCGATGGGAAGCAATGCGCCTTTGAAAGGGGCGTAATTGTCGGTAAAATCCTTTATCCGCTCAGGTGGCAACTGAAAATAAGTGTCTTTCATGCCCAGTGGATCGAACATGCGCTTTTGCAAGAACGCGTCCAATGGCAAGCCCGATACTACCTCTACGACATAACCCAAAAGATCAATGCTGACCGAATAGCTCCAGCGCGTGCCGGGTTCATAAACCAGTGGTAGCGAAGCCAGATTTTTGGAAAATGTGGCAATGTCCGGTACTGGCATCCCCGCTTCAAAACCGGGTATCGGAACCCGGCTGACAACGCCCGGCGTTATGCCTTTCGCAAAATAGGCCTTTTGTATCGGCCCCTTGCTGACGATAGAATAACCCAGACCTGCCGTGTGAGTCAGCAGATGTCGGATAGTGATTTGTGTTCGTGCAGGCACCGTGTCTTCCAGCGGACCTTCGGGGTCTTGCAACACCCGCATATCGGAAAATTCCGGCAGGATATCGGCAAGCGGCTGGTCCAGTTTCAGCAGGCCATCCTCGATCAGCATCATGATAGCCATGCCTGTCACCGGCTTTGTCTGCGAATAAAGCCGCCAGAGCGTATCAATATCCACCGGATTATCACCGCCCAGTTTGTGCGTTCCCGCCGCGATCACCATCGGATCGGACTGACCCATACCAATGGCGGCCAACATGCCCGCGACTTTTCTTTGCGCGACATAATCGTGGATAACTTTGGTCAGGCCGGGAAACTGATCGGCAGATGCAAGCAGCGAGCGTGCAAATGCCGAAGAAGCGCCGCCAAAAAATACGCCTGCACCCAGGCTTGCACCAATTGCGCCCAGAACCGAACGACGGCTTAATGCCGAAAGAGCAGGTTTATCCGCCATTTTATCCATCACCATGATTATACCTCCCGTTTATGTTTTTCAGCCCACCGCACCGCCTTTTTGAACAGTGTCGGTAGGCCCGCATCCTCAATCCCGTCTATCGGCCACCAGATTGCATCTCCCAACCCGGCTTCGCCTTTTTTACCATTATCGCTGCCCGTATCATCATTATTGCATTTGTTTATGACAGCCATGTCACCTTGATAAACTGCAACATCAACCTCAAGCGAAAAATGCGTGAAGCTGTGCTGAACGACATTTTCATGAACTTGCCAGTCACCGTTTAGCGGCGGCTCGCCATGGCCATTCATGCTCGCCGCCCATCCATCATCGGGCAAAGCACGCATGGATCCCAGCATGCCCTTTGGCGGCCGTGTCACAAGCAGCAATCGCCTGTCCTGCTCTATCCAGAAAAACCGTCCTCTACGCATAGGTTTGGCTTTTTTCGGCGGCTTTACCGGATAGGCTTCCTGATCCCCCCGTGCAAAAGCCGCACAATGCGTCTGCACCGGGCAGATAGCGCATTTGGGTGATTTGGCGGTGCAGATGCTTGCGCCAATATCCATGCAGGCCTGTGCAAAATCTCCAGCACCAAATTCAGGCGTCAGCGCATCCATTGCCGCCCGAATATCCGCCTTTCCGCTTGGCAAAGGTGTATCAATGGCAAACAGGCGCGCGGCCAGGCGCTCGATATTGGCATCCACCACCACGGCGCGCTGGCCAAAAGCAATCGCTGCAATCGCCGCCGCTGTATAGGCACCCACACCCGGCAGCTTCAGCAATTCCGCTTCCTGTTCCGGAAAATTTCCGCCCAGTTCTTCTGCCACATAGCGCGCGCATTTGTGCAGGTTTCGCGCCCGCGCATAATAGCCAAGCCCCGCCCATGCAGCGAGCACATCCGCTTCGTTTGCTGCTGCCAGATCCGCAACCGTGGGCCAGCGAGCGGTGAATGTTTTGAAATAGGCGATAACCGCAGCCACCGTCGTCTGTTGCAGCATCACTTCGGACAGCCAGACATGATAGGGATCGGGCAATGTTCCAGCCGCCGACAGCCGCGGAGGAATGCGCCAAGGCAGCGTCCGGGCGTTATCCACATAATGTGCACTGATTTTGGCGGTGATATTGCGCGCTTCACCGGTTATTTTGTCGACGCCCATAGGGTGTCTATGCCATGGTAAAACGCTATGGCGAAGGAAAATAGTCCCGAAGGCGCAAAGCCAAAGCGCAAGAGCGCAGGACGGGCTGCTGCCAAAACCACTGCGGGCCGGAAATTCCACAAATATCAACGCCCGCGTGGAGGGGAAGCGCGCAGTATTTCCGACCTGATGCCCGAAATCGGCCGGGCCGCTTTTCGCCGATATGGCTTTATCCAAAGCTCTGTGGTCAGCCGCTGGCCGGAAATTGTCGGTGATCGCTATGCAGGTGTCTCGCTGCCCGAATCAATCCGCTTTCCGCGCGGTGAAAAAGAAGGCGGGACGCTGAACCTGCTGGTTTCCGGCGCGCACGCGACTTTGATGCAGCATATTGCGCCGGAAATAATCGAGCGCGTGAACCGCTTTTTCGGCTATGGCGCGATCAGTCAGGTGCGGTTCAAGCACGGAACGGTAAATCCGGCCAAAGATACTGAAAAGACAGGCAATATTCGCCCCCAACGGCTTGCCCCCTTGCCGCCATCACTGAAACCGGCACCGATAGAATTGGGCGACAGCCTGCGCGATATTGGCGATCCGGAATTGAACAGGGTGCTGGAATCGCTGGCAACAGCTATTGCCAAGTCGGAAGGCGCTCCGCAAATAGACAAGCCGATGCCAATTACAGTATTGGGAAAAATCGGCGGCGGTAAACGAAAGCCGTCAACGGAAAAGGACCAGTAATGAAGTTCGCAAGCCTATATCTTGCCATTGCAGTAACCGGAGCAACGGCATTTGCTGTCGCGCCTGCCACAGCGCAAAGCACCCAGAGCACGGATTGGACGCAGCGCGTCACCATGTCTGACAAAGGCGGTCACGTGATGGGCAACCCTTTGGCCAAGCACCGGCTCACCGAATATATGAGCTATACGTGCAACCATTGCGCCAATTTTGAAAAAGAATCGCAGGTTCCGCTCAAAACCGGCTTCATCAAAAAAGGCCATGTCAGTTTCGAGGTCCGCAACCTTGTCCTCAATTCGATCGATCTGACCGCGGCCATAGTGGCGCGGTGCGGCGGACGGACGAAGTTTTTCGGTAACCACCGGGCTTTGCTGGCATCACAGGCAAGCTGGATGAAGGCGCTTCAGACGTCCTCTCCGGAAGTGATGAAGGGATTTAACGAGGGCACAGTGCCGCAACGGATCAAGAATATTGCCAAGGCAGCGGGCTATTACGGCTTGATGAAGAAGCGCGGCTTTTCAGCCAAGCAGGTAGATGCCTGCCTCGCCGACCAGGATGCACAGGACAAAATCCTCGGCATGACAAAATATGCCACAGAAACTCTGAAGATGACCGGCACGCCCAGTTTCGCCATCAATGACAAGCCGGTAGATCATGTTCATAGCTGGGAAAATCTGCGCACGGTTTTGACCGCATTACCTAAATAAATATAGATATCACAAGACTGACAGGAAAATATCAATGTCCAAATCTCTCTATTTTTCATCCGTAACAATGGCTTTTGCGCTGGCTCTCACCGGTTGCAGCGGCGAAGCAGAAACAGAAAATGGCGCAACGTCCGGCGAAACGGTTGAAACTGTTTCCGCACCCGAAGGCCAGAACTGGTCCACGACCGTCACGCAAACCGAAGAGGGCGGCTATGTAATGGGCAACCCCGACGCGCCGATCAAGCTGGTCGAATATATGTCGATCACCTGCTCGCACTGCGCCACCTTTGGCGAAGAAGCGTTTAATTCGATCCGTGACGATTATGTTGAATCGGGCCGTGTGAGCTTTGAAATCCGCAACTTCGTGCGCGATCCGCTTGACCTGACCGCTGCTATGCTGTCGCGCTGCGGCGGGGAAGGCCCGTTTTTCGCGCTGACCAAACAGGCGCTGAACAATCAGGAGCAGATGTTCACAAAAGCGCAGGGCATGGGCGAGGCAACCTATAACAGCATCTTGCAGTCTGAACCGAAGGTCCGTTTTGTCAAACTGGCTGAAGAGCTTGGCTTGATTGGTCTGTTCCAGCAGCTTGGCATTTCCGAAGATCAGGCCAACGCCTGCCTTAGCGAAGAAGCGACCGCCGAAAAGCTGATGAGCAGCACACAAACCGCTGTCGAGCAATATGACATTCAGGGGACGCCGACATTCCTGATTAACGGCAAGAGAATTGAAGGCACCAACTGGGCCATGGTCGAAGCTGCATTGAAAGAAGCTGGAGCCCGGTAAGCGGGGCTGGCTGCATGAAGCCTGTCGATGGGGGGCGAGATTTTGTATGGATTGATTTACACGGCCAGTCATGAATGCCCCCGCAGCGGGAATGAACAATTGCTGCGGGTGGCAACAGGTCATGTGCCGTGCAAATAACCAGTCTGAAATTGTCCGGCTTCAAAAGCTTTGTCGATCCTACAGAATTACGCATTGAAAAAGGGCTGACCGGTGTGGTCGGCCCAAATGGCTGCGGAAAATCCAACCTGTTAGAAGCCATCCGCTGGGTCATGGGCGAGAACTCGGCCAAGTCCATGCGCGGCGGCGGCATGGAAGATGTTATCTTCGCCGGAACACAGAACCGCCCCGAACGGCAATTTGCAGAAGTAGCCCTGCATGCCGTGCGGGAGGCTAACGACGTGTCCTCACTCCATGTCGGGGATAATGACAGCGAACTTGAAATCGTCCGGCGGATCGAGCGCGGGGCGGGCTCTGCATACAGGGCCAATGGCGTCGATGTGCGGGCCAAGGATGTTGCGCTGATCTTTGCTGATGCCGCCACCGGCGCGCATAGCCCTGCCCTCGTCAGTCAGGGCAAAATCAGCCATGTCATCTCCTCAAAACCGACCGACCGGCGCGAAATGCTGGAAGAAGCCGCCGGTATTTCCGGGCTGCATGTGCGGCGCAAGGATGCCGAACAGAAATTGCGGGCAGCAGAGAAGAATCTTGCGCGGCTCGATGATATTCTCGGCGATATGGAGCAACGCGCTTCTGCATTGCGGCGGCAGGCCAAGCAGGCCGAGCGCTACAAAAAGCTGAGCGACGAGATCAGGGTGGCCGAAGCCCGGTTGATTTATGCCCGCTGGAAAGAAGCCGCAGCCGCGGCAGATGCCGCCAAAGCCGAGGCACAGGCAGCAGAAGCCAAGGTTAATGCCGCGCAATCGGCTCAACAATCGGCTGTCAAAGCACAGAATGAAAGCGCCCGGACGCTGGGCATATTGCGTGCCGAACTGACCCGCGCACGCGAAGAAGCCAGCGAATCCAGCCACCGGCTTTTGTCCCTGACTAACGAGCGCGATAACCTGAAATCACGGCTTCTTGACCTTCAGGCTCAGGCGAAGCGGATAGAAGATGATAACGCCCGCGAGGATCAACTGACCCGCGATGCGATGGACGCGCTGGCGCGGTTGGAGGCAGAAGCCAAACGCTTGTCCGACGAGTTGAAAGTGCTGGAGGCCGAGCGCCCTGCCCTTGAAAAGCAGGCCGAGAAAGCGGAACGCACGGCCAGCGACAGCGAAGTAGAATATGCCAAAGCGGTGGCAGAAGAAGCGCAGATACAAGCGGAGATCAAGGTTGCAAATGCGGCGCTGAACGCGGCGCAGACACGCCATGACCGTCTCACCACTGAACTGGACCGGATGGCACAGGAACGTGCGGAACTGGGCGATGAGGCACAGCTTGAAACCGCGCTTGCCGAAGCGGTGGCGTTGCGGGAAACGGCACGGACACAGGCGGAAAATAGCGGATCGCAAATCGCGGCTATCGAGGAAAAACGCGTGGCCGCCAGCGAAGCGCGTGATACGGCGGCATCTGATCTGGCTTCTTTGAAAGCTGAACTTGCTGGGCTGACATCCGAACATGGCGCGCTGGAACGGGAACTTTCCAGAAGCGAAAGCGACCACAAGGCAATCGATCAAGTCAAGGCAGCGCCCGGTTATGAACGCGCTTTGGCGGCGGCTCTGGGCGATGATTTGCTGGCCTCTGTCGGCGAAGATGGCGACCGTTTCTGGGGAAGCGGTCACATGATTTCGGGCGTAGCAGCATCCGGCCCCGCGCCCGCTGGTAGTGAGACATTGCTGAACCATGTTAAAGCACCGCCGCAGTTGCACAGCCGCCTGTCACAGATTTTTGTCGCTGATATAGACGTAGGCCAGACTCTCGCCATTGGACAAAGGCTGGTCACCAAATCAGGATCACTGCGCCGCTGGGACGGATTTGTGGCTCGCGACGATGGCAATGCCAGTGCCGAACGACTGGTCCGCGCCAACCGCTTTGCCGAACTGTGCGACTTGCTGGAACCAGCGAAGGCGAAAGTGGCAGCGGCGGAAACAGCCTTGCATGAACAGCAAGAAGCTATAACTGCCTCCGAACAAGAGCTTGCAGACGCCCGGACAGCTCGGCGCGATGCAGAGGATTTCCTGCGCCAGACGCTGCGCGAAGCAGATCAGGCCGAAGAAGCTCTTGCTTGGCTGCAAAAACGCACCGCCAACCTGTCCGAGCGGGAAACTGCGCTGAAAGACGAGGCAATGGCCGCGCTGGCGGAATTACAGGCCGCACAGAAGGAGCGCAGCAGCCAGCCCGATGGCGAAGAACAACAAAAAGCACGCGCGCGGCTTCAGGACCAGCGCGACACGGCGCGGCAACAGGTTATGTCGTCGCAGGCTGCGCTGTCCGGGCTGAACCAGAAACTGGCGCAGGTCAGGGAACAAAAAGCCGTCGCCGCCGCGCAGATTAAATCGTGGCAGGATCGTTCAACCGAAGCCGCGACCCGTATGGCCGAGATGTCTAAGCGCGGCACCGCAATCGCAGAGGAAGTCGAGAAACTTGTCGACCGCCCCCGGGTTATAGAAGTCGAAGTTACCAAGCTTCAGGAGCAACAGGACGCTCTGGTCGCGATAGTCGCCGAAAAAGATGCCGCGCTACAGACCGCCGAACTGGCCCAGCGGGAGCATGAAGACCGGTTGACCGCGACAAGCGAAGCATTGAGCCAAGCCCGCGAAGAACGCGCCGGGGCCACTGCAAGGGCCGAGAACCAGGATTTGCGCCGGGTGGAAATGGGCCGGATTTCCGGTGAGAAGTTTGAATGTCCACCGCAGCTTCTATCCCAGAAATGCGAATTTGACGAAGATTCAGTGGGTGATCCGGGACAAGAATCTGCGGAACTGGAACGGCTGACTCTGAGCCGTGAACGCATCGGGCCGGTTAACCTGGTCGCGGCGGATGAGCTGGAAGAACTGGAAAGCGAGTGGGAGAAATCTACACGCGAAAGCAGCGAGCTTAACGAGGCTATCAACCAGCTACGCGGTTCGATAGGCAGCCTGAACCGCGAAGGGCGGCAACGATTAATCGCGGCTTTTGAAGAGGTTGACCAGCATTTCCGCCGTCTGTTCAGCACCTTGTTCGAGGGCGGTCAAGCGCATCTGGAACTGGTTGATAGCGATGATCCCTTGCAAGCCGGCTTGGAAATCATGGCGCAGCCGCCGGGCAAAAAGCTGACCTCTTTGACATTGCTTTCGGGCGGCGAACAGGCGCTGACCGCCGTTGCGCTGATCTTTGGGTTGTTTCTTACTAACCCCGCTCCGATCTGCGTCCTTGACGAGGTCGACGCACCGCTGGATGACGCGAATATCGAGCGCTTCTGCGACCTGCTCGACAAAATGGTGGCAGAAACCAACACCCGCTATCTGATCGTGACCCATAATGCCGTGACAATGAGCCGGATGCACCGGCTATTCGGCGTGACGATGATAGAACGCGGGATTTCGCAACTGGTGTCGGTTGACCTGAGTGCAGCGGAAGAGTTGTTGGCGGCGGAGTGAGGGTGGCGGGCGATAACGAAGCTAATTGAATAAGTTTAGTTTTCAATCCGTTAGTCCTGAGCTTGTCGAAGGACGTTTCTCAGTTAAAGCGAAGCCAATGGCCTTTTTCACATATATCCTGAAATGTTCCGACGACTCGTTTTATATCGGCCATACCGAAAATCTGGAGCAACGCATTGCTCAGCATCAAACCGGATATTTTACCGGTTACACATATAAACGTCGGCCAGTCACCTTGGTCTGGTCAGAAAGTTTTCAAACGCGCATTGAAGCTTTGGAGGCAGAGAAACAGATTAAGGGTTGGTCAAAGGCCAAGAAACAAGCGCTGATAAATGGCGATTGGGAATTGTTGTCGCAATTGGCAAGGAACCGTTCCGACAGACGATAGACGTCCTTCGACAGGCTCAGGACTAACGGATATGTTTGGAAATGGGTAATACAGGTGGCTCTGAGGATGGAAAAACAATACCGTTAGTCCTGAGCCTGTCGAAGGACGCCTATAGAGGTCACCCAGTCTCTAATCCCCCAAAACCAGCCTTGGCCCCGGTCCCTTTAATCCGGCGCGGTCATCGGGGTTGTAGAGCTTGCATTTTTTCAGGCTCAGGCAGCCACAGCCTATACATCCGTCCAGCCGGTCGCGCGTGCGTTCCAGCTCGGCGATCCGTGCGTCAATCACCTGTCGCATCGCTTTGCTGATCCGGGTCCAGTCAGACTGAGTCGGTGTGCGGCCATGGGGCAGGCTGACGAGTTGGCGTTCAATCTCCCCGATACTCAGACCCAGTTGCTGCGCGATCAGGACGAAGGACAGGCGCCGGATGTCGGATCGTAAAAAGCGTCGCTGACCGCCGCTGGAGCGAAAGGGTTCGACCAGTCCCTTTTCCTCGTAAAAACGAATGGCAGAAACCGACAGGCCGGTCCGTGCGGCCAGCGCTCCGATGGTCAGCGATTTTGTATCCGGCATGGAATTTTCCTTTGAAACAGCGCTTTAAAATACCTCTTGACCTCAATTTAGCTTGAGGTTGTACGAATCGCAAGGAAGGACAGAAGGAACGTCTTTCGAACACGGCCCAAGCAGGATTTATGCCTGTTCAACAGGTTCGGACAATCAAGGAAAAGGAAATGAAAAATGAAATCGACAATGCCCGCAACCGGGAAACTGGAACATGTGAACATGACGGTCAGCAACCCGCAGCGGTCCGCCGACCTGATGCGCGATCTGTTTGGCTGGCATATCCGGTGGGAGGGGCCATCAATGCTGGGTGGCCACACGATCCACGTCGGAAGTGAAAACCAGTATATCGCGCTTTATACCAACGAGGATGTGAAAGCCGCCAATAATGGTAATGGCCCCGCCTTCCGGAAAAGCCAGCCATTGAACCATGTCGCGATGACCGTCGATGATCTGGACGGTGTTGAGCAAAAGGTGCTTGCCGCCGGGTTGGAACCCTATGGCCATGACGATTATGATCCGGGTCGGCGGTTTTACTTTTTCGACTGGAATGGCATTGAGTTTGAAGTGGTTAGCTATGCGTAATCACCAAACTTGTGGTGCCTAGAGCAAGCAATAACGTCATTCCCACGCAAACGGGAATGACGTTATTGCGGTTGCATTCAGACAAGTGGGAGCAACCCGCCCCCGCCTTCTCACAAACTCGGGTTCACCAGCACCTTCTCGCCCGTTGCTTTCTTTTCGTAGGCCTTGGCGATTTCGGGATCGATCATATCCATCAATGAAATCTCGTTGGAATATTCGCTGTGGAATATGCCATTCCGTTCTTCGACGGCATATTTCCGCATTTCCATCATGCGCTCAACACCGACTTTTTCCAGATGCGGGGTGAGTAGCCAGCCGCCCACGCCCCAATATAGACCCAGTCCGCCGCCGAGAATTGTCTCGCCGGTATCGAGTCGCCCATAAATATAAACCTGTTTATGGACAGTCGAGCCATAGACGCTGAACTCCGCGCCGCGTTTGGCCGCGGCCTGCTCCATGGCGGTGAGGATATAGCTGGCCATCTTGCCGCCACCAATCGCGTCAAAGCCCAAGGTCGCGCCCGTTTCGGCCAGTGCATCGACAAGGCCGGGCATGAAATCGTCTTTCGAACTGTCTAGCACGTGGGTTACACCAAGGTCGGTCAGGATTTTCTTTTGCTCATCCGACCGCACAATGGCGACGAGCGGGATATTGTCTTTCACACAGAGCTTGGCGAGCATCTGGCCAAGGTTGGACGCGGCGGCTGTGTGGACCAGCCCTTCATGCCCTTCGGCTTTCATGGTGTTGATAAAGCCTTGCGCCGTCATCGGATTGACGAACAGGGATGCGCCTTCCTTTGCCGGTGCGCCTTCGGGAAGCGGCACACACATTCCAGCGGGCATCAGCCGGTGGGTGCGATACATTTCGCCTCCGACTATGGTCACTGTTTTGCCCAGCAGCGCCTGCGCCGCATCGCTGGCTCCGGCTGCGACGACCTTGCCCGCGCCTTCATTACCGGCGGGCATTTTCTTTCCCTTGCGCCCCGCAAATACGCGCATCGTTGCAGGATCAACGTCGGCGACCAGCGCGGGGTTTCCGTCTACGGTTTCGGATCGCACCGTGTCCATCTGTGCAGGGCTGAGCAGCAGGCCAAGGTCCGACGGGTTAATCGGTACGGCTTCCATTTGCACGATGACCTGATGATCCTCTGGTTCAGGAACGGCATAAGGCTCCACAGAAAGAACAAGTTTTCCGTCATCGGTGACTGTGGAAAAAAGCTGCTTTGCGTCAGAAATATCGTGGCTCATCGGTTCATCCTCTCTTATGTTTTTTAGAAACTTTTCGTGCGGCTCAGCGCGCCGAGGCACTCGGTAATCGTGAAAAACTCGGCGATGGTTTCTTCAATAATCTGTTTGGCGGTTTTTACCTCGTCAATCAAACCAGACGATTGCCCGGCAAGGCCAGCAGCAGCCTCCATATCGCCGCCAAAATACAGGTCCAATATGTTCTTGAATATATCCGGCGGCATCAGGCCCTCTTCATATATTTTCGCGGTGCGCTGCGTTTTAAGGGCGCGGATACATGGCGTCGCCTTCTTGTTCAGGACGTGGGTTCCGGTTTCCTTGGCGTCCAGTATAGCTTGTTTATAGTTTTGGTGCACGGGGCTTTCCGCGCTCGACACAAAGCGCGTGCCCATCTGGACCGCCTCTGCGCCCAGTGCGAAAGCCGCCGCCATCCCCTTGCCATCGACAATACCGCCCGCCGCGACCATCGGCACATCGGTTTGGCGGCGAATAGCTTGCAGCAGCACCAGCGTTGAAACCTCTTCCGGGTTTTTGAAACCGCCGCCTTCTGCGCCTTCAACGACCAGCCCATCTATACCCGCCGCAACGCATTTCATCGCAGCATCCACCGTTGGCACGGCATGATAGACTATAATCCCTGCTTCTTTCAGCGGACCGATAAACTTGGCCGGACTGCCCGCCGATGTCGTGACGAACTTCACGCCCGATCCGCAAATATGGTCGAGGATCGCGGGGTCTTTCAGGAACATGATCGGCAGGTTCACTCCGAATGGCGCATCGGTCAATTCGCTCATCTTGGCGATCTCGGCCATGCAGTTTTCCGTCTCACCCGATGATGTCTCGATAATGCCAAGACCGCCAGCGTTACAGACAGCCGAAGCCAGCTGTGAGCGGGCGATCCAGCCCATCGGGGCCTGCACAATCGGATATTTCGCGCCAGTATGTTCCAGAAAGCGGTTCATTATTTATCCCCAGTTATATTTGTCCGACTATCCCATGGGATAGAGAATTTCCTTGGTCACTTTATCAACCGCCTTCATCACATCATCGCTCAGCACCAGTTCGTTGGCCGCGAATATGTCGGCCAGTTGATCCGTGTGGGTTGCACCCACGATGGTGGACGCTACAAATTCATGCTGTTTCGACCATGCCGTGGCCAGCGTTACCGGAGCAATCCCTGCATCCTTTGCAATAGCCATGAAGCGCTTGGTCGAGGCTTCGCTTTTTTCATTGACGAAGCGCCGCGCCATTACGGCCTGCCGTCCTTCCATACCCATATAGGCCGAAAAGCGCGCGCCATCCGGACGGGCACCGTCATTATATTTGCCAGACAGAACCCCTCCTGCCAGCGGAGAATAAGCGATCAGGCTTACCCCCTCGTGCCTGCAAACCTGCGCCAGTTCATCCTCGAACCGGCGGTTGTTCATGCTGAAATTATTCTGGATCGTGCAGTAGCGCGCGGCGCCCAGACGTTCGGATGCTGCCAGCGATTTCATCAGGCCCCAGCTTGTTTCGTTGGAACAGCCGATTGCCCGGATCTTGCCCTTGCGGATTTCCTCGTCGAGCACTTCCATAGTCTCGTCATAGGCAGTGCCATGGTCGGGCCAGTGGGTCTGATAGAGGTCGATATAATCCGTACCGAGCCGTTTCAGGCTTTCATCCAGCGCCCGGACAATATTATGCCGGTCCAGAGAAGTCATGCCATCGCGTTTTGCCGACTTTATCCAGCCGTGGCTTGGCCCGGAAACCTTGGTCGCGATGATCAGACTGTCACGGCTTTTGCCCTTCATCCAGCGGCCGACGATATTCTCTGTCTCGCCTGCCCATTCCGGCTTGGGCGGGATGGGATAATTTTCCGCCGTGTCGAAAAAGTTGATGCCCGCATCCAGCGACATATCGAGGATTTTATGGGACATTGCCTCATCCGCCATGCTGCCAAAGGTCATGGTGCCCATACAAATATCAGACACAAAAATCGGGCTGCGGCCAAGGCGGCGGTGCTTCATACAGGCTCTCCGGAAGATATTATGGCGTTAATTATTCGGTTAAGGATGCCAGAATCTATTTGGGTTGCAAGAGGCAATGTAAATTTTTTCTGCTCCCCCTATCCCGCCTGACCCAGCACCAGACAGGCCAGGAACATGAGCAATCCGGCAAAGCGATTGGAGCGGAACTTGGTCAGCGCATCATCACCATCGCCGATTTTAAGTGTAGCGACCTGCCAGAACAGGTGCAGCGCAAAGGGGATCAGCGCGGCAAGGCCCAACAGGTCCGGCCGGATGATCCAGAATGCGCCTGCCCAACTGGCCATTGCCAGTGCGTAGAAAA
>JADMKQ010000158.1 GCA_015478735.1 Sphingorhabdus sp. | reverse complement strand
GGCCTGGCGGGTGCGATTGATGTTTATGTAGTGGGAGAAATCCTACAATTCAACTAAATTCGGGATGATAACCCCCAAATATCATTTAGACTAGATATGTAGATTCCCGCTTCCCCTTGCTTAATCACTCGGTTAAACCCGTAGCATGACATGGAAACCGGAAATCGATGAATTGCGTGAGCGCGAGCGGCTTGCGGAGAAAATGGGCGGGGAGGAGAAAGTCTCTCGCCAGCATGGGCGCGGCAAGCTGGATGCGCGGGCGCGGATTGCCGGGATTGTGGATGCGGGGTCTTTTCGCGAAATTGGCAAGATTGCCGGGCGCGGGACGTATAATGACAAGGGCGAGTTCGAGGATTTTGCGCCGAGCAACCTGATCTTTGGCCGCGCCAATGTCGAAGGGCGCCCTGTGGTGGCCAGCGCCGATGATTTTACCGTCAGGGGCGGCGCAGCCGATGCCGCGCTGCACCGCAAGTTCGTCCAGTGCGAAAAAATGGCGCACACATTGGGAATCCCGATGATCCGGATGATTGATGGCACGGGCGGCGGCGGTTCGGTCAAGTCGCTGGAAGACATGGGCTTTACCTATGTTCCGGCGGTTCCGGGCTGGGGCGATATAATCAAGAATCAGGAGACGGTTCCGGTGGTTGCGCTGGCGCTGGGGCCAACGGCGGGCATGGGCGCGGCGCGCACCGTGGCCAGCCATTATTCGATCATGGTGCGCGGGCTATCCCAGCTATTTGCCGCCGGTCCAGCGGTTGCAGCGGCGATTGGCGATAGCCTGACCAAGGAAGAATTGGGCGGCAGCGGCATCCACACCCGCAACGGCGTGGTCGATGAAGAGGTCGGCAGCGAAGCCGAAGCCTTTGCCACCGCGCGCAGGTTTTTGTCTTACCTGCCGAGCAATATTAACCAGCGGGCCGAGCGCGTGGTCAATGGCGATCCGGCTGACCGCCGCGAGGACAGTCTGCTGGACGCCGTGCCGCGCGGGGACAAGCAAGTCTATTCCATGCGTAAAATCATGGAAGCGGTTTTTGACAAGGGCACGGTGTTTGAAATGGGCAAGCGCTGGGGCCGCGCGGCAATTACTGCCTTTGCCCGGCTGGATGGTTATCCGGTTGCTGTGTTGGCCAATGATCCCAGTTTTCTGGGTGGAAGCTGGGAAGCGAAGTCATCGGAAAAGGTTGAGCGCTTTGCCAAGCTGGCGGACCAGTTTCGTTTGCCGGTGGTTCATCTGGTCGATAATCCGGGGTTCATGATCGGAGAGGATGCCGAGCGCACCGGCACGATCCGCTATGGCGTGCAGGCGATGAACGCGGTGTATAAAGCGACCGTGCCTTGGGCCAGCGTGATTGTGCGCCGCGCATACGGGATTGCGGGAAGCGCGATGTCCAATGCAGAAGGTTTCCAGTACCGCTTTGCATGGCCTAGCGGGGATTGGGGCTCGCTTCCCATCGCGGGCGGGCTGGAAGTCGCGTATAAGGCGGATATCGAAGCATCCGAAGACCCGGCGGCGCGGCTGGCAGAGATCAAGGCCAAGCTCGATCTGGTCACGTCGCCCTTCCGTACGGCCGAACAATTTAGCGTCGAGGATATTATCGACCCGCGCGAAACCCGGCCCTTATTGTGCGAATTTGCCGATCTGGCATGGCGCAAGTTGGCGGCGGAGTAGGTCTACGTATGTGCCTTAATGTCCTTGTCCGTTAGTCCTGAGCCTGTCGAAGGGCGCTTTTAGGCTTGATGCAACGCTTGATTTAGAAACGTGCTTCGACAGGCTCAGCACTAACGGATTCTTCCAAGCGTCTAAACCGCTTCCAGTTGCCTGTCCTCTGCCTGCCTCTGCCACATGTCGGCATAGAGGCCCTTCTTCGCCAGCAGCGCGCGGTGGTTGCCGCGTTCGGCGATGCGGCCTTCGTTGAGGACGATAATCTCGTCCGCGTGAGTGATGGTCGATAGTCTGTGCGCAATGATAAGGGTCGTGCGCTGTTCCGAGATTTTCGCCAGCGTGGCCTGAATCTCATCTTCTGTGCGGCTGTCGAGGGCCGAAGTGGCTTCGTCCAGTATCAGGATCGGCGGGTTTTTGAGCAAGGTGCGCGCAATGGCGACCCGCTGTTTCTCTCCGCCCGATAGTTTCAGGCCGCGCTCGCCGACTTGCGTGTCATAACCATGGGGCAGCTTGGCGATAAAATCGTCCAGCGCCGCGCCGCGTGCCGCTTCCTCGATCTCGTCCTGACCCGCGCCGTCCCGGCCATAGCCGATATTATAGCCGATCGTGTCGTTGAACAGCACGCTGTCCTGCGGAACAATCCCAATGGCACTGCGCAGGCTGTTCTGGGTGAGGTCGGATATATCCTGACCATCGATCAAAATGCGTCCCGCTGTCGGGTCGTAGAAACGGAATAGAAGCCGCGCGATGGTCGATTTGCCTGCGCCCGATGGCCCGACAATCGCCAAGGTGCCGCCGGGCACGACTTCAAAGCTAAGCCCTTTCAGGATGCTGCGATCGTCATCATAGCCGAAAACCACGTCCTCGAATATGACATCGCCGGGGCCGACCTTTAGCGTCGCAGCATCGGGCTTGTCCTGGATCTCCGGATCGGTGTCGATCAGCCGGAACATCGCATCCATATCGACCAGCCCCTGACGAATGGTGCGATACACCATGCCGAGCATGTCGAGCGGGCGGAATAATTGCATGAGCAGCGTGTTGACCAGCACCAGGTCACCGACTGTAAGCTGGCCCTCGCTCCATCCATAGACGCTGTAGGCCATCGCCCCGATCATCGTCAGGTTGGTAATCAGCGACTGGCCGATATTCAGCAGCCCCAGCGAGTTTTCCGATTTGACCGCGGCATTGGCCCAATCCTGCATCGCCTGATTATAGCGCTTGGCTTCGCGTTCCTCGGCAGTGAAATATTTCACCGTCTC
>JADMKQ010000157.1 GCA_015478735.1 Sphingorhabdus sp. | reverse complement strand
TCTCACCGGAGAGCAGGTTCCGCGCGATACGGACCAGCAACTGAAAGTTATAGGGTCCGAGATCGGTGACGATGAAGATTTGAAGCGCGGCGATTTTGTCTTCTTCCCCGATCATGTAGGGATCATGGTCGATGGCGAGCGGATCATTCACGCCAGCACGTACTGGATGCAGGTCTCTTTAGAGCCGCTGGCCGACGTGATCGCCCGTTTCAGCGAGATTGCCGAGCAACCTGTTCTGGCGCGCAAGCGTTTGGGCTGAGGAAAAACGATGACCTATAGTGTTTTCATTGATGGTGCCGCCGGGACGACCGGGCTTGAAATTGCCGACCGACTGGCCGCGCGGCAGGAGTTTGAGCTTGTTCGTTTGCATGATGATCAGCGCAAGGATCTGAATGCGCGCCGCGATGCTATCAACAATAGCGACTTTGTGATTTTGTGCCTGCCCGATGATGCTGCCAAAGAGGCTGTCTCTTTGCTGGAGAGCGATCATACGCGGATCATAGATGCTTCCTCCGCCCACCGAACCGCACCCGATTGGATCTATGGCTTTGCGGAATTTCATGAAGGGCAGCGCGAACGCATCGCGGGGGCAAGACTTGTTTCCAACCCTGGCTGCTATCCGACCGGTTTTCTGGGCCTGATCGCTCCGCTTGTTGCGCGCGGATTATTGCCTGCTGACTGGCCTTATGCGGTCAATGCTGTCTCGGGCTATTCCGGTGGCGGCAAAGCGCTTATCGAACGGTTTGAGCAAGAGCGTGAAATCGGTTTTCGCGGTTACGGGTTTAATCTTGAACATAAGCATATGCCAGAGATGAAGCGCCATGCTGGCCTAGACCATGATGTCGTTTTTGCACCCGCCGTCGTGTCGGCCTATCGCGGCATGATTGTCGAGGTTCCGTTGAATCTCGCCGCAATGAAGATCGCTGCAAAAGCCGCTGACTTGCTTGAAACTTTACAGGATCATTATCAAGGATCATCCATTGTCGGCGTCCACGATGGCAGCGGCATTGGCGAGTTGCTCCTGAATGACAACGACCCGGCGACTGACCGGCTCGAACTATATGTGTTTGCGAATGAAAACGGCGATCTGGTGCGCCTAGCTGCAAAGCTAGACAATCTGGGCAAAGGGGCCGCGGGTAGCACGGTTCAGGACCTGAATATCATGGCCGGTCTGGATGAAACTTTGGGGCTACGCCTGTAGAATTGCCGGTTTATCGGGCGGCGATGCTTTCCTTTTTAGGCCGCAAACTCGTTCCCGCCCGGCCACCACGGAAGGATGTGAACCAGCTTACCGGATTAAAAGTCGTCGTTCCGTCGAGCGAGAATGTAATAAACTCTGCCCGGCCACCGATATTTTCCCAAGGGATAGTGCCATTAAGTCCAAGTGGACTTGCTACCCGGCTATCGGCAGACAGATCGCGATTGTCACCCAGCAAGTAAACATGATCTTCGGGAATGATGACGGGCGGTATATCGTCCGACGACTGTGGACCCAAATCGATAATGTCATAGCTCACGCCATTCGGCAGGGTTTCCCGCAAGATCGGGAGCTTGCAAAAGCTCTGTCCGCTTTCATCGGTCACCCGCAGTCCGGGGAATTCGCGGCTCTCGCAAGGGGAGTTGGCATCAACCGGCAACATGAGGTCCGGCTGGACTTCTTGTTTGATCGGCGCGCCATTCAGGAACACCTGACCACCGCGTAGTTCCAGCATGTCTCCCGGCAAACCAATGACGCGCTTGATATAATCGCTGCTTTGATCTTTGGGCGTTAAAATCACAATGTCACCGCGCTGAGGCAATGCGCCGAAAAGCCGCCCTTCCATTCTCGGCAAGATATGGAAAGTGGGAGAAACCCACGACCAGCCATAGGCATATTTGCTGACGATCAGGCGGTCGCCAACCAAAAGGCTTGGCATCATCGAAACAGACGGAATGTAAAAGGGTTTCGCTACTAAGCTGTGAAAAGCCAGAACCGCGAGCAACAAAAGAGCGATACTTTTGATTTCCCCGATCCAGTCGGTCTTGCCCTTTTCGGAATCGTCCTTCTTGTTCGGCTGTTCATCCACTTTTTCTAAACTCATATCCTGTTTTCTTTTTTCTAATGCCTGGGTCATCATCAACCAGCCTCAGTGAGAGGCCATCATAGCGAAAATTACCTGAATTGGGGTATTGCTTCGATAATGACGAATGCCTGCGCCCATGGATGATCGTCAGTGAGTGTGAGATGGATAAGCGCATCATATCCCGCCGGAGTCAGTGCGTCGAGCCGTTTCTTTGCCCCGCCGGAAAGCATAAGTGTCGGAGCGCCCGTTTGTGCATTGACGACCCCGATATCTTTCATGAAGACACCAGATTTGAAACCCGTTCCAACCGCTTTGGAATAAGCTTCCTTTGCCGCAAATCGTTTCGCGTAGGTTCCGGCCTTTGTATATGGTCGCCGCGCGGCTTTTGCGCGTTCGATCTCCGTAAAAACACGCATTTCAAAGCGCTCGCCAAACCGGTCGAGCGAATTTTGAATGCGCTGTATATTACAAAGATCTGATCCAAGGCCGATAATCATAGCAATAGGCTATCCCGGTAAATCCACTCATCATCCTGATGCAGGCGGGGGCAGTGGCTCATCTCGCATCATCCATAAGAGCGCGCATTTGCTGAATGCTGCCAGCCAAGCCGCCGAATATCGCTTCACCGATAAGAAAATGCCCGATGTTCAGTTCCGCCAGTTGTGGGATTGCTGCAATAGGAACAACATTATTAAAGGTCAGGCCATGTCCGGCATGGGGTTCGATACCGTTTTTTACGGCTAATGCGGCGGCATCGCTGATGCGCCGTAATTCTATTTCCTGCTGTTTTCCAGTAACTTCGGCATAGTGGCCAGTATGAAATTCCACCACCGGTACGCCAAGTTGAATGGCGGCTTCAATCTG
>JADMKQ010000156.1 GCA_015478735.1 Sphingorhabdus sp. | reverse complement strand
GGTGTGCTTACGCCGCATATTCGTGATGACGGCAGCCACCTGACGCATCTGGAAACTGCTCTAGTTCTGCGTAAATCCGGCCTGTCGCCTCTCGGGCCGCTGGCGGTAAATACGTTCGCGCCGGACGAGGGCAATATGTATTTGCTCGGCAAATGTGCGTCGCCAGAACAAAAAGCGCACTTTCTGCAGCCATTGATTGACGGGAAGACACGCTCAGCCTTTTTCATGACCGAACCGGCGAGTGAAAATGGTGCAGGTTCCGACCCGATGATGATGCAGACAACGGCAAAACCCGATGGCAACCATTGGGTCATTAACGGTCGCAAAACATTCATCACCGGAGCCAAAGGTGCAACCGTGGGGATCGTCATGGCGAAATCCGATGACGGCGCCTGTATGTTCCTGGTCGATTTGCCTGATCCGGCGATCACCATTGAACGGGTGCTCGATACGATCGACAGTTCCATGCCGGGTAGTCATTCTGTCGTGAATATCGAGAATTTACGCGTACCCGCTGACCAGATGCTTGGAGAGAGTGGAGAAGGTTTCAAATATGCACAAGTCCGGCTGGCACCTGCACGGCTGACCCATTGTATGCGCTGGCTTGGCTCTTGTGACCGCGCGCAGGAAATCGCGTCGGATTATGCCCGCAAGCGGATGGCCTTTGGTAAGCCGCTGATCGACCATGAAGGGGTCGGTTTCATGCTGGCAGAAAACATGATTGATCTGAAGCAGGCTGAATTGATGATCGATTGGTGCGCGCGCGTGCTTGATACGGGTGCGCTGGGCACGACCGAAAGTTCGATGGCGAAAGTGGCCGTTTCGGAAGCCTTGTTCCGCATTGCAGATAAATGTGTTCAGGTCATGGGCGGCACTGGCCTTAGCCGGGATACGGTAGTCGAACAGGTGTTCCGTGAGGTACGCGCTTTTCGCGTTTATGACGGACCGACCGAAGTTCACAAATGGTCGCTGGCCAAGAAAATCAAGAAGCAGCAAGCACCCGAATAATGAGAACGCAAGCCTCTTCTAAGGGAAAAGAGAGAAAGGCTTGATGTTTCGTCGCGCAGTCGCATCCGGTGGGAAGGTTGTTCAATAATGAAGGCCTCTCACCGGGCCGACTTGCGGGTCAATTGGAAAGACGCCTTTGCTCTCTTGGGAGGGGAGTGATTTTAGGAGAGAGATTATGACTACCAACAGAAAATTCACGCTGGTAAATCGTCCTGACGGCGAGCCGAAACCTAGCGACTTCAAACTGGTGGAAGAAGAATTGCCGGAATTGTCAGACGGTGCGTTTCTTGTCCGCAACCATTATATTTCACTGGATCCCGCACAGCGCGGTTGGATGAGCGATGCGGAAAGCTATATGCCCCCCATTGCTTTGGGCGATGCCGTGCGGGCGAGTGCGGTTGGCCGGGTCCATGCCTCTAAAAACCCGGATTTTGAAGAAGGCCAATGGGTTGTCGGACTGGCGGCTATGGAAGAATATTCGGTCGTCGAAGCAGGTGGCTTTACCGCTCCGGTAGACGCATCGCTTGTGCCTTCTCCTACCAATTTCCTGTCAGTTCTCGGCGCTGTCGGCATGACGGCTTATTTCGGAATGATCGAAGATGGCCAGCCCAAAGAAGGCGACACGCTGTTGGTAACCGGAGCTGCGGGTGCGGTTGGGTCGCTGGTCGGGCAAATCGGAAAAATCAAAGGTTGCCGGGTAATCGGCATTGCAGGCGGTGCCGATAAATGTGCGCGGCTGACCGACCATTATGGTTTTGACGCTGCGATTGACTATCGCGGCAAGAGCCAGAGCGAACTGGAAGCAGAAATTGCGGCGGCTGCACCAGATGGTGTCGATATTATCTGGGAAAATGTCGGTGGCATCATTCTGGACGCTGGCCTTACTGCAATCAACGAATATGGCCGCGTAGTGCTATGTGGCCTTATCAGCGAATATAACAGCCCCGAACCGGTAGGCATCCGCAATCTGTGGTATCTTGTTTCCCGCCAGGTAACGATCAAAGGCTTTCTTGTCCGCGACTATCCGCCACGCTTCCCGGAAGGTATCGCGCAGATGGGGCAGTGGCTGGCCGAAGGCAAGATCAAGCATGACGAGGATATCGAACGCGGCATCGAGAATAGCTATGACGCATTCATGAAGCTGTTTTCGGGCGGCAACCAGGGCAAGTTAATTCTGGATGTTTCGCCAGACAAATAGGGGGAATCAACATGTCAAATGTGAATGAAAAGCTCGTTCTAGACTTTATCGAAAGTTGGAACCAGCGTGACTTTGATGCCATTTATGCCGCGATGTCGGATGATATTTTCTACCATAATATCCCGATGGAGCCATGTAATGGCCTCGCCGAGGTAAAAGCTTTTTTCGACGGCGGTGGCCTTAATTTTGAAGAAGCGGATTGGATCGTTCATGCAATCGCGACCAATGGCGACGTGGTCCTTACAGAACGCACGGACAAGTTCAAAATGGCCGGACAATGGATCGCGATCCGCGTGATGGGCGCTTTTGAAATTGAAAATGGCAAGATCGCCAAGTGGCGGGACTATTTTGATCTTGCCGAGTTTCAGGGTCAGGTCGCTGCGATTATGAAAGCTAATGCCTCATAAAATGCTGCTTAATGGGTTAGCTGGGTTTGTATAACGCCCCGTTATCCACGGGATATTCCCCGGCTGTCATGAAGCGCGAAGCATCGCTGGCCAGATAGACGCAAAGCTCTGCGACATCGTTCGGATGACCAAGCCCCCCGAGTGGGATCATTCCCGTCCGGGGCGTTGGTTCGCCTTGTGCGCCAACGGATTCTTGCCTGACCATGGGAGTATCAATCCCTGCGGGGTGCAGGCTGTTGCAACGGATCGGGTAATTCTGTTCCTTGCAGTGCAGCGCTACCGATTTGGTCATCGACCGCACACCACCTTTGGCCGCCGTATAAGCTAGAAATGCGGAATATCCTTGCAGTGCAGCCATAGAACTGAGGTTAATGATAGAACTGGGCTGGTCGTTATTTTTCATTGCACGCACAGCGGCCTGACAGCCAAGGAATACCCCTTCCAGCATTATCGCATTGGTCAGACGAAACTGCTCAAGAGTGCAATCCTCAATGGTTGCCGGAATAACCAGACCGGCATTGTTGACCAGAATATGCGGAGTGCCATAGGCTTTTTGCGTTTCGTCAAACACCTCTTGCCAGCGGATAGGGTCGGCAACGTCCTGATGCAAGCCCATTGCATGGTCGCCGATGGACGAAGCAAGCTCGGTAACGCCAGCGCTAATGTCCGTAAGAACGACCTTTGCACCCTCACTGGCAAACTTTTCGCCAATGGCTTTCCCAAGACCGGAAGCAGCGCCTGTAACGATTGCAATTTTACCCTCTAAACGAGCCATGATTTCCCCTCCCCATTTCACTTCTTATTGATAGCATAGGTCGCTCTTGTGACCCTTATGGCAACCATTAAAATCATTAGTTTGCGTAGCGTAATTTCAGTCATCACCGGGGCTACTGTGGTATGAATATCACACCTGTGACGATTTGCTATCAAATTGGGTAGCAGAGCCCCGTAAAAGTCACGCTTAATATGCTCCCACAATCTGCACAGCGGAATCAGCTCATCATTCGCGCGCAGGCAATAATTAAATGCAACTCGGCCCCGATAATTAACAGGGTCACTCAGGGAGGAAGCGATGACAAAAGAAATAACACATCATAACTTAAAATCGCGGGCATTGCTGCTTGGTTCAGTAGCCAGTCTGGTTTTTGCCGGATTTGTCGTACCAGCTCATGCCCAGGAAGCTGTACAGGAAGATAGCAGTTTTGAAGAAGATAACAGCTATAACGTGATTACGGTTACGGCTCGTAAACAACAAGAAACATTGCAGGAAGTTCCAGTCACAGTCTCTGCTATTGGTAGCGAGACTCTGGAGAAGTTTCAGGTCGACGAAATTGCCGATGTGGTTAGCCGTGTTCCGTCGCTGAACGTAGCGATCGGTGGCTCCGGCTCCGGCGGTCAAATTTCACTGCGCGGTGTCGGGTCTTCGAACCTTTCTGCTGCGTTTGACTCTGCTGTCGCTTTCGATTTTGACGGGGTGCAGGTTAGCACGATGCGTATCGTGCAGGCCGGCTTTTTTGATGTCGAGCAGATCGACGTTCTGAAAGGCCCGCAGTCCCTGTTCTTTGGTAAAAGTGCTTCGGCCGGTGTGTTTTCCATCCGGTCAGCCAATCCTACGCAGGATTGGGAAATGGGCGGCAAGGCATCCTACGAATTTGAAGAAAAAGGGAAAGTCTTTGGCGGTTATATTTCCGGTCCGATCAGTGACACTTTGGGTGTCCGTTTGGCGGCGCGCTATACCGACATTGATGAATATGTAAAATTGGAGCCTGGCACGCCGGCCATTAACCGGGAACGCGGCCTAAGTGAATTTGTTGGCCGTGCGACATTGCAATGGGACCCAGCTGACAATTTCAATGCCAACCTGAAGCTGAACTACGTCAAGAACAAGAATGATGGTGCGACAGCGCATCAGGATATTTTTTGCGGCCCCAATGGCCGTCCTGACGAAGTAGTATTGCTGAACGGTGCAGTTGCTATTCCAACCGTTGCAAGCTGTAACATCAATGATGATACCTATGCTACGCAGGTCGATCCAAACCCTGCGCTGGTTACGAAATTTCCTGATGGAAGTGCCGGTGCAGATGGCCGTTATCCGGGCAAGCCGTTTGGCGAAACCGATATTTTCTTTGGCCGGTTGAAATGGGATCTGGATCTTTCCGATACTCTGACACTGTCATCCGTATCTGGTTATCTTAACCTCGATTCAGTTGACTTTGACAGCTATAGCTATGGCGGTGTCGGCCTGGCCTTTAACCCGGATGGTCTGCCGCTTTCGGCCATTGCACCTGCTCTTGACGCGGTGAATTTTCCCGGTGCGGCTCTGGCTGCTGGGCAAAGTGATCCACGCAACCAGACCGAACAGTTCACTCAGGAACTGCGCCTGACAAGTAATTTTGACGGCATGTTCAACTTCATGGTTGGCGCATTCTACGAGAGCCGCGAAATTGACCTGGGCACGTCGCAGCAGGCCGTCAATATTTCGATTATTGCGCCAGATCCTGTGACGGGAAGCACTTTTGACTATTACAAAAAGCAAAAGACCAAAACCGAAGCATTTTCTGTATTCGCAAGCACGACGCTTGACCTGACCGAGAAGTTACAGCTTTCCGGTGGTTTGCGTTGGACGGATGAAAGCAAGGTTAGCCGGATTACGGTTCCTTATGTTCACTCGTTCCTGTCATCGACACCGGCATTTATTGACAGCGGTTTCTTCTCCGGACCGATCAACTTTAGCGATAGCAACTTCTCTCCAGAAGCTTCCATTCGCTATCAGGCGACCCCGGATATCAATATCTACGCTGCGTTCAAAACCGGGTTTAAATCGGGCGGCATAGACAATAGTGCGTTGCCATCGAACAGCTTGCTGGGCTTTAACGATCCTGATCCAGCGGTTCGTCAGGCAGTTGCAGACTCTATCCGCTTTGAATCAGAAACCGGTATTGGCGGCGAAATCGGTGTGAAGAGCCAGTTTGCGAACCGGTCTATCACCTTTAACGTCTCGGGCTTCTATTATGTGTTCGACGATCTTCAGGTGCAGAACTTCGATGCCACCAAGGTTCAGTATCTGACCTACAACGCTAGTCAGCTGACCACCAAGGGTATCGATATTGATTGGGCCTGGTTCACTCCGATCGAAGGTTTGAACCTATCCGGTGCGCTGGCTTATACAGATGCGAAATTCTCGAAGGAATTTATCTCTCTCGATCCCGATGGTATCGCGAATAGCGGAGACGAGATTGATCTGGACGGTCGCAGAGCAGCGCGGGCACCTGAATTTGCTGGTAATATCGCGTTTGACTGGACCATGCCATTTAGCGATAGCATGCAATTCGGTCTGAACGGCAACCTGCAATATTCAAGCTCTTACTTCACGAACCAGTCGACCCTGACCGATTATAAACAGGACGGCTATGTCACCATTGATGGTGCCGTTTCTATCGGTCACCCGGAAGGCAAGTGGAAACTGGCTCTGGTTGGTGTGAACCTGACCGATGAAATCTGGACCAATACCAGTGGCGGGCGTCCGTTCCTGGCAGGACCGGGACTGGGACTGCCGGTTGGCGATGACCTTTCCGTCACGCAGAACCGTGGCCGTCAGGTCTTTGTGGAAGCCAGCTTCAAGTTTTGATTGACTCTCCCGTTAATCAATTTTGGGCCGGGGCAGTGCAAGCTGTTCCCGGCCTTTTTTTATGGGGCTGTGCAGGGGCGCTTTTAAGTCAGGGTGAGCATGGGAATACTTATAATGACAGTGGCCCGTCTCCGCGGATCATCTAGTTTGTGTGATCATGTAATGTGACGAAATATCCAGCAACTGAGGAGAGTAAACATGGGACGTCTTGAGGGTAAAAAAGCAATCATATTGGGCGCTGCCGGCTCGGGTAATATGGGGCAGGTGATGGCAAAGCGTTTTCGTGATGAAGGCGCGGAAGTTCTGGTAGCTGGCCGGAAAGAAGACGAGCTGAAACGCTTTTCGGAAGAAATTAACGGCCATTACGCGCTTTGTGATCTGACGGTCGAGGATGAGATTAACGCGCTTGGCGAAACGGCGCTCAGCAAGATGGGCAGCGTTGATATTGCCGTCAATGCCACCGGTCTGGGCTTTCTGAAGCCGTTCCTGGAAAATACCAGGGAAGAGCTTGAGACGATTTCGGCGCTGCAATTTGTCGGTCCTTTCCAGTTTTACCAGGCGATGATCCGGGCGATGACAAAAGCGGGTAACAAGGGTGGTTCGCTTATCCAGATCAGCTCGGCGACAGCGACCATCATGCTCAACGATCATGCTGCTTATATGGGTAGCAAGGCGGCTACCGATCATATTATCCGCTGCGTGGCGCATGAGTTTGGCGAGCAGGGCATCCGTGCCAACAGCATCTCACCGGGCCTTACCCGCACGCCGATGACTGCGGGCGTCGAGCAGGTGCCGGGGCTGCTTGAAGCGTTTGAAGCACGCTATCCTTTGGGCCGTATTGGCACGAGCGAGGATATTGCAGCGGCGGCGGTGTTCCTGGCGAGTGACGAATGTTTCATGACCGGCGAGAATTTGCAGGTCAATGGCGGGCTGTGCCTGCGTGGTAATCCTACCAACAAGGACCGGGAATTGATGGCGCAGTCTTTGGCTGCCGCTTCCTGATCTAAACTCTTGGAATAATGGTCCTGAGCCTTGTTTAAGCAGCAAGGTTCGGGACTTTTTCGCTTGTCTGGCGTTCTTTCGATAGGTCTATATTCCGACCGGTAATCGCAAGCCGGTAAGGGCGCAGCTATATCTAAGTCGTTGTATTAAAAGGAAAAGGCGTCCGCCGGTATCTTTTGGATACTGGCAGGACGCCCTGTCTCGCTATTTAACCCGGATGGGCAAATAGCATTTTTGCAAATTAATGCAGAATAAGTCGAGCTTACTCGGTAACTTCAGCAGCAGCGTCTGTTGCAGCGTCGCCAGCAGCTTCAGCGGCTTCACCAGCAGCGTCGGCAGCTTCACCAGCAGCAGCAGCGGCATCACCAGCAGCTTCGCCGGTTGCGTCTACAGCAGCGTCGGTTGCGGTGTCAGCAGCGTCTACAGCTTCAGCAGCAGCGTCTTCTGCAGTTGCAGCAGCTTCGGTTGCTTCGTCAGCGGATTCAGCACATGCTGAAAGAGCAGGAATTGCAAGTGCAAGGCCGGCTACTGCCAGCATATTGCGAAGGCTTGTTTCGTTAGACATTAAATATCCCCTTTGGAATGAACTAGACCTGCATCTCTATCCGCAACGGCATATCCATGGCAAGTGTAATTCTACCAATTGAGAAAAATATTGAAAATCATAGGGCTACAGAGCGTTATAATGGTTAATAAAGCGGGTAAAATAGTTAATAGCTCACCCTAGTTTGCGCCTATTTTTCTACTCCGCGAATCTTTCCCCACTGCCGCGTGACCGTATATCCAAGGTATCCTGTGCCAAATAACGCATATAAGGGTTCCGGGATTCCGGACAGATAGGCGTTCATTCCGGTCGCAATATCGCGTGCCGCTTCTGGCCGGATGGCGGCAATCAGCCCCATCGGGATTGACCAGAGCAAAAGCAGATACATGACGTAAAGAAAACTGGGCCGGGCGCGGCTGGTCCACGGGTCGGTGGAGCGGGCCTCGGCCAATATGGCGGACATCTGGACACGGACCTGCTCAAGCTCCTGGCTGCCCTCCATCTTGAGCAGCTCCAGCTTGGCACGGTCCCGCGCCTCCTTGTCGGGAATGATCTTGTCGATAATCTGCGAAACAGGTCCGATAAGAGTGGAAAGTAAAGACATGGCATAAGTCCTTTTTCATGGGTTGAGTATATATTAGCATTTTCTAAAGTTCACAAAGTTCACACCAAGGAACCGCCAATTTGCGCCATTCCTTGATTTTTGCGCCATAGCGGCCCCGCCCGAAATTAAAGAGCAGGGGAAGCTGAGGGGGAGGGCGCGATCCGGCACTTCAATCACCCGATCCGGTGGGCAAGCCAGCCATAAAGAAACGCCTCGTTCGCAGGACGGCTCTCGGCCAGGCTGATGTAACGCTCGCCCTGCAACGCCTCGATGGCTTTCAGGATGACGCGTTCCCCGTTCGCGCCGCGCTTTTTCAGGAATTGCTGCAAAGCGCCGATGGTCTGCGGGCCGATTTTGCGATCAACCTTTATATCGGCAAAGTCCTGACCATTGCGGTTCAGAGCATTGAGCGCGCGTTGCAGAAAGCTGGTGGCTATCGCGGCCCCCATATTGATGCCGGTGTCGAACAGTTCTGCGGCCAGGCTTGGCGCATGAAGCGCGATTTTATCAAAACCGGGCCGCAGCCAGTAAGTGCGCCTATATATGGCGACCGCTTCGTCATAGGGGAATTGCTGCATGGAACCGGCATAGCCATGGCTGCGCGCCACGGCTTCGGTGATGCCCCATCGGGTCGGTCCGCCGCGATCAGCAGGGTGATTGGAATAATCACCCTCCACCGCGATTACATCCTCTATCATTCTGTCTATGTCCATCGTTATAACCCTTTCCTTTAGAATTGATGCGATTTATAACCTATATGGTGATATGTAGGAAAGGGCTGTTTCGCGGACACAGAATTTAATTGACTGATTAACTTCCATAGGGCCTATTCTGGTCCTGTTCAGGGCGGATGATTCGCCCCAATATTTTGCAGGCGATGAAACGCCTCGAAAAACAGGTTTAGGAGCTGGTAGATTGAACTTTGATTTCTCTGAAGATCAGAAATTCCTGCGTGACGAAGCGCGCAAATTTTTGGCCGCGCAATGCACAAGCGCGCATGTCCGTGCGGTGCTGGACGATGACACGAAGACCCATAATCAAGAGGTCTGGCAGAAAATTGTCGAAATGGGCTGGCTAGGGGCCGCTATTCCGGAAGAGTTTGGCGGACTTGGCCTTGGTATGCTGGAACTGTGCGTCATTGCAGAGGAACTGGGCCGGGTGCTGGCGCCTGTGCCGTTCGGATCATCGGCCTATTTCTTTGCAGAGGCGCTCAAACTGGCCGGGACAGAGGAACAGAAAGCAGAATTACTGCCGAAAATTGTCGATGGCTCGGTTGTCGGCTGCATTGCCACTACCGAAGGGCCGGGCGCTTTGTCGGCAGCGTCGTTGCAGACGGCGTTCAAGGACGGCAAATTGTCCGGAAAGAAAGTGCCGGTGACGGACGGCGACATTGCGACCCACGCGGTTGTCCTGGCCAAAGAGGGTAGCGCAACCGGCCTTTATATCGTGGCGCTGGAACAAGACGGCGTATCGCGCAGCTCGATCAAAACGCTGGAGCCAACGCGCAGCCATGCCAGCATTGATTTTGACGGAGCATCGGCCACCCGGCTGGGTCAGGAAAGCGGCAATGGCATGGCGCTTCTGGATCAGGTGATGGACCGCGCGGCGGTGTTGATTGCCTTTGAACAACTGGGCGGCGCGTCACGCTGTCTGGAAATGGCCACAGAATATGCCAAGGAACGGCAGGCTTTTGGCCGCCCGATTGGCGGTTATCAGGCGATCAAGCATAAGCTGGCCGACATGTATGTGAAAAACGAAGTGGCGCGCTCCAACGCTTATTACGGCGCATGGGCACTGTCCACCGACGCGGCGGAACTGCCGGAAGCGGCGGCAGCCGCGCGGGTTGCGGCATCGGAAGCCTTCTGGTTTGCCAGCAAGGAAAATATCCAGACCCACGGCGGCATGGGCTTCACATGGGAAGTGGATTGCCATCTTTTCTATCGCCGCGCGAAATTACTGGCCGTGCAGGCGGGTAGCCCGGCGATATGGAAAGAAAAGCTCGTTTCCGCGCTGGAAACCCGAAACGCCGCATAAGCAAAAGATTTACGAGGATTAAAAAATGGATTTTAAAGACTCACCGGAAGAAGCTGCGTTCAGGGCTGAAGCCCATGCTTTTTTGAGCAAGCATCTGAAACCCAAAAACCAGGCGGCTTTGCGTTCGGGACGCCGCGAAGACTATCTGGATCAGGCCAAGAAGTGGCAGAATATCAAGGCGGAAAACCAGTTCGCCCAGATTACATGGCCCAAGGAAATTGGCGGGCGCGGCGGCACGCCGATGCAGCAGGTGATCTGGAACCAGGAAGAGGGCAAGTTCGACGCCCCGATTGCGCCGTTTACCATCGGTCTGGGTATGTGTGTTCCGACCGTCATCGCCTTTGGTTCGGACGAGCACAAGAAACGCTATGTCCAGAAAGCGCTGCATGGCGAGGAAATCTGGTGCCAGCTGTTCTCTGAACCGGCAGCCGGATCGGATGTCGCTGGCCTGAAAACCAAGGCGGTGAAGGATGGCGACGATTGGGTGCTGAACGGGCAGAAAGTCTGGACATCCGGCGCGCATTATGCAGATTTCGGCATCGTGCTGGCCCGCACCGATCCCGATGTGCCCAAGCATAAGGGTCTGACCATGTTCATCGTCGACATGAAGCAGCAGGGGGTCGAGGTTCGCCCGATCCACCAGGCTTCGGGGGGCAGCGAGTTTAACGAAGTCTATTTCACCGATGTCCGTATTCCCGACAGCGACCGGCTGGGCGAACCCGGCATGGGCTGGAAAGTGGCGCTGGTCACATTGATGAACGAGCGGCTTGCCGTGGGCGGTTCTCCGGGGCCGGACTGGCAGGAAATCATGGACTATGCGCGTTCAGCCGGGACGATGAGCGATCCAGTGTTCCGGGCCAAGCTTGCCGACTGGTATGTCGCGGCGCAGGGCTATAAGCTGACCAAGTTCCGCACCCAGACGGCTTTGTCGAAAGGCGAAACGCCGGGGCCGGAAAACTCCATCGGCAAGGTCATCACCGCCAACCATTTGCAGGACATTTGCAACAGCGCGATTGAAATGCAGGGCCATTACGGGATTATTTCCGACAAGGACGAGGCGGCGGCGAACGCGATATTCCAGGAAAGTTTCCTGTGGGCGCCGGGTCTTCGCATTGCGGGCGGCACGGACGAGATTTTGAAAAATATCATCGCCGAACGCGTGCTGGGTCTGCCGCAGGATGTGCGGGTGGACAAAGACAAACCGTTCTCGGCTTTTTAGAGTGATTTCGAGTGAAATGGAACATTTCACGGCTCGGAAATCACGGTAAAACAATAAGCTAGACCAAATTTTGATTCAATCAAAATTGAACAGAGTCTAGCCGGGAACGCGTCAGGCGGAGAGCGAATCCCGGACTTCGGCAGCAAGCGTGTAAGATTTCAACCGCGCTTCATGGTCGAAGATAGAGCCGGAGATTATCAGCTCATCCGCCTGCGTGCGCTCCAGAAACGCCTCTACACTGCTGCGAACGGTATTCTTGGTGCCAATCGCGCTGGCTTGCAGGGTTTGCGCGAGCATCCCTTGCGCTGCGGGCGGAAGGCTTTCGCGATAGCCTTCTATCGGTGGCGGCAACTTGCCGGGATTGCCGGTGCGTAGAGCGACAAAGCTCTGCATCATCGAGGACGCAAGACGCTCTGCTTCGGCATCGCTGTCGGCGGCAAATATATTATAGCCGCAGATCACATAAGGCTCCGCCAGATGCTCCGACGGTTTGAACTCGCGCCGGTAAATGGCGAGCGCGTCATCCAGCGCTTGCGGCGCGAAATGCGAGGCAAAGGCATAAGGCAGGCCGAGAGCGGCAGCAAGCTGCGCCCCGAACAGGCTGCTGCCCAATATGTAAAGTGGCACGTTAGAGCCAGCGCCCGGCGTTGCCTGAATACGCAGCCGCTCGTCACCTGACAGATAGGCTTGCAGTTCCAGCACGTCGCGCGGAAATTCATTGGCGTCCGTGTTCAGATTGCGCCGCAGCGCCTGAGCAACAATCTGGTCCGAACCGGGCGCGCGGCCCAGCCCCAGATCAACACGGCCGGGGAATAGCGCTTCCAGTGTTCCGAACTGCTCGGCAATTACCAGCGGTGCGTGGTTGGGCAACATGATACCGCCAGCGCCAATGCGGATGCTCTTTGTGCCGCCGCCAATATGGGCCAGCGCCACCGCAGTCGCTGCGCTGGCAATGCCGACCATGCCGTGATGCTCGGCCATCCAGAACCGCTCATAACCCAGCGTCTCTGCATGTTGCGCCAGATCAAGCGAGCGGTCGAGCGCCGTTCGCACATCCGACCCTTCCGGCACTTGTGACAGGTCAAGAATGGAAAATTTTACCGCATTGCTCATAACTATCCCTTTTGTCCCAATTGACCCGCCACTGTAATCGCGTAACCGCCCGGCAGTTGCTGAAAACCCAGTGTCGGGAGCAGCAATGTCCATGCGCGTTCATTTCCATTTAGGAACAAACGCGCAGTATAAAAGCCATTGCCTTCAATTTTCAGGGTTAATTCTTCCATACCCGACCCGCTGGTGAGCGGAAGGACGAGCACGCCGTCATCGCAGATCGCATTGCCGAGCAAGCCTTGCTTCAGGTCCAGCCCCGGAATATTGGCGTCGAGCGATAGCCGCACCCGTCCACTTGCCGACTGGCAGCGGCCAGCAGAAAAGCGCGTGCTGAAATCATCCAGCGAGATATTGGTGACCGGCATCGGGGCCAGCGCTTGTCCCACGCTCAGCATGGTGGTGGCATTTTCGACCAGCATGTCGCTGCCCTGCTTGCTGATCGCTGCGGTGAGGCCGCTGTCTTCAGCAGAAGCCGGACGATCCAGATCCATCGTGACCCGGCCGGTTAGCAAGGGAAAGAACCGCACACTCGCATTCAGGTCGCCCAGCGCAAACGGCCCCATCCGCGCTTGCTCGATCCGCCCGTTCCAGATCGTCCCGGTAATATCCCGCGCAGAAAACCGCGAATCCTCAAGCCCAGCCAACCCGACCGCAAGCTTCAGCGGCATAAGCGCCAGCGTCAATATTATCAGCGCGGCGATGGCCAGAACATAAATCAAAGCACGCGATCCCCGCTTTTTCATTTTAACTATTCATCCTGACATGGCTTATTTGGATCCCGATACAAGTTCAGGATGACGAAAGAGTAGGGGATGAAAGCTACTCCGCCGCTACAACCTGATCTTCAGCGGCCTCGGTGGCTGCTTCGATCTCGGCGGCTTTGGCTTCGACCAGCTTGACGATATGATCGACCATATCGCTGTCTGAGACATGGTGGTCGGTGACGCCGGAGAGGTAAACCATGTGCTTGCCCGCGCCGCCGCCGGTGATGCCGATGTCGGTTTCGCGCGCTTCGCCCGGTCCGTTGACGACGCAGCCAAGGACCGAGAGCGAAAGCGGCGTGCGGATATGTTGCAGCCGTTCTTCCAGCGTCTGCACCGTGCGGATAACGTCAAAGCCCTGCCGCGCGCAGCTTGGGCAGCTTACCACGCGCACGCCCCTTGTCCGCAGGCCAAGCGCCTTTAGCATTTCATAGCCGACGCGCACTTCTTCTTCCGGCTCGGCGGACAGGCTGACGCGGATCGTGTCGCCAATTCCCGACCACAGCAAATTGCCCATGCCGATGGAGCTTTTGACCGTGCCGCCGATCAAGCCGCCAGCCTCTGTAATGCCAAGATGCAGCGGGCAATCCACCGCGTCGGCAAGCTGCGCGTAAGCCGCAACGGCAAGGAAAACGTCGGACGCCTTCACCGCAACCTTATATTCGTGGAAATCATGGTCTTGCAAAATCTTGATATGGTCGAGCGCGCTTTCAACCAAGGCCTCCGGACAAGGCTCGCCATATTTTTCGAGCAGGTCTTTTTCCAGGCTCCCCGCATTGACACCGATGCGGATCGCGCAGCCATTGGCCTTGGCGGCGTCAACGACTTCCTTGACCCGCGCCGCGCTGCCGATATTGCCCGGATTGATCCGCAGGCAGGCCGCGCCCGCTTCCGCCGCTTCTATGCCGCGCTTATAGTGGAAATGGATGTCGGCGACGATAGGCACGTTACTGGCGCGCACAATCTGCTTGAGCGCCGCCGTGCTTTCGACATCGGGGCAGGACACGCGGATAATATCAACGCCCGCTTCTTCACAGCGGCGGATCTGGTCGATTGTCGCCTTTGCGTCGCTGGTCAGCGTGTTGGTCATCGTCTGCACGGTGATCGGCGCATCGCCCCCGACCGGCACGTCACCGACCATGATCTGGCGGCTTTTGCGGCGATCAATATCACGCCATGGACGAAGGGAAGGGGTATTGGCAGTCATATCTTGCTCTTGTAAGAAGGGCTCTGTTGCTCGACATATATGCCCTTCGCAGTCAAAAGGGTAGGGCGAAGTGGGAGAGATTTGCAATGATCCGCTTTTTGATGCGTTTAACCGGTCTCGCCGTCCTGCTGTGCGCGCCGGCTTCCATCGCCCATGCAGAAGATGTGCAGACCAAGGACGCACGCTGGTCCATCGCCATTCACGGCGGCGCAGGCACGATAGAGCGCGGAGTCATCACACCCGAACAGGATGGTGAAATCCGCGCTGCGCTATCCACCGCACTGGAAGCCGGATCAAAAGTCCTGAAAGCCGGCGGAACAGCGACAGATGCGATTGTTGCGGTCATCACATTCCTCGAGGACAACCCCAATTTCAACGCTGGCAAAGGCGCTGTATTCACCTGGGACAAGACCAACGAGCTGGACAGCAGCATCATGGACGGCAGCGACCTGTCTGCCGGTGCGGTTGCTGGCGTTACCGCGACAAAGAACCCGATCTTGCTGGCCCGTGCGGTCAAGGACAATAGCCCGCATGTCATGCTCTCCGGCAAAGGTGCGGATGCGTTCAGCCGCGAACAGGGGCTGGAACAGGTTGAACCGGATTATTACGCGACTCCATATCGGCTGAAACAGATAGAGGATATGCTGGCCGAGAAGGTCAGCGCCAAAGATGTCGATTATAAGTTCGGCACCGTCGGCGCAGTGGCAATGGACAGCAAAGGCAATATGGCGGCTGGCACATCAACCGGCGGCATGACCGGCAAAAGATGGGGCCGGATCGGCGACAGCCCGGTGATTGGCGCAGGCACCTATGCCGACAACCGAAGCTGCGCAATCTCCGCCACCGGTTCTGGTGAATATTTCATCCGGCTGGCCGTCGCCCATGAAATCTGCACACGGATAAAAATGCGCGTCAGTGACAGGGAAGGCGAAGCGGGACTTTCACAGACGGACGTGCAAAAAATTGCCGATGACGTTATCGCGGAACTGGGCGAACTGGGCGGAACCGGCGGGATAATCTACGCAACACCGTGGGGGCAGGCGGGTTACAGCTTCAATACGCCCGGAATGTACCGCGGCCGCGCGACCAGCGATGGCGCGCAGAGCGTTTCGATTTATGGGGATGAGGGGTAGGGTTACTAATGATATGCTAACCGTCAGAATAAAGAGATATTTGACTAAATGACCAATGACTTGCCTCAAGATAGCCTTGAGCAGATCAAAAAGTTGCAACTTGTGATGGTCGAGTCTTGTACTGGGGGAGCGTGGGACGAGGATATGTATCAAGAACTAAGGTCCCACCTTATGCAATCTCCCGGAATAAAATCGAAATTACCATCATTTGTTCGCAGTCATCGAAGTATTGGTGCGTTCTGTAAATACATGCAGGATCAGTCAGGAACGTA
>JADMKQ010000155.1 GCA_015478735.1 Sphingorhabdus sp. | reverse complement strand
GCCAAAGATGCTGGTATGGAATTGCTGATTTACCATAATCCGGAAGCCAAGGAACGCGGCATCAAAGCCATATTTGTCGAGCGCTTGCTTCAGCCCCTGGGTTTTCCACATATCCGTATGAAGACCGCCATGCTCAAATGGATTGATGCCGCGTTCCTTGGCTTCCGGATTATGGTAAATCAGCAATTCCATGCCAGCATCCTTGGCCGCTTTTTCGCGTAGCTTGTACATGTCCTGGAATTTCCAGGTCGTATCCACATGCAGCAATGGAAAAGGTGGAGGCGATGGGAAGAATGCTTTTTTAGCAAGGTGCAGCATCACAGCGCTATCTTTACCTACGGAATAGAGCATCACCGGATTCTCGGCCTCTGCTGCAACTTCCCGCATGATATGGATAGCCTCTGATTCGAGACGTTGAAGATGGGTTAGCGGTGTTTTGGAATCTGGCTGCTGCACGTAAAAGTTCCGATATAATTTGGATTGCTAAAATCGCTTAGCAAAAGCCTGACATGAGCGGGAGCAACAAATTCTTATTGAAGTGCAACATTTGTTATATTTGGACCGGTTAGAAATATCCGCATTGTCCGAAAGTTTGATGTTTGCGGACTTTATATGCATTTCGCTCTTCAATTAACAACATCCTAAGATATGCAAACTTATACTCAAGTAATTTTGGCTTTGAGGGCATCTGGTATGGCAGATCATGAAATAATGGACATATTGCTGACTGTTGACACAGAGCTTTCTGCTGCGCTGCATCAGCAGGGGAAGAGTCCGTCCGCGAATTTTGATAGTTCAATTCTGGGGCGATGCGCGGCCGGGGATTTTGGTATTGTTCATCAGATGGAGCGATTGGAGACACATGGGCAGAAAGGTGTTTTCTTTGTCGATCCGATGCCGGCGCTGGTTTATGGTGAGCAGATTATCGCAGATATCGTAGGCCCGATCATCGAGCGGAAGCATGAAGTCCAACTTCATTTGCACACCGAATGGCTGCAATGGGCCAGGGATTCGCCTGTTGGAAACCGTCAGGGCCGCAACCTGTTGGATTTCAACTTTAAAGATCAGGTCGAACTGCTGAGATTGGCGAACGACCTTTTGATCAAGGGCGGTGCGCCGCCGCCAACAGCTTTTCGCGCAGGTAATTTTGGCGCAAACGACACTAGCCTTCGCGCCTTGCACCATATCGGTCTGAAGTGGGATTCAAGCTTTTCGCCGTGTTCTGTTATGGAAAATTGCAAGATTGATCTGCCGGAAAACCAGATTGTCCCGATACTAAAAAACGGGATAGTGGAGCTTCCGGTTTCGGGAATATTCAGTAAACCGATGGAGGTCCGGCCGGCCCAGATTTGTGCGCTTTCGATAGCGGAAATGAAAGCAGCGATGGATCACGCGATTGAAGACGGCCACCCTGCGTTCGTAATTGTTACGCATAGTTTTGAAGCGCTTTCCCGAGATCGCTTGCGCGTAAACCGTTCAGTCTTAAAAAGATTTGAGCAGATCGCCGCCTATATAAGCGAGAACCGCAATATGCGGACATCTGGCTTTGGCGATCTCTCGGCCAAGAAAATGCTTGCCCACCATAATAATTTCACACGGCTGGAACCCAAAACATTGCGCACAACCATGCGGATGGTGGAGCAACTATGGTCAACATGGCGGTTTGAACGCAGCATGAAGCCGCTTTAGCAGCGGTTATCTTCGTCCTCCGTTCTGTGCGCAGGACAATTTTTCGGTCAGCATTTAACAAAGCGGTTAAATTTCTGACAGACTACGCGGGATGTGGTCAGGCGAGAGCCGCCCTTGCCGTAGCGTCATCATTCTACTCTCTGGATTTGCTTGTTTTCTGCAGTTTTCGACTTATTGTTGCGGGAAAATCATCATTGGAGAGTCGTTCATGAACCTGGAATTCTCAGCAGAGGAAAATGCATTTCGCGACGAAGTGCGCTCGTTTATCGAGAATAATTATCCCACGCATATTCAAGGCAAAAACATGCAGGATGACATGAGCCGCGAAGAGCTCACCGCCTGGCATAAGATCCTTGGCAAAAAGGGATGGTCCGTTCCCGCCTGGCCGGTTGAATATGGCGGCACCGGCTGGACCCCGACACAGCGCTATATCTGGTCCGAGGAAAATGCGCGCGTCAATGCCATCATGCCGCTGCCGTTCGGCGTATCCATGGTCGGCCCGGTTATCTACACATTCGGTAATGAAGAACAAAAAGCCAAGCACCTGCCGGGTATCCGCAGCGGCGAAGTCTGGTGGTGTCAGGGCTATTCGGAACCCGGCGCAGGTTCGGATCTGGCATCGCTCAAAACCACGGCAGTGCGCGACGGGGACGATTATATCATCAATGGCCAGAAAACCTGGACGACGCTGGCGCAGCATGCTGACTGGGGCTTTTTCCTTTGCCGCACCGATCCCGATGCCCCCAAACAACAGCAGGGCATCAGCTTCATTCTGGTGGACATGAACACACCGGGCATCGAAGTGCGCCCGATCAAGCTGGTTGATGGCGGCCATGAAGTGAATGAAGTATGGCTGACCGATGTCCGTGTTCCGGTGGAAAACCGGGTGGGTGAGGAAAATAAAGGCTGGACCTACGCGAAATTCCTGCTTGCGCATGAACGCTCAGGCATTGCCGGTGTGGCTCGCTCAAAGCGCGGCGTAGAGCAGCTAAAGGACATCGCCACGAAAGAGATGCTCGATGGCAAACCCTTGATTGAGGATATGGGTTTCGCGCGCAAGATCAGCCAGTTGGAAATTGACCTTGCTGCTCTTGAAATCACCGAACTGAGAACTCTGGCGGGTGAACAGGCTGGTAAGGGGCCGGGGCCGGAAAGCTCGCTACTGAAAGTGAAAGGCACGGAAATTCAGCAGCGCCTGACGGAACTGACACTGGAAGCTGTCGGCTATTACGGTATGCCCGATTTCCGCAGTTTCCCGGAAGACGGGACAAACGATTTTGCTGTTGGCCCAGATTATGCCCACGGCACTTCGTCGACCTATTTCAACATGCGCAAAACGTCGATCTACGGCGGCTCCAACGAGATTCAGCGCAACATCATCACCAAAATGGTTCTCGGACTCTAGATCCAACCGCACAAATCATAAGAAAGCGATATTATGGATTTCAATTTTTCTGACGAACAGAACATGGTTCGTGATGGCATTTCCCGGCTGGTTCGGGAGCAATATGACTGGGACACGCGGCGCGAGATCATTGCAAGCGAAGCTGGTTGGCGGCCGGAATTCTGGGCCCAACTGGCGGAGCTTGGTATGCTTGCCGCTCCGTTCTCCGAAGAGGATGGCGGCTTTGGCGGCGGCGCGGTTGAAACCATGTTGATCATGGAAGAATTCGGCAAAGGCCTGGTCGTAGAACCGTTCATTCCCAGCGTTGTCTGTGCCGGCGGTTTCCTGAAACATGCCGGAACGTCCGCGCAAAAGGAAGAACATCTCAGCGCAATTATCGCCGGTGAAAAAATATTCGCCTTTGCCTATGCCGAGCCGCAGGGCCGCTATGATCTGGCGAACCTGACCACAAGCGCAAAGAAAGATGGTGACGGATATTCCCTGAGCGGCCAGAAAGCGGTCGTGATTGGCGCGCCTTGGGCAAGCCATTTAGTTGTCACAGCGCGAACCTCTGGCGGTCAGTCTGACCAGAGTGGCATATCTGTTTTCATCGTGGACAAGGATGCAGACGGTGTCAGCACACGCGATTATGCAACCGTTGACGGTCGCCGCGCTTCGGAAGTCTATTTCGAGAATGTTTCTCTGCCTGCCGAAGCCTTGATCGGCGAATTGGACAATGGCCTTCCGCTAATCGAGAAGGTTGTTGATGAAGCAACCGCAGCGATCTGTGCAGAAGCAGCCGGAGCGATACAGGTTACCAACAAGATGACGCTGGAATATTCGCAGCAGCGCAAGCAGTTCGGCGTGCCGATCAGCACTTTCCAGGTGCTTCAGCACCGGATGGCTGACATGTTCATGGAATATGAGCAGTCTGTTTCCATGTCTTACCTCGCAACTATCAGGCTGAGCGAAGAAGAAGCCGAGCGTAAAAAGGCGATATCTTCGGCAAAAGTGCGTATCGGCCAGGCAGCACGTTTTGTCGGTCAGTCAGCAGTGCAGACCCATGGCGGCATGGGCGTAACCGACGAAACCGCAGTCAGCAGCTATTTCAAACGCTTGTCGATTATCGAGAGCGAGTTTGGCAGTGTCGATCATCACATGCGGCGGCACATAAAATTGTCGGCTGTCAGATAGGCACCAACTAAACCATCAAAACCTATCACAAAAGGGGGGACTTGTGCCCCCTTTTTCACGCTATTCAATTCGCTCCCCAAAGGGAGAGGATGAATATGGTTCAGCATGCCGCAGCGGTGCCAGGCAACACGTATCGCTATTTTATATTATTCATGTTGATGCTGACCTATATGTTCAACATCACGGATCGCATGGTCATGTCGATCCTGATTGAGGATATTAAAGCCGACTTTGTCCTTTCCGATACGCAGATCGGCCTTTTGGCAGGCACTGCCTTTACGATTTTTTATGTTGTCCTTGGCATCCCGGCGGGACGGCTGGCTGACCGCACCAACCGCAAGAATATGCTTGCGATTGCGGTAAGTCTGTGGAGCCTGATGGCAGCGCTGTGCGGGGTTGCGACAGGTTTCTGGACGCTGTTTCTGGCGCGACTGGGTGTAGGGGTAGGGGAATCGGGCGGTAATCCTCCGGCGACTTCGATCATCACCAATTATTTTGATACGCATGAACTATCCAGAGCGATGGGAATATTCTCTCTCGGCGCGGCCTTGGGGCCAGTCATGGGGTTTGTCGCAGGTGGTTTGCTTGCGGAAGCCTATGGATGGCGATGGACGTTCATCATTCTCGGTCTGCCCGGCGTTGTGCTCGGCGCGATAATCTATCTGACTATCCGTGAACCGGATCGCGGCCGCTTTTCAAAGAGCGAACAGGAAAAGGCAAAGGCTGTCACCCAGGAGCCTTTTGCAAAAACCATGGCTTCGCTATGGCAAAACCGGATTTTCGTGCGTGTTGTCATGGCCAATGCGCTGGGAATTATTGCGCTCTATGGTTTCTCGATCTGGCTGGCGCCGATCCTGATGCGCAATTTTGAAATACCTGTGTCACAGGTCGGGATATATCTTGGTATCGCGTGGATTGCTGGCGGTGTACCGGGGATGCTTCTCGGCGGATATTTTACTGACTGGCTGGCGTTACGAAATCCCAAGTGGCGCGCATGGTATAGCGCCATCGTCATTTTAATATCCCTGCCTTTGCTGGTGGGTTGCCTGCTGAGCGATAATGTCATTCTGGCGCTGGTATTTTATACGCTGGGCTATGCGGCGCATAGTTCGACCCAGGGGCCGGCCATCGCCATGATGCAATCGTCGGTTTCGCCTACCGAACGGGGAACAGCATCTTCCATCGCCGGTCTGGCCGCGACTTTCCTGGGTTATTTCATCGGGCCCGCGGTAGTCGGAGCGCTTAGCGATAATCTGGTCGGGGAATATGGCACAATGTCGCTGAACTATGCCATGATTGCGATTACGGTATTCAGCCTGATTACCGCCATATTCGCTTATTTATACGCCGCGAAGGCAGTGCCGGGAAAAGAGACCCTCTTATCGCCGCAGACGGTCTGATGTCATAACAGCAATCCACCATCCGCGATCAGCGTTTGCCCCGCTATATAGCGTGCGAGGGGGGAGGCCAGAAATAGTGACAGGCCCGCTATATCATCAGGCTCGCCAATCCGGCCCACCGGGATATTGGCAATCGTTGCATCGCGGCGCTTGGGATTTTGCGTAGTAACGGCGGTCATCTTGGTGGCGACCAATCCGGGCGCAATGCCGTTGACGCGGATGCCATCGGGTGCCCATGCCTTGCCCAAAGTGCGGGTTAGCCCCATCGCGCCGGTTTTTGAAGCATTATAGGCGGGGTTGCCAACGGTGGCATGATAGGCGGCGGTTGAGCTCACAATGATCATTGACCCCTGGGCTGTTTTTAACAGGTCATAAAATGCACTGGCAAAGGTCATCAGGCTGTTCAGATTGACCTGAATGACTTTCGCAAAATTGTCGGGTTCAAATTCCTGCCTTTTATAGAGCACCATCCCTTGCGAGCAGACAAGCACATCCAGCCGGTCGAATGTCTGGCGATAGCTGGCAATTGCGTCATTATCAGCCGCATCGACCTGCGCATAATGCAGGCCTTCCAGATCAGAGCCTTCATCCTTTGAATAATCGGCTGCACTTGCGCGGGTTCCGGTCACATGGACCTGTGCCCCGCGACCGCGAAAAGCTTGTGCGGTGGCGTTGCCAATGCCGCTGGAACCGCCGATGATCGCCACTATTTTTCCGCTATAATCCAGTGATGCATCAATCATAACGCTCCCTCCCTGTTTTTCATTTTTACCACTATGCAAAGCGATATTGCCCCATCGGAGCAAGATGGTCTAGGACCGATTTCAATCACACTGAAGTAGAGGAAAAATCATGCAAATACCGTTCTCGCTGGCTAACCGAACCGCTCTGATTGCCGGAGCATCATCGGGTCTGGGAGCGCATTTTGCAGAATTATTTGCGCAGGCCGGAGCGAACGTTGTGCTAGGCGCACGGCGTACGGACCGCACTGCTGAAGTGGCCAACAAGATTATCGAAGCGGGGGGCAATGCTCTGGCGGTTCCCATGGACGTGACGGATGAAGGTTCGATCATCGCGGCCTTTGATGCGGCTGAGTCAAAATTTGGTGTCGTGGATTCGATAGTCTGCAATGCCGGGATCAGCGTGCCTGGCCGGTCCACCGATGTACCGATTGATGGCTTGCAAAATGTCATCGGCACCAACTTTGTCGGCGTCTATCTGGTCGCGCGCGAAGGGGCGAAACGTCTGATCGCCAGTGACAGCCGGGCAAAGGAAAATGGCCGGATCACCATCATCGGATCCATCACATCGCGCCTGACCGGCGAAGGGGACAGCGCTTATGCAGCAAGCAAGGCTGGCGTCGCGCACCTTGGCCGCAATCTGGCACGGGAATGGGTGCGGCAAGGGGTGAATGTCAACACCGTCCATCCCGGTTATATCGCCACGGAAATTCAGGGCGACTGGTTCCAAACCGAAGGTGGCAAGAACCAGATCGCCGCTTTCCCCCGGCGGCGGTTGCAGGAAATGTCCTCTCTCGACGCGATGATGTTATATCTGTCATCCGATGCAGCGAATTCGGTGACGGGTTCCGAGTTCGTGATTGATGACGGGCAGTCGCTATAAGCTAATTACAGCCCCCCGGTGACGAACAGACACTGACCGGTCACCCAACTTGCGGCTGGTGAAGCCATATAGACTACGGCAGCGGCTATATCCTCTTCCTGACCAAACCGGCCCAGCGGGATGCCGATATTGTTGAGTAGTTTTTTTCGATCCTCGTCGGATTCTATGCCCATGGACTCGTCGAAATTTTCGGTTGGGATCGGGCCGGGAGCGACTGCATTGACCCGGATTTTAGGTGCAAGTTCAAGCGATAGCGTACTGGTCAGGCTGTTCACCGCCGCTTTCGAGGCACCATAGGGACCGTTTTTCAATTGCCCACCAAAGGATGCACGCGACGATGTGTTGATGATGACCCCGCCGTCATCTTTCATGCGCTTGGCCGCAGCGACAGCGCCCATCCATACGCTCTTCAGGTTCAGGTCAATCTGCGCGTCCCACTCATCTTCCGAGGTTCTGGTAAGATAGCGCGGTGTTCCGTCCGGCAGGCCGCCAGCATTATTGACCCAGATGTTGAGCGAACCCAGGTCTTTCACGGCTCTGTCGGCCAGATGTTCCAGCGCAGCCATATCTGTGACATCGGTGGGCACAGCAATGGCGCGGCGGCCAAGAGCGCGGATTTCCTCCGCCACATTGTCCAGGTTACGGGCCGTCCGGGCCGCGAGCACGACATCTGCTCCCGCTTCTGCCAAGGCCAATGCAATGGCGCGGCCAATGCCTTTGCCAGCGCCGGTGACGACTGCAACATCGCCATCCAGTTTGAACCTGTCCAGTATAGCCATGCGTGAAATGCTCCTTTGCCAGCCAGATTATCGGCGGCAAAAGAGAAGTCCACTAACAGAATGGCACTAGTAAAATCGCCAGAGCGGCTACAGCTTTATCCGTCAGCCCTTGCGACAAGTGAGGGCAGTTGCCTGCCCAAAATACTTTCAAACCATTTGTTGGTGGCAATCGCCTGCGTCAGATCAACGCCATGCTCTATGCCAGACCGGTCGAGCAGGTTAATCAAATCCTCGGTCGAGATATTGCCCGTGGCATTGGGAGCGAACGGGCAGCCACCCAGTCCGCCGATACTGGCATCCAGCGTCGTCACTCCTGACCGTACCGCGGCCCAGGCATTGGCAATGCCGGTATTGCGCGTATCATGGAAATGCGCGCGCATACTAATGTGGCTGGGCAGCAGTTCCTTCAACTGACCGAATAAATCCTCGACTTGAGCGGGCACGCCGACACCGATTGTATCAGCAAGCGCGATCTCAAGCGGCTCTTCTTCGGCCATTTCACTCGCTATACGCATCACGGTTTCGGGCGGGACATGCCCTTCAAACGGGCAGCCGAAAGCGGCAGAGATCGTGACCTGTGCTTTCAGTCCTTCGGCTTTCGCAAAGCGGATCATCTCGCGATTTTCGCGAATGCCCTGTTCTATGGTCTGCCCCTGATTTTTTTCGCCAAAAGTGTCGCTCGCAACAATCACGCAGCCCGCTTCGTCAATACCGCGCTGGCCCTCTTCCTTGGTCGCCAGAGCGCGAAGCACGCCGCGTTTGTTCAGGCAGAGGCCGATATAAGAGACATCTTCGCGGTCCGGAAGGCCGGCAATCACCGCTTCCGCATCGGCCATCTGGGGCACACGCTTAGGGTGAACAAAGCTGGCCACTTCCATCCGGCGGATGCCCGCATCGATCATTTTACTGATAATGCCAAGCTTGTCGGCTGTCGAAATTATATCCGGTTCGTTCTGCAACCCGTCACGTGGGCCAACTTCGACGATATTCACGGATTTCTGATTATTCTGTGTCATAAGATTATCTGTATTATAAATCTCTAGGGGAGGCGATCAGTAATGATATGGGGTCCACGCAGTGAAGATCAATCCACCTCGATATGCATCGAATAGGCAAAATGTTCGCCGGGATGATAGCTAGCGGAAATTTCGAATACCCGGTCCTTTTGATCGAAATAGCAGCGCAGGATACGCAGCACCGGATCGCCTTTTTCCAGACCTAGATCCGTCAACATGCTTTTCGAGGCCTTGATCGCCTGAATATCCTGGGTCACCCGCGAAACCGTAATTTTGGCGAGCGCTTCAATCTGCCCGAAAAGCGTAACGGCATTGGTATCAATCTTCTCAACAGCATCAGCGAGATCAGGATGGACCCAGGCTTCTGTAAGCGCGATAGGACGCTCTTTACCGGGCTTCAGACGTTTGCCGCGAAAGGTGAACCATTGCCCTTGAGGCTTGATGGCAATCTGGTTGGCGACATCTTCGGGAATAGTGGCGGAAGGCCGTTTTTCAAAAGTAATCGTCGTATCGCGGGCATATTGCAAAATCTCACCGACGTTACTCAGCGGCTGGTGCAACGCTCCGGCGCGCGCTGTTGCCGGCTGCACCAAGGTTCCTGACCCGCGCTTGCGCGTGATAAGACCTTCGGAAGTCAGCTTGCGCAAGGCTTCCCGCACCGTGAAACGGCTGACATCATATTTTTCACACAGAACGGATTCTGTCGGGAAATTACCGGGATCCGCATAATCGCCTTGCATAATCGCAGAGCGCAATTCGTCAGCCAATTCTATGTAGCGAGGTTTTTTCTTCGCCGTGCTTTTGGTCTTTTTGGGCGCTTTCACAGCCAATTTCTCTTTCCCTGTCATAGACTAACCTTATGCGAGCCGGTTCTGTGAAGCAAGATAGCCTGAACTCGAAACGGGAAATCTATTTTAATTATCCTTATTGTGGTTAGACGGGAAGGGCAGGGCTGATGATAATAACGCCTTGCTTGCCGCAATTGCCTGACAGGCCCAATCTTCTGCATCAAAATCCGGAGCGTGATTATAATGTGGGACCTCGATATCCAGATCGACATGCTCAGCAAAAAGCGCGAGAAAATCACGAAGCGGGAATATGCCTTCGCCGGGGATCATCCTGTTCATGGCTTCTTCGCCATAGCTGTCTGATTGGCGGAAATCGGGGCCATCGCATATTTGGGCATAGCATATATCGAGCGGATCTATGGCCTTAATCTGTTCCAGCGTACCGCCGGTCCGAAACAGATGCAGCGCATCAATCGCGATTTTCAGATTAGGTTCGTTCACGGCGCGGTGGAGCTTTACTGCTCTTTCAAGACTGTCACAGCCTTTTGCAAAGCCGGTAAATTCCAGCCCGATCTCGATGCCCAGATCGCGCCCCATTTCACAAAGCTTGCCCAACTGGTCCGCGATGCGTGTGTTGTCGGTTTCAGCTATGTGGGTAACGGCGCGTTTGGCACCCAATTCTGCGGCCAGTTCCAATGCCGCTTCATATTGCGTCACATCCAGACCGGGCATGACGGGAAAATATTCCGCGTTGATTATCGACATCTGATTATCGCTGAGCAGCGATTGGAAATCCTTTTTGTCAGCAGCGGCAACAACCGGGAACATCTCTTCCCCGGCCTCAGTCAGCGGTGAAGTTGTGAACAGGCAGACTTTCTTTAATCCAGCCTTTGCTGCGAACCGGACAAGCGCGTCCGGACCGCCTTGTGCCAAACTGATCTGATGAAGGGCTAAATTACGCATGGCTTATTGGTAATGTGCGTTGCAGCGAATGCACCTATGACTTTAATGCAGAAGGTCAATTTGCAAAAGTTTAAGGGGCTAGTGAATCTGCTAGGCTGTATGCACGGCTGCGGCGATTAGATAGGGGTATGGGAATCGGTCCCGATGAGGGCCGCGAAAACAGGACAGGTATATGCTGAAAGAAGATATTTTAACCATCGCTGACGTTATCCGGGAACGGGCAAAAGAAAGAGGGAACGCGGTCGTTTTCACTTTCGAAGGCGAGCAGATGACTTATGCCCAGTTGGATGAGCGCAGTAACCGCGCGGCAAACGGGCTGACATCGCTTGGCGTCAAAAAAGGCGACCGGATTGCCTATATGGGCAAAAACTCGCATCTATATTTCGAGATTTTGGCTGGTGCGGCAAAAATCGGCGCGGTGATGACGCCGGTAAACTGGCGGCTGGCAGCCCCGGAAGTGGCTTACATTGTCAACGATTGCCAAGCGAAAGTCCTGTTCATCGGGCCGGAATTTGTCGATCTTGCGCGGCAGATTAAACCGGACATGCAGCATGTTACTACTATCATCGGTTCCGAGGGAGCGGATGAGGAGTTTTCCGGCTACCCGGAATGGCGCGATGGATTCCCCGATACCGATCCGATGGTGGATGTTTCGCCAGAGGATGATGCTTTGCAGCTTTATACTTCGGGCACGACTGGCCATCCAAAGGGCGCGGTGCTGACCGGTGCTTCCATATTTGCCTCTCGTGCAAGGCTGTCGGATGATGACCTGGCCGACTGGCAAAGGTCCCAGCCGGGTGAGACGATGTTGTTAGCCATGCCATGTTTCCACATTGGCGGGACGGGGTCGGGGCTTGGGAATATTTACAGCGAAGGCCACGCGGTCATTGTGCGTGAATATGATCCTTCTCAAGCTCTCGATTTCATTGAGCAATATGGCATCAACAAGATTTTCATGGTTCCCGCCGCGATTCAGATATTGCTGAACCATCCAAGGATCGGCGAGGTCGATTTCTCTAAGCTGAAATATATCACTTATGGTGCGTCACCCATCCCGCTGGAAATGATGAAGCAGAGTATTGATATTCTCGGTTGCGAATTCGTCCAGATGTACGGCATGACCGAGACGACAGGGACGATTGTTGCTTTGCCGCCAGAGGATCATGATCCGAACGGGAACGAGAAAATGCGTTCGGTGGGCAAGCCGTTACAGGGTGTCGAGGTCAAGATTATCGATGAAGAGGGCAACACACTGCCGCCGCGTGAAGTGGGCGAGATTGCTACGCGCTCTTCCTATAACATGAAGGGTTACTGGAACCTGCCCGAAGCTACAGCCTCGACCATTGATGCCGACGGATGGCTGCGCACAGGTGATGCGGGCTATTTTGATGAAGACGGTTATCTTTATATCCACGACCGGGTGAAGGATATGATCATCTCAGGCGGGGAAAATGTCTATCCGGCAGAGGTCGAGAATGCGATTTATGGCCACCCGGCCGTTGCGGATGTCGCAGTGATCGGCGTCCCAGACGAAAAATGGGGCGAGGCGGTGAAGGCATGTGTCGTGTTAAAGGGCGATATTGATGCGAATGAGGCGGAGATTATTGGTCATGCGCGCAAGAATATCGCGGGCTTTAAATGTCCGAAATCGGTTGATTTTATTCCGGCATTGCCGCGCAATCCATCAGGAAAAATCCTCCGCCGCGAACTGCGTGCACCTTACTGGCAAGGAAAAGACCGCGCGGTGAATTAATGTCCGATCCTCTCCCTCTTCAGGGGAGAGGAAACGAAAGCTTGCAGCTTGCTGCCTAGCGAAATTGGAGAGGGGCCTTGGAGAGAGGGGGCAACGCTCTAAGCACTCTTATACGATCGCCCTTCCGGATAAATAATCCGCATAAAAATCGCCCCCCTCTCATTAGAAGGGGGCGATGATTAGATTTAGAACTGCACTCTTTTCGTAAAACCGCCATCAACCACGACGTTAGTGCCGGTCGTATAGCTTGATGCCGGGCTGGCCAGGAAAACAACGGTGCGCGCGACATCGTCTGCGCCGCCGAAATCGCCCAGTGCAAAACCTGCTTTAGTAGCTTCATAAAAGTCCGGCATGCCCGCCTCAATCTGGGACCAGTTGCCACCGGGGAATTTGATCGGGCCGGGGGATACCATGTTAACACGAATGCCTTTGGGGCCAAGTGCCTGGCTGAGCTGCGAGCCATAGGTGATAAGCGCCGCTTTCATTGCGTTAAATGCCTGAGGCGCAACGAAAGTTTCGAATGCCGCTGTCGATGACATGAAAATGACCGAGCCATCATCCGACTTCTCAAGATAAGGCTCCAACACTTCCATTGCTTTGACAGCACCAATGATATCGGTCTGGAATGTCACTTCCCAGTCACCGGTCGCGCCGGCACCCGAAGAGCTGACATTATGCACGAAAATGTCGCATCCGCCCAATTCGTCTGCGGCCTTTTTCAACCAGGCAGGATAGGCTTCAATGTCGTTCATATCGAATGGTTCGGCAAACACCTTGCCGCCATGCGCTTCCAGCTCGCTCTTGGCCGCCGCAACCTGTTCCGCATTACGGGAAAAAAACGCAACATCCGCGCCTTCCTTAGCGAAATGCTCAAGCGCCGCACGCCCCAGTCCGCGGCTTCCGCCTGTGAGAATGACTTTCTTGCCCTTAAGTCCTAAATCCATGTTGCACTCCTTTAAATGTCGTTGGTGATTATTGTTTGCGGCTAAACTAGGGCCCGCGCTTAAAATTTAGAGATAGCAGTCTCACAGGACCAAGCGATCCCGCGCCGAAGCAAGTCGTAGATAATCGGTTGCTGCCAGCCTGAACGGTCAATTTCCGGCCACCAATCAAGAACCGGCTCCATATCATAATGACCGCGGCAATGGCCCATGGTCAGATAGAGAACCGCGCCTTCGCCCATGCGCCGGATATAGAAGACGGGATGACGGCTTTTCTTGATGTCGCTGTCGACAAAGCCGCTAATGTCATCCGTGCCGTTATATTCCGTATCAAGCAAGATATCGATCTCCGCGCGGGTTTCGACCAGATATTGCTCATCCACAGTTTCAAAGCTGGGAATACCTTTGACCAGCGGGTGATCCGGCTGGGCATTATCGACCGTGAACGGAATGATCGGCGGGTGCGCCAGAAAGCGTGTGCCCAGCGTATCGGCAAAGATCGGCATTTCATCCGGCGCATCGACTAGCCCGTTTTCAAGGAACCTGAGCACGGAGTTGGTGCCGTGCAAAGCGAAATAGCGGCCGCCTTGATTGACGAAATCCTGAATGTTTTTTTGCGCTGCTTCACTTGGCTGAAGGTCGCAGGTGTAGCTTACCAGAAAATCCGCGTTTTTGATTGCTTCGAGATTTTCGTAATTTTCAAATACCCGCACCCGGATGCGATCATCCTCGGCCAGTAATTTGAGCACTTCCAGCCGCGCATAATCGATGTCGTGATATTTCCCGGCAGCGACCAACACACAATTGATCGGCTTCTGGTCGGCTCTGCGTTCCGGTGTCTCGGTCATTCAGTCTTTTCCTATTACTGGGTTTGATTGGCCATCCCAGTCGAGATGGGCCTGACGCATGGCTGCAAAGCCGTCGAGGCCAGGTTGCGGTATTTGAAGATATTCGATGATGGTTCCGGGGCCGCCGCCATAATCGGCATAGAATGCTCCGCCGACACCACCGGGAAGGCTGACTTCCTGAATGACTTCGCCGCCTTTGCTCTCGGTAATCCGCCGCGCTTCGGCCAGGTCATCGACAATGACACAAAGATGCTGGACGCCCTTTAATCCCTTTTCGCGCCAGTCTTTGAACATTGAGGGGGCATCGTTATCGGGGCGGATCAATTCCACCTGGACATCGCCCCAATAGCCGATGGCCATGGAAAAGCGGATGTCAGAGGGCTGGCCGCGATATTTTACATTTTCTACCTGTACGCCTTCGGTATGGAAAAACGGGCCTGCGCCCATTTTCTGCGTCCAATATTCAAGCGCGGCATCATAATCATCGGGCACATAGCTGATCTGCATGATGCTGCCCAGCTTGGCGAGCGTGGCGGGTGATGAGGTCATTCGCTGTCCTCCCAGACTTTGGCAGATTCCCGTTCATCCATATGCTGGACAAACCGGGCCAGGTTGTCGGTGCCCTCGGGTAAGGTCCAGCCAATCGTGCCGCCGAATTTAATAAAGCAATAGGCCACAAGATCCGCGAGCGTGAGCTTGTCCTGGCAGATATATTTCTTGTCGCCGAGCTGCCCGTCCAGCCATACCCAGTGCCGGTCGGAAATGGCGGATAATTCCGTTGCTGCTTCGGTGCTGACTACATCCATCCGCGGTTCGAACATGGGCCGTCCCGCGCCGCCGCGAAATCCCAGTGTCATGGGAACGGCGATTTCCAGATCAATACGCCGCGCCCACATACGCACTTCGGCGCGTGTTTCCGGAGTGGTGCCAATCAGTGCAGGATCAGGGTGCAATTCTTCCAGATATTCGCAGATCGCAACAATCTCACTCAGCATAAAGCCGTTGTCGAGTTCCAGAACCGGTGTCGTGCCGAGAATATTTTTGTCAGCGAATTCAGGCTGGCGATTTTCGCCTGTAAGGATGTCGATATGAATGCGTTCTATATCCAGTCCTTTTTCCAGGATGAACATACGAACAAGTCGTGGATTAGGACCAAGGCTGGAATAGAGTTTCACGGAATAGCTCTCCTTTTGAACAGACTCATGGCTGTCTCGTTATCCAGTACGATACACAGGTAACCAGACCCAACGGTCCTCTCAAAACCATTAGTGATATTGCTTATAATGTTGCGGCATTTTCGCGAGGCGAACGCAGTTTGGCAAGATGGTAGTCGCTGCCAGTTTCACTAGTGGAGTTTACGGTTTCTTGCGGTAGGCTTGCGGTAAAGAAGTTCAATGCTTTCAGGAGAAGATGATGGTTGAGACATTAACAGGACATAATCGGTCAAACGGTATTTCCTATATAGAATTGCTGGAGGGCGACAAAGTACGAGCGCCAGAAGTATTCTTTGAAGAATCGCCAATGGAGCCGGGCCTGACGAGCGTTGATGTCAGCCGCTACTGGACAAAGGAAGAGCATGACCGGGAAGTGGAAATGCTCTGGAAACGGGTCTGGCAAATGGCCTGCCACAAAGATGATATCAAGGCAGTTGGCGATACCCATGTTTATGATATTGCCGGATTGTCGTTCCTGATCGTGCGCGTGTCAGAGGACGAAATCAAAGCCTTCCCGAACAGCTGTATGCATCGCGGCCGGGCGATTTGTGATAGCCATAAAAAGGAACAGAAGGCACTGCGTTG
>JADMKQ010000154.1 GCA_015478735.1 Sphingorhabdus sp. | reverse complement strand
GGACACAAAAAAAGGGCGAGAGCAGTTTTGCACTCTCGCCCCTTTCAGAATTTTTACCGGCCAAGCTAATGGCCAATAGCGTTAAGCTTGCTGAAGGTTTACAGCTGCTTTTTTGCCATTGTTTCCGGTTTCAACATCATAAGACAAACGCTGTTCTTTTTCGAGCGTCTGCATTCCAGCAGCCTGAACCGCTGTGATGTGCACGAAGCTGTCGTCGCCGCCATCTTCAGGAGCGATAAAGCCATAGCCTTTGTCGGCGTTGAAAAATTTTACTGTGCCTGTAGGCATATTCTTATTCCTATTCATACTTAATTATGCCTGATCCTGTTTTACAACAAAACCAGACGGGGTCGCCAACGTCGAGAAAAAGGAAAAAAGAGTATACAGGCTGTTTTACCAGCCCTTAGACAAGAATTTCGTCGTACGCGATTATTAGCTTTTCGGGCTATAACAGGCTATTGGCAACTTAGCAAACACCATGACTCTTTACACGCTGGTCCGTGACTTTCGGGCGTTGAAATAGCATTCTCCCTGCTTTTGACCCTGCTTTTGCCCTGCTTTTGTATTGCCGCAGGGTAAGTCTTGTGTAACGGTGGGCGCATGAAACAGGCATTCCATAGTTCCCGCCCGCTCCTCGCCGCTTTGGCCGCGATGACGCTCCCTTTCGCGCTTATCGGTTGCCAGCCGGACGAAGCGCCGGTTGCGCCGGAGGCATCTGCGCAAGATGCTTTCTTTTTCGACCGCCTGTCCAAGCTGTGCGGCAAGGCTTATTCCGGCCAGATGGTTTCCGATCAGGAAGCGGATGCGGACATGGCGGGCAAGCCGATGATCATGCATGTCACAAACTGCACCAAGGACGAGATCCAGATTCCTTTCCACATTGGCCCATCCCAAGCAGATGGCGCGGATGGCGCGTGGGACCGCTCTCGCACCTGGATCATCACCCGCACAGAGGACGGTGACAAGACCGGACTGCGCCTGAAGCACCGCCACCGGCATGAGGACGGATCGCTGGACAGCTCCACCAATTATGGCGGCGATACCGCGTCACAAGGCACTGCGGGGCGTCAGGAGTTTCCGGTCGATGACGAATCCATCGCTCTGTTCAAAGCCGAGGGGCTGGACCAGTCTGTCACCAATATCTGGGCGGTAGAGGTCAGCGCGCCGGGCACGGATGATGCCCGCTTTGCCTATGAACTGCGCCGCCCGCCGGTCTCTGAAACAGAGGAAGGCCGCCTGTTCCGGGTCGAGTTTGACCTGACCCAGCCTGTGCCCGCTCCGCCGCCGCCATGGGGGGATTGAACCCGGCAGGTCCGGCGCTGGACGGGGGTGTCAAAGGCTCCTATCTGCGCCGGTTTTTCCGGTTGCTCCTTTCCGTCATCTACCTGATCGCAGGCATAGCCCATATTCAAAGCCCGGACGGCTTTCTGGCGATTACGCCGGGCTGGGTTCCGTTTCCGGAGCAGGTCATTTTCTTCACCGGCGTTGCAGAGATTGCAGGCGCCATTGGGCTCCTCATCCCGCCCCGGATTGTGCCGCATATCCGTTATGCCGCGGGGATCGGCCTCGCGCTTTATGCGCTGTGTGTTTATCCGGCCAACATCAATCACGCGCTTGGCAATATCGCGATTGGCGGCGAAACCGCGAGCTGGATCTATCATGGCCCGCGCCTTTTGTTTCAGCCGGTTTTCATCTGGTGGGCGCTGATTGCCGGTAATGTTATCGACTGGCCGTTCCGTAAAGGCTAGGAACGCCCCCGCTCTGCTTTCATGAACCATCCTTTTATGATAGAAAGGTTTTTCCTTAACTTTCCGGAGGAAAATAATGGAAAAAGACGGCGACAAGATCAAAGTGACAGAAGAAGAAGCCAGCAACAAAACCACGCCGCAGGGTGTGCGCTGGGTTTTGGGAATATCCCTGTTTCTTGCGCTGGCGGTCATGACTTTTGTGTGGATCATCCCTGCCCTGACTACGGCCCTGAAATAAGCGGGGAAATAAGCGGGGAATCAGGCCCGAAATTAAACCGGGCCTTCAAGTCAAAGTTCACAAAGTTCACACCAAGGAACCGCGCTTTTCCGCCGATTCCTGTTTTTCGGCTTCGTCCTCGTCCTGGCCAAAATCAAGCGTGGGGTGGATCATCTCCAGCGCGGCGGTGAGCGGCGTGTAGCCATTGGCCCAATTCTCCACATCCTCGCGGTCGTCGAGATCGACAATCCGTTCGTCGCCAAGGCCATATTGCGCCGGATTGTGGGTGCGGAGCAGGAACATCAACAAGCGGTCATTATATTTGCGCCGGACATTGCGGAACTCGCCATTCCTGTCGAACACGGGTTCTTCCACGCCCCGCACCGCGCGTTCAAACGCCACATCAACCAGCCGCCGGGAAGCCTGACGCATCGCCACTTCCCAAGCATGGGCAAAAGCCTGCCCGGCCGGTGAGCGGCGCAGCTTATAGGCGCCGCTGACCGACATGCCGACCGATTTCGCTGCCTCGCTAACGCAGCCGGTATCGGCCAGCATCCCGATAAAATCCCGCTGCCGCTGCGGCGTCCAGCCATCGGAGCGCGCAATTTCCCGCTCCGCCGGAACAAAATCGCGCGCATCGCCGTGCGCCGGAACCTGTTGGGTGGAGCGCACCGCAAGCGGCGAGCCTGCCCCCTGCTCCGCCGATAAAGGCGGCGAGAGGTCAGGCGCAGGATCGGGCGCAAGGTCGAGCGGGGCATCATGCCCGGCAAGCGCGCCAGCGTCCTCCCGATAATGCGCTTCTTCAAAAAGCGGATCATCAGGCAGCATATCTGCGCTAGAGGTTGAAGACAAAGGGTGAGCTGTGTGTTTTTGGTTTTCCATATGGGATGGAATAACCTATTTGGTTATATGTAGGACAGCGTTATTTTTGGATGGGGTGAAATGGAGCGAATGGAGTCAGCTTTTTTATGGGCGTGACAGC
>JADMKQ010000153.1 GCA_015478735.1 Sphingorhabdus sp. | reverse complement strand
CCGCCGCTGACATGCCGCCCAATATTGTGACGATGAACTGCAAAGTCGAGTTTGTCGATGAGCGCAGCGGTACCCAGCGCGTAGTGGAACTGGTTTACCCCAAAGATGCTGACATCGAAAAAGACCGCATTTCAATTTTTACCCCGATGGGCGCTGGTCTGATCGGTATGGTCGCGGGCGAGACAATCACCTGGCCCGATCGCAGCGGCTCTGAACGAATATTGCGTATCGTAAACGTAACGCCGCCGGAAAACAGGTAGATCATGTAGATCATTAAGTTTATCATGCCATCAGCGTTAGCCTATTGACAGAACGCACCCGCTCTGTTGCTTTCGGTGATCTGATGTTCGCCAAATCTATGAGCGTCAAATAGAGGGGAACTGGATAGATGATAAGATTCGTTGTTCCGATATTGTTGGTTGTGGCAGCAATATTATTGGGTCTTGCACTACCAGGAACCCCGTGGCTCATCTGGCTTTTGATACCCGTGGTCCTGCTTCTACTCGTAGCGGCTTGGGACATGATCCAGACCAGGCACACTTTGCGCCGCAACTATCCTATCATTGCGCGAACCCGGTGGTTTTTTGAAGACTTACGGCCCTATCTGCGTTCCTATATTGTCGAGAGTGATCTTGATGGCAGACCGTTCAACCATAATGACCGTGCTTTGGCTTATGCGCGGGCAAAAGACGATATTTCTTCGCATCCGTTCGGCACAGAGCTTAACGTCTATTCCGAAGAATATGACTGGCTCAGCCATTCGATCATGCCCAATGAACGTGCTCCATTGGATTTTCGTGTCGATGTAGGTGGACCGCAATGCACAAAGCCCTATTCCGCCTCGATCCTCAATATTTCTGCCATGAGCTTTGGCTCGCTTAGTGCAAAAGCAATCGAAACGCTCAATCTAGGTGCTTTTAAAGGCGGGTTCTACCATGACACCGGCGAAGGCGGGTTTAGTCCGTATCATGCCAAACATGGCGGCGATATAGTCTGGGAAATCGGCAGCGCCTATTTTGGATGCCGCACCGATGATGGCAGATTTGATCCGGAGAAATTCGCAAAAACCGCTGTCCTTGATCAGATCAAGATGATTGAAATCAAGCTCAGCCAAGGTGCAAAGCCTGGCCAGGGCGGAATGTTACCTGGTGCCAAAGTCAACGCGGAAATCGCCGCAACGCGAGGGATTCCAATCGGAATCGACTGCATATCCCCTGCTGCTCACACAGCCTTTTCCACACCGATTGAATTGCTAGAATTTGTTCAGCTACTCCGCACATTATCCGGCGGTAAACCTGTTGGGATAAAATTGTGCGTTGGCCAACCGCACGAGATTTTTGCGATAATGAAGGCAATGATCGAAACGGATATAAAGCTTGATTTCATCGTTGTGGATGGCGGCGAAGGCGGCACTGGCGCTGCGCCGGTTGAACTTTCCGACCGGGTTGGAATGCCTTTGAGAGAAGGCCTGATACTGGTCAATAATGCGCTTATCGGCTCCGGTCTTCGAGATGATATTCGGTTAGCCGCATCGGGCAAAGTCATTAGCGGGGCAAGTCTGGCGATGAACGCTGCACTGGGGGCTGACTGGTCCAATTCAGCGCGCGGGTTCATGTTTGCATTGGGCTGCGTCCAGTCGCTTCAATGCCATACAGATAAATGCCCGACCGGTATCACAACCCAAAGCGTATCAAGACAGCGCGGCCTGGTCGTTACCGACAAGGCAGAGCGCGTATACCGTTTCCAGAAACAGACCGCAGCCGCATTGCGGGACATTGTCGTCTCTATGGGTTTGGAAAGCCCAACTCAAATCCGGCCGCATCATCTTCACGAACGGCTGAATGCGGTCAAATCAAGTTCCATCGACGGCATATATCCATTCTTGAAACCAAACGCCCTAATCGATGCTCCCGAAGCAACGCCCTACTCGCGTTTCTGGGCAGCGGCGCGAACCGACAGCTTCCGGGCACTCCCTGATATTAGACAAACCAGTTATAATTGAGCACTAACCGAGACAGGTCAGTCAAGACCTCCGGTCGCCGCTATGCGCATCAGCTTTTGCGCCACTTCGTCCATAGATGGCCCACGAGCATGAGCGGAGGCATTCTCAGCCAGTGGGAGCGGATATAAAAGAGCGACCGCGTCAGCTTTCGTGTTTCTCGCCCCCAACCATCGCGTGCCAGTAAGCGGCGGATATAGAGATGGTCGAGAGGTTTCAGCTTAGCGGGGCCGATTTCAGGTGTCCCATATAACCGCGCCGCTAGTCGCAAAGCGCGGGCCAGATGCGGTTCCAGTTGGTGCAATTTTGCGCGCTCGTGCAAAATGCTCCAAAAGCCTTCATCCGCTTGAGAAAACTGCCGGACCATCCGGTCTATGTCCCATAAATTACGTAATCCCCCCGCTAGGTCCCCATCGGCAAAAAGATGCGCGACCGCATGTAGCAGCATATCTGCCGGGGCCATCACATAAAGACCGGAATCCAGCTCTACGACCGCATCCAGCATCGCATCGGCATCCGGTGTCGGCTTCGCGGTTAGCGGCAAAGTCGTATGATGCACGTCGATCATCCTGTCCCGCTCCCGGTGGATCATTGGCGGCAATTCGTGCATGTGCTCGCGGTAATATTGATCATCATAAGGGTCCGGCTTCACCCATTCCCAACCGGCATCCAAAAGCGCTGCCTCGACAGCAGGCAGATCAGCGCGCGCGGCCATGATATCAAGATCGCCAATGCTTCGGCCAATCCCGGCACCTAGCCCCGCAGCGACATAGGCAGTTCCCTTCATCAGCACCGCTTTACATCGTAGTGGCGCAAGTGCACGCCGTGCGCAATCTGCCTCCCACAGAGCCTGTAATCCTGCTAGATCAGTGGCTTCTATCGCATCTTTCAGAACTGGCATAACCTGACCCGGCACGGCAATATCAACCAAACGGTGTGCCAGGCTCCCGATAAGC
>JADMKQ010000152.1 GCA_015478735.1 Sphingorhabdus sp. | reverse complement strand
ATAGAGCGCTTCTCCAGCCGGAACGGTAAACATATTGATGGTCAGGCGATGCTCTACATCCTCACAGGATTGCAGGGGTTTGCGTTCTTTTTTATCGGCAATTACATCGAGGCCGCTCTCCTCACCCGTCGTCATAGCGATGGAAGCGGGGCGGTTTGCCAAGGCGATATGGACCAATAGAGGCGCGTCCTTACTTTGTGCAAAACCTCTGTCCTCCAACGCGCTGCCGACCATCTGGCGCGCGGCTTGATAGGCTTGGCTGTTTTGTTCCGGTTTTTCGGGAAAGCTATATTGCTTAAGCGCGGGCAAGGCCGGTCCGGCCTGGGTTTGAATCCGCGTCTCCACCGGGCCGCCGCAGCCCGAGACAGCGGCCATCACCGGTATCATCAAGAAGGCAAGACGGCGCATAAAATCCTTCCGGCTCGTTAGTGACTCCATTCAGTCCATAATCACACAGATCAAAATTGTCACGATAATAGGCCGAAGCCCCTGAATATCAAAACGAGTATCGCCTATTCAGCGGGTCAGCGCATAATAGATGACATAGAGCCACGAGAAAAAGCCATGGATAATTGCCCAGATTATCGACTTATGCGTCGTAAAGCTGATCGCTATGGCAAGCGCGCTGCCAAAGCCGACGCCCTTGCTGACAATTTCCTTACGCACATAAGTAACGCCACGACTCATCGGAGAGGCCCCTGCATAGTCTTCGGGCCTCATCCGTTCCGGTTTGATCTTTTCCCGCATTAATCTCAGGCAGCTTCGCGCGTACGTTCGGAAAGCTCCTGATTGAGCATTTCGGCCAGAAGGAATGCGAGTTCCAGCGATTGCGCCGCGTTCAGCCTTGGATCGCAATGCGTATGGTAACGATCACCCAAAGACTCGTCCGTAATCGCAATTGCGCCGCCAGTACATTCGGTAACATTCTGGCCAGTCATTTCGCAATGGATACCGCCTGCAAATGTGCCTTCCGCGCGGTGAACCGCAAAGAAGCCGCGCACCTCTGCCAATATCCGCTCGAACGGGCGGGTTTTAAAGCCGCTGTCTGCCTTGATAACATTGCCGTGCATCGGATCACATGACCAGATGACGGGATGGCCTTCCTGTTTGACCGCGCGAACCAATGGCGCAAGTCCGCTTTCCACCTTGTCATGGCCAAAGCGAGAGATCAAAGTGATCCGGCCTGCTTCACGTTCCGGGTTCAAAATGTCGAGCATTTTCAGCAGATCGTCAGCTTTCAGCGACGGTCCGCATTTCATGCCGATCGGGTTACCAATACCGCGCAAGAACTCGACATGTGCCGAACCTTCAAACCGCGTCCGGTCGCCAATCCACAGGAAATGGGCGCTGGTATCATACCATTGCCCGGTCAGGCTGTCTTGGCGCGTCAATGCTTCTTCATATGGGAGCAATAACGCTTCATGACTGGTGTAGAAAGACGTAGCCTTCAATTGCTGCGCGGTATCGGGATTGATGCCGCACGCTTCCATGAAGGCGAGTGCTTCGCTGATCCGGTCAGCCATTTCTTCGAATTTTTTGGCCCACGGGCTGCGCGTCATAAAATCATGGGTCCAGCCATGCACTTCTTTCAGATTGGCATAGCCGCCGGTCGAAAACGCACGCAGCAGGTTGAGCGTAGCCGCAGCCTGGTTATAGGCGCGAATCATCCGCTCAGGGTCGGGTTGGCGGCGGGCTGCGTCAAATTCGATGCCGTTGATAATATCGCCGCGGTAGCTGGGCAATTCTATGCCATCTTGCGCTTCTGTCGGTGCAGAGCGAGGCTTGGCAAATTGACCGGCCATGCGGCCTAGTTTCACCACCGGCATTTTTGAGGCAAAGGTCAGCACGACCGCCATTTGCAGGAGAACGCGGAACGTATCGCGGATATTATTAGGATGGAATTCAGCAAAACTTTCCGCACAGTCACCGCCTTGCAGCAAAAATGCGCGGCCTTGCGCGACTTCCGCAAGATCAGCTTTCAGGCTCCGCGCTTCACCGGCAAAAACGAGCGGCGGATATGTCCCCAACAGCTTTTCTGTATCCGCGAGCTTCGTTGCATCGGGATAATCGGGCATTTGCAGCCCTTCAAAATTTCTCCAACCGTTCGGCGTCCAGTTCGTCGCCATGAGCGCACTCCAATTTCTTTAATATCGTTCTAAATCGGGTGCTCTTAGGCCCGTTTCAAGGGCAAAGGCAAGCAAAAGCACGGCTTGGTTGCACCCGCAACCATCATGATTTGCTGAAGGAAGCTTTTAGCCTGCGGGTTTCACTTTCCAGGTTCCGGAATTACGATATTCCGGTTTGATCTGGCTGTCATCTGATAAGCTCTGGTCAGCAAAGACTTTTTCATTGATTGGCGGAACCGGCAGACCATGACGACGAGCGCTATCTGCTGCAATTGCGTTGGCATCAATGACTAGCTTCCGTTCCGATTTACGATTTTCTGCTACTGCCTTTTGCAGTCCGGCCTCATAGGCTTTTTCCAAAGCGATTGGATCGAGTGGAGACGCTAATGCCAGACCGGCTTTGCGCACATTTGGTATGGGCAGGGGCTCTCCACCACGATAGACTTGGTTGAATGCGACGGCCTTACCGGCATTTCCTTTCCAGCTGTAAAAGCGGTGCGCGCCAATAGTTCCCAATGAACGCAAACTGCTTGCCCAATAAGGGTGCACTTCGGTAGTGTGATAATGGGTTGCGGTTCCGACACTGGGATCGACCTTGCCAGCCAGAGCGAGCGCCGCAATTTTTTGCGCCCGCGCCCAGTGACTTTTTGATGGCGTGCGGTTGATAGAACCATCGCAAGTATAGGAGAACTGGCAGCCGGTCTGTCGTTCGCTTCCTTGAAAAACCACGCCGCATATTGTGCCGGGATAGCTTGGGTGGCGCACCCGGTTTAACACGACCTGCGCGACGGCTTGTTGTCCAGCATCGGGCTCCAGAGCGGCCTCATAATATATCGCAGAGGTCAGGCAATGCAGTGCGCGGGCATTGTCTGTCATGGATGCATTGAACACAGCAGGCTGGGTCAAATGGGCCGGGCTTGTCAGACCGCTTCTAGGTAGAGCGTGGCCTTCTCGGTCATCTGTTTTGGCAAGCGCTGCTATGGTCTGGACATCATGGCTTTGCCGCGCATCAAGTTCAGCCTGTGGCATGATTGCAGTGGCGATGGTCAGGCTCAGGATAACCAGGCCGAGCAACATCAATTCACGTAGTTTGAGTCTTAACCATCGCGGCGAACGTGCTGCGGCGCCAGCATTTGGAGCAGGGATCGGTGCTATCTCGGCAGATGGCGCAAGCCATCCTGCTGGTCCTGCAACAGATGAACCGCTGGTGCTGAGTTGGGGCACATAAGGAGGGGGCACGCGCACTGTGATTTTCCGAGAATCCCTGAGATGCCCATCGGGCTGACAGCAGCGGAAATACAACGATTATTGGTATTTATCTTTAGCCAAAAACAGGTTGTTTCAAGATGGGACGCTATGATTGGCACCGCTTAAATGGTTAACGCGGCAATTCTACGGATTGGTGAGCAGCGTGATGAGGTGCTGCACAAATAATCTGTTTCGTGAAATGAGGAATATCAGCGCGAAAGGTGATTCGCTTCCTGTATATTGACCAGATGCCGGGTAATCATATAGCCAATGATGCCAAAGACGATGCCGCCAATCGCCGGTCCAAGGACAATGCCGGTCAGGCCGTATAGAGCATCACCAATCCATAGAAATGGCAAAATGCCAAGCGTGTTACGCAGCCAGTTCATCACCGTAGACCAAGCGGGACGTTCCAGATTGTTGCAGGCAGAATTGGCGATGAACAAAATGCCGTTAAAAAAGAATAAGGGGGTGAGGAAAGTAGCGAAAAGCCAGAAAACATCCCGTCCTTCCCCTTCCAGATTGAATAGATCGCTGATCGGATCACTGAACAAAAACAATAACGGCCAGACCAGTAATGTATAGCCAAGTGCAAAGGTGATGGCCTGTTTGATAGTAAGCCTGATACGATCAAATTTCAGCGCCCCGAAATTCTGTCCGATAATCGGTCCGACCGCTCCGGAAAGCGAGAAAATCAGGCAAAAAGCAACGGGGATAACCCTGCCCATTACTGCAAACCCGGCAATGACCTCGTCGGGATATTGTGCGATATAGCGATAGGTAATGAAACCGCCGAGCGGAGTGGCAAGATTGGTTAGTATCGCGGGCAGCAAGATCGCGAAAATCGGTTTAAAATCCTCACGAAGTGATATGGTGGAGAACCTTTCTAACCCGCCATAATATCTGATGATCGGAACAACGGCCAGTATCGACGATACGACTGCTGCACAGGACGTAGCAATGGCCGCTCCATTAATACCCAGCCCAAAGCCAAAGATGAAAATCGGATCGAGTATGGCGTTAGTGATTCCCATACTGAGCGTTACGTTCATCGCGTGACGTGCTGCCCCATGTGCTCGTAAAAAGCCGGAGCAGACCATCGCCATCACGCTGAACGGCATGAACGGTGCGACAATACGGATATAGCCGGTGGCTGCTGTTTTGACTGTTCCGCTCGCGCCGGCAAGATCCAGTATCTGCGGCGCAAAAATGAAGAATATGATTGCCAAGGGCACGATCAACATCATGCTAAGCGCCAATATGCTCGTGAGATAGCGGCGGGCATAAGCCGAATCCCCTTGGCCGATTTTTCGCGCTGCCAAGGCGCTTGCGGCAATCATCAGCCCGATATTAAACGCAGTCCCGAAAAACAGGATAGTGGAGGCAAAGCCCATTGCGGCGGTCAATGCATTGTCGCCCAGCTGCGCGATGTAGAGCAAGTCCACAAAATCGACGATGAACATTGCCAGCAAGCCGATGCTAGCCGTTAACGTCATCACCGTTATGTGCCGCATGGGACTGCCGTTTAGAAATATAGCGCTATGGCTGGTGATAATATGATCCTGAAAAACAAATGAACCTGACGGACCGCGGATGGCCGGATTTGGAAAATGGATTAACTATAGCGTTTTGCCATCAGTGAAAATCCCCTCTATGCTAAATTAAAATACGGGGAGCAATTATGGTGATGCGTTTCAATATTCTGCTAGTTTCGGCATTCATGGTTTCGGCCTGTTCGGTCGGCGGCGGTGATGAGCAGCGCGATACGTCAGAACAAGGCTATTTCGAGCGGAAGAATGTTGCTCCCGATCCGGCCGAGCAGGGCCAAGCGCCGCTTAAAGCCGAACATGCCTACGCAAGAGCCGCGCTAAGCTGCGTTAACAAGCAGTATCCTGGCAAGATCAGCCATGTCATGAACAGTGCCGAAGATGTGCGGCCGCCAGCGCAGTTAACCCCGGCCTTTTACGGGTGTTTTGACTGGCATAGCGCAGTGCATGGCCACTGGCTGCTGACACGGTTGTGGGGCAAGGATTCTATTCCCGACATGGATGCAGAGATCGCTGCGGCATTATCCACCAATTTCGCGAAAGATAAAATTGCGGGTGAAGTAACCTATTTTAATGGCGAAGGCCGCGATTCTTTCGAGCGCCCCTATGGTCTCGCATGGTATTTGCAATTGACCGCCGAGCTGAGGGAAATTGCAGCGGGTGAGGGGGACAAGTCGCAGCAGGCTGCAATCTGGCTAGAAAACCTGGCGCCTCTGGAATCAGTGATCATTGACCGGATCAAGCAATGGGTTCCGAAACTTGCCTATCCGATCCGGCTGGGTACGCATAATCAGTCTGCTTTTGCTTTTGGCCTTTTTCTCGACTGGGCGCGTATTAGCGGTGATGATCAGATGGAGCAGCTCATTACCGAAAAGACTCTGGATTTTCACCGCAATGACCGTAATTGCCCGATCACTTATGAACCGTCGGGAGAAGATTTTCTCTCGCCCTGCCTGATGGAAGCGGATTTGATGCGGCGGGTTTTGCCTGAAACAGAGTTTGCTGAATGGTTGACGGGGTTCCTGCCGAACATACCGCAAGATGGCAACGGCGATTGGTTAGCCATAGGCATTGTCAATGATCCCACCGACGGAAAGCTGGTTCATCTGGACGGTGTTAATCTGTCCCGCGCATGGGCATTGGAAGGGATAGCGACCGCTTTGCCTGATGGAGACAAGCGCAAAGCAGCGTTACTGGCGGCAGCAAAATTACATGGGGATGCCGGAGAAGAATCCGTCCGCACGCCCCATTATGCTGGTAGTCACTGGCTGGCCAGCTTTGCTACTTACTGGCGAACCGAACGTGGTCTGAACCGGCAAGACGGAGCAACTTCATCGGAAGCAATTCCATCCAAAACAGGCGGGACTCCAGGAGCTATTGATTCCGGCCAGCCAGCGGTTGTGACGGAATGAAAGCGATGGCTTCGAGATTAATTCCGGCTCCTGATAATCTATCGCCGAAAATTTCGCCGTTCTGGCACAGGATATTCCCGGTCAATATAGATATTGCGGTCAAGACCATTCTAGGCGTCTGGGCCGCTTATATGTTCGCCAATATAGTTCGGGCCACCATGTGGAGCCCGCAAAGCCATAATCATTCGCTGGAATATTATATTATCACGGCGGTCATTTCCATTACAGTGACATGGGCCCTGTACCGGCTCTTGCTAAAGGCTGGTGAAAGCCTCACGCTTGCGGTTATCATACTTACAGTTCCGACCATTTTTCTGGCACTTGCAACCGTTTTTGTGAGCAATTCCTTATTGGCTTATCCCGCACCGATGCTGGAGTATCTCAGCGCATCGCATAATATTCCGCTCGAAGAGGCACATACGTTCTTTTTCGATGCGGCCTTTACCAATTACCTCATATTTCTCGGCTGGGGCGGGCTTTATCTGGCCATGGCGAATAGTCGTAATACGGAAATTGCCTTGGTTCATAGCCGTAATTTGGAGCGGCTGACACGCGGAAGCGAAATACGTGCACTGCGCTATCAGATTAGTCCGCATTTTCTGTTTAATGCGCTTAACTCGGTCAGTTGTCTGATTATGGACAAGCAAAATGGGCAGGCGGAACGGTTAATCGACTTGATTGCAGATTATATGCGCTCGGTCCTTTATTATGACGGCGAAGATATTATCACGGTTGAAAAGGAAGTCGCCCAGCAAATCCGTTATCTTGAGATTGAACAGGTCCGCTTTCCCAGTCGTTTGCAATTCGAAGTAAATATCAGTGAGGATGCTCGCCAATGGAAAATCCCGTCCTTGATTCTTCAGCCGCTAATTGAAAATGCGGTCAAGCACGGCGTTGCCCAGACATCCGTCCCGGTTTGCATAACTATCAGCGCGACGATAGAAAGCGGCCGGCTTAAATTGACGGTGACAAACACTGGCCGAGTTTCGGTTATCGGTTCCAAGGCAAAGGGAACAGGCACAGGACTGTCCAATGTCCGTGAACGACTGGAAGCGCTTTATGGGCCAGCAGCGGCCTTGATAACCGGAAACGGGCTGGACGATGTCGTTATCGCAACCATAATAGTTCCGAGTGAAGATCAGATTTTCAAGGATTACGCTTTGTGATCTGCCGGTTATCCCTGGGCCTGTTATGATGGAGAACAGGAAGCTTAAAATCCTGATCGTTGATGATGAGCCATTGGCCCGCCGCCGGATTGAGGCGCTGTGCAGCCGTATGGAGACTGTTGACCAGATTACGGTCGCCAGTGATGGCCACGAAGCGTTGGATTCCATCGTTCAAAACCGTCCGGATGTTGTTCTGCTCGATATAAATATGCCGGACATGTCGGGCATGGTTGTCGCGCAGGAATCCAGGCAATTGCACCAGAATATAGCCACTTCTGAATCACCGGCTCCGGAGATTATATTTACCACCGCTTATAGCGAATATGCTGTTGAGGCGTTCCGGATCGATGCGGCAAATTATCTGCTTAAGCCTGTGAAAGAAGATTTGCTGAGAGAGGCATTTGAGAGGGTTTTACGCAAAAGGAACACGGTAAAGGGCACTCGGAAAATCACCGATGAACATTGGCTATGGGCGCAGGACGGGCATGGCTCGGTGCAGATACGCTGTTCCGATATCCGTTGGATTATGGCTGAAGGCGATTATATGCGCCTTTGCGTTCCCGAACGCAGCTATCTGATCCACGACGCGATGCAATCCCTGCTTGAGCGGCTGCCTGCGGGGATGTTCATCCGCATCCACCGCTCCGCCGCCGTCCGCCGCGATCTGCTACGCGATATCCGCCGCAAGGGGCGACGAAATTACATTGTGATGGATGACGGATCACAGCTTAGCATCGGACCGAGTTATCTTGATTCCGTGCTGAGTGCGAGTAGTCGCAGCTAAATCAATCCGGCATCTTAAACCGGCGGTGTCGGCTTGTCCGATTTTGTGACTGAATAGCGCGGTGCGGGGGCGGGTTGCAGTTGGCCGCCTACATCGACAAATGTTTCGCGTTCGACATTATGCGGATGCTTTTTCGCTTCGTCCAGGGACAGGACGGGAGCAAAGCAGATGTCTGTGCCTTCCATCAGCTCGCACCATTGGTCACGTGTCTTGGTCAGGAAAATGGCGGTCAGTTTCTCTTTTAATGGACCCCATGTTTTGGGATTCATCTGCGGATCGAAATCGCTGTCGTCTGCCAATCCGGTAACCTGGCGCAACTGGGCATAAAATTGCGGCTCGATTGATCCGATCGAGATATATTTGCCGTCCGATGTTTCATAGCTGTCGTAGAAATGCGCTCCGGTATCAAGCATGTTGACGCCGCGCTCATCCCGCCATTGGCCGATATTGTGGAAGTCGAAAATCATCGCCATCAACGTCGCTGACCCGTCGGTCATGGCGCAATCGACAACCTGGCCTTCACCGCCGGTTTTGGCGTGCAGCAATGCGGAAACCATGCCGAGAGCCAGCATCATACCGCCGCCGCCAAAATCACCGACCATATTGGCTGGCGGTGTCGGCTTCTGTCCTTCACGCCCAAAAGCATGAAGAGCGCCGGAGATCGAGATATAGTTGATATCATGGCCAGCGGCATGGGCGAGCGGCCCATATTGACCCCAGCCGGTCATCCGGCCGAATACGAGCTTTGGATTGTCTTTCAACAGGACATCTGGACCAAGGCCAAGGCGCTCCATTACGCCGGGACGAAAACCTTCGATCAAACCATCAGCTTGTTTAACTAGGTCGCGGGCTTTCTGGATTCCGGCTTCGGATTTCAGGTCAACCTCGACCAGTTTGCGCGAGCGGGAGAGGGCAAGACGGCTATCCGGTGCGCCGCCGGGGCGGTGGAGAACTGTGACGCTGGCACCCTGGTCGGCGAGCATCATACCGCAAAACGGTCCGGGACCAATGCCTGCAAATTCGACGATGTTTATTCCTGCTAGTGGTCCAGCCATTTCCTGCTCCGTTTAATCAAGTGATTAATCGTCCTATGCAGAGGTTGGATTCTAATCAAGCAGATTATTGTTAGCGTGGCCCGCTGCGTAATGGGGTGCGCTTAGAGTTCTTATTCAAAGTTTTCAGATAACGCGGCATGAGATGTTTTGATTTCTCAGGCTGCATACGAACGAGCTTGGGATCAATCGCGTGATCGAATGCAATGCCAAGGCGCCCTTGCGCCACCCATGCCACATTGCCTGTGACATGGCCGACATTGCGCAGTTCCAGCTCTACCTTGTCGCCTCGTTTGGCGATAACAGGGGCCTCTGCCATCAAGCCGCCAGCGGAGAGGTTGCGGATACGCACTTCGCCGCAATCATCGCCTTCTACAAAACGCAATGATGCTAAAAGGAAGAGGCTGTCCCGTTCGAGTTCGCGCTTGGGAAGGCCGCTTGTCTGGCCGTTTTTCCCCAAGTTATCGTCAAATGGCTCTCTCATGAACTTCCTGCGACTTTGTTTATAGCACCTTTGCCTGACGCAGATAATAGCGGCAAAATGATGGAAATTTAGTTAAGATTTTACACGCAAAGATATGAATACTGTAGCGCATCAAAGGGTTTGCCTGTTTGAAAATTCCACAGGCCAAGCCTCTTTGGCAAGTGTTTCGTTGAGAATGTTACTCACAGACCTGTCAGGCACGACAGCCGGATATTAACCTATTGATCGCGTGAGATTTTCTCGTTGCGCTCGTGGGCTTCCTGTGCCTCGACGCTCATCGTTGCGATTGGTCGTGCTTCAAGCCGGTCCAGCGAGATTGGTTCGCCGGTGACCTGACAATACCCATATTCACCTTCTTCGATTCGCCGCAGCGCTGCATCAATTTTCGATGTCAGCTTGCGCTGGCGGTCGCGGGTCCGCAGCTCCAGACCCCAGTTGCTTTCGCTTGAGGCGCGGTCGTTCAGGTCGGCGTCCTGGATCGGTCCGTCCTGCAGATGAGCCAGCGTTTCTTTGGATTCTTCAATAATGTCGCGCTTCCATGCTTCCAGAGCGCGCTTGAAATAGGCCAGTTGGCGTGCATTCATGAATTCTTCGTCAGGGCTGGGACGATAGTCGTCATCCAGAATAATTTCGCCATTTGAGCCGCTTTCAGTAGCGGTTGGATTTTTCGCTGAGGTCGCCAAACTTACTCTCCACCAACGGTAAAAAAATTGGTCAATAACGACCAACCGTGATGGATGGGACGTTACAAACGGCTATGAGGCGGGCCTATAAACTTGGCGTCCGGCTTATACAAGATACAATGTGTGACGGGTGTCAGATTCTTGCAGTGTTTTTACTTCGATACCGGTTTTGGACGCGCCCAAAACCGATTCGATACTGTAAGTTAAAGTCCATTACTGCAATGTTACAATATGGTTACTGGCCCGTTTTTTGGCGGTTGAGCGAAAGATCTGTGCCCTAAACAGTATCAATTCGGGACATTAACTCTGCCTGGAGAGAATTGATCCGGCTCATTCTCAAATCGGTACGGAAAACATGGTTAATTTAATTGTGACTGCTGATTTTTTCTGCGCTTTTGGATTTCATCGAGCACCGGGTTATCTGGCAGCATCTATTGCTGGCTTATCCGACAGCTCAAAAGCGGAAGAGAGTGGATAAAATGTCGGTAAAAATGGCGTTGACGAAATTATGTGCTTTGACATGTGGCGGCGCATTAATTGGAGGCGGGGCAGTGCATGTCTCCGAAGCACCGGCTGCGCCTTATATTAAAAAGGTCGACAAGAAAAAGGCACGATCGGTTCAACCACGCAGAGACCCCCGCAAGGTGCAGCGCACTCGCCGGGTGGTGACGCAGGCAGATCCCTCTTGCACACCGACCATAGTGAATATTGCCCAGACGCCTGCCTATATTCCTGCGCCCATGCCGCCGGTTCCCGTGATGGAAAGTGGCGGTGGCTCTGTTCCGGTTATAATTGGCGGTAGCGGCGGTTATGGCGGCGGCTTTGGTGGCGGATTCTTCGGTGGATTTTTTGGCGGCGGATCGGGCGGCGGCTCGGTTGTCATCTCTTCGACCAGCAGCGGCGGTTCGACCAGCAGCTCTTCGGGCGGCAGTTCCACGAGTAGCGGCTCGACCAGCACGTCCACTGGCGGTTTCTCTAGCACGGGCGGTTCGACCAGTACGTCATCGGGTAATATCAGCACATCAACCGGGGGCGTTAGCACCTCGACTGGCGGAGTTAGCACCTCGACAGGCGGCGTCAGCACGTCAACCGGAGGGGTTAGTACGTCTACAGGGGGTGTCAGCACGTCTACAGGCGGCGTGAGCACGAGCAGTTCGACCAGTTCGTCGAGCAGTTCCAGTTCTTCTTCAAGCAGTTCGTCCAGTTCATCAACCTCGTCCGGTGCAAGCAGCACGTCATCCAGCTTTGGTGGCAACAGCACCTCCAGTTCTTCTTCTTCTTCGAGCAGTTCCTCTTCCTCTTCGAGTTCATCCTCGTCGAGCAGCAGTTCCAGTTCATCGAGCAATGGCGGATCAAATGGTGGCTCCAGCGGAACGCCTGTTCCAGCCCCGCCAGTGCTCTTACTCTTTGGCGCAGCGGCAGCGGCCTTGTTTGCCCGTAGCCGCCGGGGAAGCCGCATGGCCAAGGAAACCGCGCAAGGCTAAGCGGATGATGGCATCACATTGGTGAGGGAGCGGCCGGAGCAATCCGGCCGTTTTCTGTTCGGATATCTGTCTGTGTCATCTGCCTTTACCAAAGCGTAAGATTGAGACTTGAATGAATGCGGCCCGCTCGGCATAGGCTTATCCCATGCATGATCTAAAATATATCAGGGAAAACGCGGCCGCTTTTGATGCCGCTTTGGCGCGGCGCGGCAATGATCCAGTGGCAGCAGCTATTTTGGCGCTGGACGAAGAAAACCGCGCTATCACGACCAGGTTACAAGAGGGGCAGGCGCGGCGCAACGAAGCATCCAAAGCCATCGGCAAGGCCAAAGGGCAGGGCGATGAAGAAACCGCACAGGCGCTGATGGTCGAGGTTTCGGAATTGAAGAACAGCTTACCGAAGCTGGAAGAGCAGGGGCGCGAGGCTTCGGCAAAATTACGTGATATTCTGGCCGCACTTCCGAACCTGCCCGATGCGGATGTTCCGCAAGGCGAAAATGAAGACGATAATGTCGAGCTTGAACGGTGGGGCACTCCGCGCAGCTTTGATTTCAAACCGCGCGAACATAGCGATATTGGCCCTCCACTGGGGCTGGACTTTGAAACAGCGGCAAATATGTCCGGCGCGCGTTTTGCGTTTCTGCGCGGACAGATGGCGCGGTTGCAACGTGCCATTGGCCAATTCATGCTCGACCAGCAGACGATGGAAAACGGTTTTCAGGAATGTGCACCGCCGCTTCTGGTGCGTGACGAGGCCGTTTTTGGCACGGGGCAGCTTCCCAAATTTTCCGACGACCTGTTCCAGACCACCGATGGCCGCTGGCTTATCCCGACCGCCGAGGTCAGCCTGACCAACAGTGTGCGGGAACAGATTTTGGATGAAGCGCAATTGCCTATGCGCCTGACTGCGCTCACCCCTTGTTTCCGCAGCGAAGCGGGAGCAGCTGGAAAAGATACCAAAGGCCTGATCCGCCAGCACCAGTTTGAAAAGGTCGAGATGGTGGCGATTGCCCATCCCGATCACAGCGAAGCCGAGCATGTGCGGATGACCGAGGCGGCAGAATCGATCCTGAAAGCGCTGGAACTACCTTATCGCAAAATGCTGCTGTGCACCGGCGACATGGGGGCAACCGCGCGCAAGACTTATGATCTCGAAGTATGGCTTCCGGGGCAGGATGCCTATCGCGAGATTTCGAGCATTTCAAATTGCGGCGACTATCAGGCGCGGCGGATGAACGCGCGTTTCCGCAGCGAAGGCGAAACAAAGGGCACACAATTTGTCCATACGCTGAACGGATCTGGCCTTGCGGTTGGGCGGACGTTGGTTGCGGTGCTGGAAAATTACCAGCAAGAAGATGGTTCTGTCATAATTCCGGAAGTGTTAAAATCTTATATGGGCGGAATTGAGCGGCTGACGCTTGGCAAAGCTTAATCTGGTGGGCTTCTGTCCCATGCCGGTGTTGATGGAGAAAAAGGAAATATCATGCGCATTTTGCTGACCAATGATGATGGATTTGATGCTCCCGGCATGAAGATATTGCTCGATATCGCGCAGCATTTTTCCAACGATATCTGGATCGTCGCACCTTCGGATGAGAATTCCGGCGCGGGACACTCCTTGACCCTCACTCGCCCGTTGCGCGTCCGCAAACGGGGGGACCAGCAATATTCTGTCGATGGCACACCGACCGACAGCGTGATGATGGCAGTTGCCAAAATCATGAAGGACAATCCGCCCGATCTCATTCTGTCCGGCGTCAATCGCGGCGCCAATCTGGGTGAAGACGTGACCTATTCGGGCACAGTTTCCGCCGCAATGGAGGGCGCGCTGGCTGGTATCCCTTCAATAGCGCTTAGCCAAAGCTATGCGCGAGAGGATATGGGCGACGCGGTTCCGTTTGAAGCGGCCACCCATTGGGGGGAGCAAGTGCTTCGTCCGCTAATTAAACAGCGTATGGACCATCGCACGTTGGTCAATATCAACTTCCCCGCACTGCCCCCGTCCGAGGTCAAGGGCATCCGAGTGGTGACGCAAGGTATCCGTGATTATGGCCGGCTACAGATTATCAGCAACCGTGACCCGCGCGGCTTTGAATATTACTGGTTCGGCCTGGGCCCGATGGTCGAAACACCGGCGCATAGCACTGACCTTGAGGCTATTGCTGCGGGATATGTCTCTATCACGCCATTGCACCTCGACCTGACCCATTATGCTTCGATGGATAACTTAAGAACGCTTTACGGCCAGTAATTTGCGCGTCCATCGTGCATAAAAGATCGCGTGGACAAAAGGCTAGATACGGTGATAATAGGCCCGGCTGGAAACAGCGGCTATCACAGGAACCGCATTTGTATATTGAGCATCATCACGATCCCGACCCGATAGCTGCCGCCCCCTATCTGCCGAAGCGGGTCTGATTTCCCGATGGCCCGGCGCATAACCCGTATTTCCAATTATTTGACACTGAGTCGCCGCCCGACCTTACCGATATGGCTGGATATCGCCTGGCGTGTGCTGTTCGTATTGGCGCTGATCAGTGCTGCGGTTGCGGTCCACTGGTTTGACCGCACGGGTTTGCAGGACAGCTATGACGGGGATGTCAGCTTTTACGATGTCATTTATTTCACAATGATATCGATTACGACTACCGGCTATGGCGACATTGCCCCGGTGACAGAGCAGGCACGCATGTTCGATGCTTTGCTGGTGACACCCATCCGTATTTTCGTCGTGCTATTATTCCTGGGCACGGCCTATAATTTTGTATTCAAAAGAACCTGGGACAGGTGGCGCATGAAAATTATCCAGAGCAATCTACACGACCATATCGTAATCGCCGGTTTTGGCACGAGCGGTAAGGAAGCGGTGAATGAATTAATAGCGCGCGGCATCAACCCCGAAGAAATCGTGGTAGTTGATACGTCTGACGATGCTTTGACAGAGGCAGAAAAGCTTGGTTGCGCGGTGATAAATGGGGATGCCACGCGGGACGGTGTGCTGATGGATGTCAAAATATCCCGTGCGCGTTCGATGATCGTTTCCGCAGGCCGGGATGATACCAGCATATTGATCGTGCTGACCGCCCGTCATCTTGCCTACCATCTGCCGATCAGCGTGTCGGTCCGCGCGTCGGACAACGAAATGCTGGCACGGCAAGCGGGGGCGACAACGGTGATTAACCCGGTAAGCTTTGCCGGACTATTGCTGGCGGGCAGCAGCGAAGGCGCCAAAATATCCGATTATATTAACGATCTGGCTTCGGCTACCGGCCGGGTAAAATTAGTGCAACGATCGGTTGGCGAGGACGAAGTCGGCCTGTCGATGCAGGATATTGCCAAAGACGGGCTGGGCGTCAGAATATATCGCGACAATAATGCTTATGGTTTCTGGGAAGCGGAAGCGATGCAGCTTGAGGCTGGCGATGTCATTGTAGTGATTGTGCCCGTCCCTGAGGCAGACCCTAAGCCTGCCAAGGATGCGCCTGATAAAAAAGCGGGAGAAGCCGAGTAAAAGCCCGTTAAACATTGGCTTAGTGTCACCAACATTACGGTAATCCTTCTGTTTCTTGGAACTTTCCTCATTATCAGGGGTATGTTTTCAGGAATAGGAGACATAAGTATGACGAAGATATTCGACCTGCTCAAAGAAGATCATGACAAGCATCGTGAACTTCTCAAAAAGATCGCAGAAACCGAAGGTGACAGCCCGGAGCGGCGCGAAACATTTGCCGAATTTCGCGAAGAAGTAACCGCGCATGCCAGTGCAGAGGAGCAATCCCTTTACGCCGAAATGCTGTCGCGCCCTGAGTTGCAGGAAGATGGCCGTCATTCCGTTGCCGAACATAAAGAACTGGATGATCTTTTGGCAGAGCTGGCCGACATGGACATGTCATCATCCGGCTGGCTTCAGAAATTCAAGACACTGCGCCACGATTATGAACATCATATCGACGAGGAAGAACAGGAAATGTTCCCCGCCGCCGATGAAGAATTCGCCACAAAATGCGAAGAACGCCTCGGCGAGATCTATGCCGACCGCTATCCGGATGAACTGGCAACCGCACAGCAAGGCATAGAGCATGATGACCGTGAATAGAGTGGCATAAGCCCAACCCTGTCATTCCCGCGCAGGCGGGGATGACCCGCAAGCCCCAGGCTCGCACATGGCTCCCTCAACTCAACCACGCATGAACCAGACCCATGGCCATATAAAACAGCAGCCAATATCCCGCATCGATAAAGAACAGTGCTTTGCCCTTCCTTGAAAACAGGTAATTGGTCCCGATCGCGGGGATGATGAAGGTGAGGGCGATGCCGGTCGAGATCATCATCTTTATGTGGAACGGCGGCTGGCCAAGACGGAAGAACATGTGGGCGAGCATGGCGGAAGAGATCAGGGCAAATACAAACG
>JADMKQ010000151.1 GCA_015478735.1 Sphingorhabdus sp. | reverse complement strand
AGATGAAGTTCCATCTGCCGTTCCGGCTCGCGCTTGCTATGATCCATTTCAAGTGATTTCAGCATCCGGTAATTGAGCACGCGGTGCGGGACATTATCTAGGCCAAGGCCCGGATAGCCGGTGCGGTCCTGCGGTTGCATCGCGACCATATCAATACCGGGGCCGACTTTGACATTGGGTGGCAACAGGCTGGTATCACGCATGTTCATACCGCCCATATCATGGCCGGCCATCGCGCTATCGCTGCCCATGCTATTGTCCATTTGCGAGTGATCCATATTGCCATGATCCATCTCGCCAGCGTCCATCGCGCCGTGATCCATGCTTCCGTGATCCATGCCTCCGTGGCCCATATCGGTCATGCTCAATAAAGGCGGATCGCGAAGGGCAGGGAAGGTGGCCTTATGTCCCGGCCGTGATGTCAGGGAAGCCTGCGCCATGCCGCTGCGATCCATGGCTTCAGCGGCCAGCGCAAAAGTGCCGTCTTGCCGGGGTGTGACAATCACATCATAGGTTTCGGCCACCCCGATTTGCAGTTCGTCCACTTCCACCGGCTGAACATTCTGCCCGTCGGCCTGAACCACCGTCATCGGCAATCCCGGCAAGCGGATGTTGAAAAACGTCATCGCGCTGCCGTTGATGATCCGCAGCCTGATCCGCTCACCGGGACGGAAAGGCAATTCCAGACCATCATCGGGACCGTGGCCGTTTATCATATAAGTATAAGTTGGCGCGGATACGTCGGCAATGTCAGTCGGCATCATCCGCATCCGCCCCCACATCCGCTTTTCCGCCCCGCTCATGCCGTAATCATCTGTCGCGGATGTTTTCTGCTCGCTGAAATAGCCTTCGCCGGCTTTCAGTTTCTTCATGATGCTATGCGGGTGCATCGGGGTGAATTCGCTGAGCAAGATGACATGCTCGCGGTCATATTGCACCGGGTCGGGGCCAGCGGATTCAATGATAATCGGTCCGTAATGGCCCATCTGCTCCTGCAAGCCCGAATGGCTGTGCCACCAGTAAGTGCCGGACTGGCGCGGGGTGAGGGGGACTTGAAAATGATCGCCCGGTTTAATGCCCGGAAAGCTGATCCCCGGAACACCGTCAAACTGGAACGGCAGCAATAATCCGTGCCAGTGGATCGAGCTGTCCTCGTCGAGCATATTGTGGATGTTGAGGATGGTCTGTTTGCCCTCTTTCAGGCGGATGAGCGGCCCCGGAATGCTGCCATTAACGGCAACCGCTTGGCCGGAACGCCCGCCCGTTGCAAAACGCCCGCTGCCGATGTGAAGGTCAATCTTTCCGCCCGAAAGTTCGTCAATCCCGCCGCGAACCGGTGCTTCTGTTTGCCCCATCGCCCACGCAGGCATGGGAAGGGCAGAAGCCCCGGCAAGTGCAGCGAGGCTGCCAATCATATCACGGCGCGAAAGGGGGATGTTGTGGTTTGCCATGATGGCGCATTTATACCCCCTAGAGGTATAGGACAAGCGGTGATTTCATCGGGATGGTGTTTTTATGGTGCGATATATTCCTCTTGCCCTGCCCATGAAGCGGGAGTAGAGCGACCCCCGCTACAGGTTCCCGGAAACGGGATCAAAAGGGAATTCGGCAGGGCGTTAACGTCCTGAACCGAAGCTGCCCCCGCAACTGTGATTGGTGAGCTGGTCTGTCAAATCCCACTGGACTTCGTGTTTGGGAAGGGGACGGGCATAGCGATGAACCATGAGCCAGGAGACCTGCCTGTGGCTGTCGTTCTATCATGCGGACGGGGTGTGTCACATGATCGAGGGGTTCCTCGCGCAGCGGCGATTTATATCGGGCTGCGCATGTGGGAACCTCATGGGCATCAATATGCGTGGCCTTTTTGAATGATTGTCAAAAAGGAATATATATGCGCTTTTATAATATCTTATTGTCCTCCACCTGTCTGGTTGCATCTGTTGCATCTATTGCAGCGTCCCAGCCGGCCTTTGCCGAAACAGCGGCTGCGCTGGATGGTGCGATGATGGAGGATGCCATCATCGTCACGGCATCCAGAATGGAGCAATCCCAGTCTGAAACCGGCCGCTCCACCACCGTCATTGACGAAGAGCGGATAGAACGCACGCAAAGCGTGACCGTCTTGGACCTGCTCCGCAATGTGCCGGGCATCACGATGACGCGCAGCGGCGGGGTCGGTACGGCGTCTTCTGTTTTCATCCGCGGCGCAGATACACGGCACACGGTTGCGCTGATTGACGGGGTGAAGATCAACGATACGACATCGCCCGGCGGTGGGTTCAACTTCGGCAATCTGATGACCGGCAATATAGAGCGGATCGAAGTGCTGCGCGGATCGCAATCGGTGATCTGGGGCAGTCAGGCGATTGGCGGCGTGGTCCATGCCATTACCCGCGAACCGACCGATAAGCTGAGCATCAATGCGCGCGCGGAATATGGCTACCGCGATACCGGACATGTGACCGGCAATATTTCCGGACGTTTTGGACCAGTCGCGGCCAGCGCGGGTGCGGGATATTACGAAAGCGAAGGCATTTCCGCCTTTAACGAAGATCGCGGCGGGACAGAGCGCGACGGTTACCGCAATTTCGGCGCCAATGGTAAGCTGGAAATCACCCTAAGCGACGCAGTTTCGGTCGATCTTCGCGGATTTTATTCTGATGGCAAGACGGATCTGGACGGATTTGTGTTTGCCAATGGCGTATTCGGCTTCGGTGACACAGACGACGTTGACAATAACGAGGAATTTGTCGGCTATTCAGGAGTGAATGTCGACCTGTTTGGTGGCCGATTCAAGAACCGCGTGGCCTTTACCTATACCAGCACAAAACGCGATACTTTCAACGCGGATGTGCAGACTTTTGAAGCGCTGGGCCGCAATGAACGTTTTGAATATCAGGGCGTGCTCGACCTTTCGGACATGGTTAAGGCGGTTTTTGGCGCAGAGACGCAAAAGTCGAAATACCGTTCCGGCTCCGGCGTCGGGGCTGAGCGTTTTAGCGCCAATATCGACAGTGTATATGGACAGGTCAGCATCACACCGCTGTCCGGTTTCACGGCGACCGCAGGCATGCGCTATGACGACCACACCACATTTGGCGGGGAAACGACCTTTGCCGGGGATGTGGTTTACAGTCCCAATGACGGCAATACGATATTCCGCGCGAGCTATGGTGAGGGCTTCAAAGTGCCGTCCTTGTATCAGCTATTCAGCGATTACGGTAACAGCAGCCTGAACCCCGAAACATCGACCAGCTATGATGCCGGTGTGACGCAGCTTCTTGTTGGCGGCAAGCTGGAACTGAGCGCAACTGTTTTCCGCCGGACTGGCGAAAATCTGATAAACTTTATCAACTGTCCCGTCTCCACCGGCATCTGCACCGACCGTCCCTTTGGCGTATATGACAATATTGACCGCACAAAGGCGCAAGGGGTGGAACTGTCCCTTCTCGCCCGTCTGGTAGAGGCGCTGACCTGGTCGCTAAACTATAGCCTGATTGATGCAAAAGACCGCGATACCGGACTTAAGCTCAATCGCCGCCCGGAACATAGCGTCAATGCCTCGATAGATTATGACTGGTCCTTTGGACTGAAAACCGGCGCAACGGTCACGCATATCGGGTCGCATTATGAAGATATAGCCAACACCAACAAGACTGCGGGTTACGTGCTCGTCGATGTGCGGGCTGCGCTTCCGGTTACGCAAAACATCGAATTATATGGCCGCGTGGACAATCTGTTCGACGAGAAATATGAATCGGTCTTTACCTATGGCACATTTGGCCGGTCTGCCTTTGCCGGTGTGCGGTTGAGATACTGATATGAAGCATGATGCAGCCGCCGTTCTGTCCCGCTTTCACCGCGGACGGTTGGCGGCTGTGTCCCTGCTTGTGGTCGCGGTGATGGCAGTCGCTATTATGATATGGGTGCGCTCGCCGCTTGCTGGTGCAGAGGTCGCAGATGCAAAGGCGCAGCCTCCGGCCCATCCGACCAGAATCGTGTCAATCAATCCCTGTGTCGATGCCTTGTTGATGCAACTGGCGGACAGCGACCAGATCGCGGCGATCAGCCATTATTCTCACGACAAGGAAGCAAGTTCCGCCTCGCTGGAATGGGCGCTGCAATTTCCTGCCACCTCCGGAACTGCCGAAGAGATTCTGGCGATGCGGCCCGATCTGGTGGTTGCCAGTTCCCATGTTGCCATTCCGACCGAGCGCGCGCTGGAGCGGTTGGGCATACCGCTGGTCAAGCTCATCATCCCGCAAAGCGTTGCCGAAAGCCGCCAGCAGATTACCGATCTGGCCCACATCATTGACCAGCAAGATCGCGGCGAGCAGCTGAACCAGAATATCGACGATGCTTTCGAACGGGCGAAGCCGGCGGACGATGAAAAGATTCCAGCCCTCATCTGGCGGCGCGGCGGACTGGTTCCGGGGGAAGGCACATTGCCCGACGAATTACTGCGATGGACGGGGTTCGCCAATGTCAGCAAGGATTATGGGCTGGCGCAATGGGATGTCCTGACGCTGGAACATCTGGTCAATCGGCCTCCGCGCCTGTTATTTTCAGACGGTGTCAGGATTGGTAGCGACGGCCAGCCGGTGATGCCGCATCCGGTTCTGGAAAAGCTGTCCGACCGGATCACCATCGCCCGCTATCCCGAGCGTTTGCTTCATTGCGCCGGTCCGACGCTGATCGATGCGGTGACGATCCTGTCCGCAGAGCGCCGTAACTATAAGGGGGCTTTATGACCGGTTTGCGGTTGAATATTGGTCTGGCCATCGCGCTGCTTGCGGCGATGATATTGTCACTGGCCGCCGGTAAAGTCTGGGTGTCACCTGCTGCATGGTTGGGCGATGATATCAGCGCGCTGATCATCATGGAACTTCGTTTGCCGCGCACGATACTGGGCGCAGTGATCGGCGCAGGACTGGGCATGGCGGGGGCGACAATGCAGGGATATTTGCGTAACCCGCTGGCCGATCCCGGTATTTTTGGCGTGTCGTCCACTTCTGCGCTCGGCGCGGTTATCTCGCTCTATTTCGGCTATGCGATGGCGGCATGGATGCTGCCGGCCTTTGCCTTGGCAGGGGCAGGCATCGGCATGGGTCTGCTGGCATTGCTCGCGGGGCGCACGGGGAGTCTGATCCTGTTCACACTGGCAGGGGTTATCCTTTCCACCCTTGCCGGATCGCTGACTTCCTTGATGATTAGCATTGCGCCGACGCCCTTTGCGACGACAGAGATTATCACATGGCTCATGGGTGCGCTGACGGATCGAAGCTGGGATGATGTAAAGCTTGCGCTGCCGATCACGTTTGTTGGCATGGGCTTCCTGCTTGCCACGGGGCGTTCGCTGGATGCGCTGACACTGGGCGAAGATGCCGCGCGGTCAATGGGCGTCAATGTCTATCGCCTGCAATGGCTTGCGGTTCTGGGTGTTGGCTTGACTGTTGGCGCGTCGGTGGCGGCGGCAGGAATTATCGGTTTTGTCGGACTGATCGTGCCGCATTTGGTGCGTCCGTTCGCGGGACACCGGCCATCGGCGGTCTTGATCCCATCTGCACTGGCCGGGGCGCTTCTGGTGGTAATAGCAGACAGCACCGTGCGGATTTTACCGACGGTTAGCGAATTGCGGCTGGGCATCGCCATGGCATTACTGGGCGCACCGTTCTTTTTAATCCTGCTTTCCAAAATGCGCCGGGAGCTTGTCTGATGACCGGTAATCTTGCTTTCGAAAACCTGTCCCTGACGTTGAGAGGCAGGGACATATTGGACAATATCAGCGGTGGTTTTGAACCGGGACGCGTGACGGTCATCCTGGGCGAAAACGGAGCGGGAAAAAGCAGCCTGCTTTCCTGTCTGGCGGGCTTGCGCGAACCGCAAGCGGGGACGGTGATGCTGGACGGACAGCCGCTTTTGTCGCTGGACGGCAGCGCGCGGGGCAGGGCGATTGGCCTGTTGCCGCAGCGACCCGATATTCACTGGAATGTCGATGTCAAAACCATCGTGGGACTGGGGCGCTTGCCCCATTCTGGCCGCTGGGGGATGAGCGCAGCCGACCATGAAGCGGTGGAACGGGCGATCAGGGCAACCGATTGCACTGCGCTCGCGGATCGCAAGGCGCAGCGCCTGTCGGGCGGCGAACAGGGGCGCGTGCTACTGGCGCGGGTTCTCGCCGGTGAGCCACGCTGGCTACTCGCCGACGAACCGCTGGCCAGTCTGGACCCCGCGCACCAATTCGATGTTCTGGAGCGGCTTAAAGTCTATGCGAGCACCGGCAACGGCGTGATAGTCGTGCTGCATGACCTCACGCAGGCGGCGCGATTTGCCGATGACGTGATAGTGATGAAAGGCGGCAGAATATTAGCCTCGGGCACAAGCGCAGAGGTGATCACCGCCGACATCATGGCAGAGGCTTATGGCGTAGAAGTCCAGATCAGCACCAGCGACACGGGGGAGCCTTTGGTGGTCCCCGTGCGGCGGCTGAAGTGAGCTAGTTACGCTTCAATTCCGCGGCGCCGGGCCTGACGATAGGTGCCGAGCAAGCGGACTTCGTTGCAGTGGAATTCCAGCTCCGCCAATGCGCGGTCAACTGCCGGATCACCCGGTGCGCCTTCTATATCGGCATAGAATTTCGATGCGGCAAAGCTGCCACCTTCCTGATAGCTTTCCAGTTTCGTCATGTTAACGCCATTGGTCGCAAAGCCGCCCATCGCCTTGTAAAGCGCGGCGGGGATGTTCTTCACTTCAAAGACAAAGGTGGTCATGAGCGGGAAATTATCGGGACCGCCAGCCGCCGGTGCGCTGGGCTGATCCGCCAATATGACAAAGCGCGTCATATTATGGTCTTCATCCTCAATCGCTTCGGCAATCGGTTGCAATCCGTAAATCTGCGCGGAGAGGGCAGGGGCTATCGCCGCCGCATGGGGGTCATCGGACTGCGCGACAAAGGCCGCCGCCGCCGCAGTATCGGCATAGGCAACCGGAATAATATCGCGGGCGCGCAAGTAATGACGGCACTGGCCCAATGCTTGCGGGTGGCTCATCGCCGTTCTGATTTCGGCATCAGCGGATTTTGCCATCAGGCAGTGGCGGATACGCATGAAATGCTCGGCAACAATGTGCAGGCCCGACTCGGGCAACAGAAAATGGATATCGGCCACTCGTCCATGCAGGCTGTTTTCGATAGGAATAATCGCTGATCCGGCTTTGCCTTGTTTGACAGCTTCCAGTGCATCCTCGAATGAAAAGCAGGGCAGCGGCAGGCAATCCGGCGCATATTCCATTGCCGCTAGATGGGAATTGGCCCCCGGTGCGCCCTGGAACGCTATCGCCTTGTCCGGTGCTTCAGCGGCGGTTTCCGCCATTTTATTGACCATGCCCAAGGCGTTTTGGGGAAAGCTGTCCATTACTATCTATTCCTGTGCTGCGTGCGGCTAAATATATTGCCGCGATTGCCGCATGAAGGCCGCTTAAGCAAGGCCCGATCTCGAAAGGTGGCATCGATAAAAAAAGATAATCCGTGAAACATTAGTAATAGCGGCGCAATTGAGGTCTTGCTTTGGACCGATGCTGTTATTAGAGAACAGCCCAAAGTTTACGCAGGCTGCTGCCGCACATGATTCACGGGGTTTGAGACAAGATGGATAATAACAACACCATTGCTGGCTGGGTTCTGGCAGGCGCAATCGCAGCGCTCAGCTTTTCTATTCTCAGCGGGAAATATTTCCATGCGGATAAACCTGAGCGTCCTGAAACCATGGGATTTGAAATTGAAGGCGTCGAGTCATCCGCCGGCGGATCAGCAGAAGAACCGATCAGCGTATATCTTGCCAATGCCGATATCGCTGCTGGTGAAGCCATCTTCAAAAAATGCGTAGCTTGCCACACGATCAATCAGGGCGGTGCCAATGGTATCGGTCCAAATCTTTATGGCGCGCTGGGCAAAGCACATGGCCATGTTCCCGGCTTTGCTTATAGTGAAGCGCTGACCTCGATCCCCGGCAACTGGGATTTCGAGAATATGAGCGAATGGCTGCAATCCCCGCGTAAATACGCGCCGGGCACGAAAATGACCTTTGCTGGCCTCAGCAAACCACAGGAACGTGCGGACCTTATCGCCTATCTGAACGCGCAGGGATCGAACCTTCCTTACCCAGAACCGCCAGCGCCTGAAGAAGCAACTGCGGAAGGCGAAGCTCCGGCAGAAGGTGAAGAAGCCGCCGCAGCCACCGAGGACGCCGCTGCACCAGCGGCAGAGGAAGCCCCGGCAGCAACGGAAGCGGCACCAGCCGAATAAGGCTATAAAGCTGTTCCAAAGTCCGCCTGCGTTCCCATGTGATACGCAGGCGTTCTATATCCTATAATATCGCTTGAATTAGCTTAGATAAGCGGCCTTATGTCAAGTAAGGCCGCTCGTGTGTCTTAGCCTAGAGTGATTTCGAGTGAAATGGAACATTTCACGGCTCGGAAATCACGATAAAACAATAGATTAGGCCCCAATTTTGATTCAATCAAAATTGAACAGGGTCTAAGAGCCCGCAATCAAGCTCGTAGAACTCCTCGATGATCTGCCATGCTTCTTCTGCGGTTTCGACAAACTGGAAGAGGTTCAGGTCAATAGGGCTGATCGTTCCTTCTTCTGCCAAAGCCTCGAAATTAATCACGCGGTTCCAGAACTCCTTGCCGAACAGGAGGATGGGCAGCGGTTCCATTTTTCCGGTTTGCACCAGTGTTAGCAGCTCGAAAAACTCGTCCAGTGTGCCGAATCCGCCGGGGAACACGGCAACTGCGCGGGCGCGGAGCAGGAAGTGCAGTTTGCGGAGTGCAAAATAGTGGAACTGGAAGCTGAGCGAAGGGGTCACATATTGGTTGGGTGCCTGTTCATGCGGCAGGACGATGTTGAGGCCGATCGTTTCTTTCCCTTCATCAACCGCGCCGCGATTGGCGGCTTCCATGATCGAGGGACCGCCGCCGGAACAGACTACGAAGTCGCGCTTGCCGTCTTTTTCGATACCGCAGCGGCTGGCCAGCTGGGCCAGTTTGCGGGATTCGTCATAATATTTGGATTTTTCTTTCAGCCGCTGTGCGGTTTTCAGACTGGCTTCGTCCACAGCCGCTTCGATCAAGGCATCTGCCATGGCCGGTGCCGGAATCCGCGCCGAGCCATAGACGACGAGCGTCGAACCGATCCCCGCTTCATCGAGCAGCAATTCGGGTTTCAGCAGTTCAAGCTGGAAACGGACGGGCCGCAATTCCTCGCGCAGCAGGAAGTCCTTGTCCTGAAACGCAAGCGTATAGGCAGGATGCTCAGTCTGCGGGGTTTTGTGATCTATGTCTTTTGCAAAACCGGCTTCTTCTTTCGCGCGGTGAAACCGGCGTTCGTGTAAATCTTTTTCAGTCATATTCGTGCCCTAGAATGGTTGCGAGTGAAATGGAACATTTCACGGCTAGGAAATGGCTTGATGGCCTGACCGCAAAAACGGGTTTACCGGCAATAGCCGTTGCCGCTCATATCAAAATGGAAATGGTTATAATGGTCGGCATTATAGTCGGGACTAAGCACTGTTCCAAAACGCCGGCATGCGCTTTTGTGGATGACTTTCAGGAATTGTTCTCCTGCTCCGCCATCGCGCCAGTTGCCGGTCAGGGAAATGCGCCTGCCATCGGCCAGCACAAAGGCGGACACGTCAATCGCATTGGCTTTGCTATGTTCGGACCTGCGGTTGGAACCGGCGATATTGCGGCAGCTATAACTGCCCATGGTTTCTATCCGGACCAGTTCACTGCCCAGATATTGGCGGGCGGCGCGTTTGACAGCATATTCTGTCCATGCGGCAAATTTATTGGCAAGTTCACAGCGGACAGGGCCAAGATTGGTGACTTCGGTGCGGTAACCGGCATCCATCATCTTGACCGCTCCGATCTGGCTGCACCCGCCGCTGAAACTCTGGCTGGGCAGGGGGGAGAAGCTGACACCGGCGGTTTGCAGTTCCATGAAACATTGCTTTGTTTCTGCACTGGTGACAACGGGCTGGCGGCTTTCGGAAGGGCGACTTCCATCCGATATGCCACAGGCGCTAAGCGCCAATGACAGGATCACCAAAGCTAAAAAATGGTGTGCAACCGGCGGCTTTCCCATTGTTATTTTCATAAGCAGCGCTTGATGTAACTTTCCCAAATCTCCACTGAACAGGACCAGCTATACCGATTTTTCAGCGGGTTGGACAGTCTTTGCGATGAGCCGAGAAAATAACTCCGGCCCGGATGATTCGGGTGATGGGTCAAAATTGGCAGCCTCAAACGCTCACTCATTCCGGATCGGTGGAGGTCTTTTTCGTACGAAACAATCTGTTTTGACGGATTTATCGGCTTAACCGGAAATGTTCCTTGACTTGCCCTGCGGCAAGAGACATTGCGGCGACGGGCCACGCGGTCCCAACGCCGCGCGAGCTCTCTGTGAGGAGAAGCATTAAAATGACTGTTACTACGATTTCGCAACCCGAGTTGCGTCCAAATTGCCCGAATTTTTCATCGGGCCCTACAGCCAAATTCCCCGGCTGGTCTCTCGACAAAATCAACACCGTGGCCATGGGCCGCTCTCACCGTTCTGCTACTGGCAAGGCGCGGCTGAAATATGCCATCGACCTTAGCCGGGAACTGCTCGGCATTCCCGACGACTATCTGATCGGCATTGTTCCGGCGTCCGACACCGGCGCGGTTGAACTGGCGATGTGGAACATGCTCGGCGCGCGTCCGGTAACGGTTGCGGCGTGGGAAAGCTTTGGCAATGTCTGGATCCAGGATGCCGTGAAGCAGCTCAAGCCAGCCAACCTGTCGGTGCTTGAAGCCGATTATGGCGAGATTCCTGACCTGACGCAGATTGATAAGGGCGATGATGTCGTCTTTACATGGAACGGCACAACTTCTGGTGCGCGTATTCCCGATACCGACTGGATTGCCGCTGACCGCGAAGGCGTGACCATCAACGATGCCACCAGCGCGATTTTCGCTCAGGAAATGGACTGGTCAAAGCTCGACGCGACGACCTATAGCTGGCAGAAAGTCATGGGATCGGAAGCCGGTCACGGCATGCTGATCCTCAGCCCCCGTGCGGTTGAACGCATCGAAAGCTATAACCCGGAATGGCCGCTGCCTAAAATCTTCCGCGTGAAGAAAGGCGACAAGCTTAACCGTGCGATCTTTGAAGGCGCGACGATCAACACACCGTCTCTGCTGGCAACCGAAGATTATATCGCGGCGCTGGAATGGGCGAAATCGATTGGCGGTTTGAAAGAGCTGCAAGCCCGTGCGGACCGCAATGCCAAGATCGTTCACGACTGGATCGAAGCTACTCCGTGGATGCGCAACATGGTCAGCGATCCTGCAAAATGGACCAATACCGGCGTTTGCATGGTATTCCAGGGTGACTGGTATCTTGGCCTGAACGAAGAACAGAAAGCCTCTGTGCCCAAGAAAATCGCTTCCATGCTGGAAAAGATGGACATTGCTTACGACTTCAATGGTTACCGCGATGCGCCGCCATCTTTGCGTATCTGGTGCGGCTCGACCGTCGAGGAAGAAGATGTTCGCCGCCTGCTGCCATGGATTGAATGGGCGTATGAGCAGGTCAAAGCCGAGCTTTCTGCTTAAGAAAAACTCTGTGCCCCCGCGCTGGCGGGGGCCCTCCTACAATATCCTTTAGTATAGAGCGCAGGTTTCGGGACGAAAGCTCCCCGCCTGCGCGGATATACGGGACAGGAAACAGGAATAATAAAATGCCAAAAGTTTTAATATCCGACAAAATGGATCCACGAGCCGCCGAAATTTTCCGTGAGCGCGGTGTAGAAGTTGACGAAATCACCGGACTGAGCCCGGAAGAATTGATGAAAATCATCGGTGAATATGATGGTCTGGCCATCCGTTCATCGACCACTGTGACACCCGAAATACTGAACGCTGCGACCAATCTGAAAGTGGTTGGCCGTGCCGGTATCGGGGTGGACAATGTCGATATTCCAGCCGCTTCCGCCAAAGGCGTTGTGGTGATGAACACGCCATTTGGTAACAGCATCACTACTGCGGAACATGCGGTTGCGATGATGTTCGCGCTGGCCCGCCAGCTTCCGGAAGCCGACGCCTCTACACAGGCCGGCAAGTGGGAGAAATCGCGGTTCATGGGTGTCGAGCTGACCAGCAAGACACTGGGCCTGATCGGTGCCGGTAATATCGGTTCGATTGTTGCCGAACGCGCGATTGGCCTGCGTATGAAGGTCGTGGCTTTCGATCCGTTCCTGACTGCGGAACGTGCGGTTGAAATGGGCGTTGAAAAAGTGACGCTGGACGAGCTTCTCGAACGCGCGGACTTCATCACCTTGCACACGCCTTTGACGGACCAGACACGCAATATCCTGTCTGCCGAAGCGCTTGCGAAGACAAAGCCCGGCGTGCGGATTGTGAACTGTGCACGCGGCGGTCTGATCGACGAAGCAGCTTTGAAAGAAGCGCTGGAATCCGGCCATGTAGCCGGAGCGGCGCTGGACGTTTTTGCTCAGGAACCTGCCAAGGAAAACCCGCTTTTCGGCACACCCAACCTGATCTGCACACCGCACCTGGGCGCTTCGACCAGCGAGGCACAGGTGAATGTCGCGATACAGGTTGCCGAACAAATGTCGGACTATCTGGTCAATGGCGGTGTTTCCAACGCGCTCAACATGCCCAGCCTGTCTGCGGAACAAGCACCTAAACTGCGTCCTTATATGGATCTTGCCACACAGCTTGGTTCTTTGGTCGGCCAGTTGGTCGGTGACCAGATTAAAGGCGTCGCTGTCGAGGTAGAAGGTGCGGCTGCAGAGCTGGACCAGAAGCCGATTACCGCTGCGGTTCTGGCCGGTTTGATGAGTGCCTATAGCGACTCGGTCAACATGGTGAACGCGCCCTATCTTGCCAAGGAACGCGGTCTTGATGTTCGCGAAGTGCGGCACGACCGCGAAGGCGATTATCACACGCTTGTCCGTGTATCTGTGACCACGGATGAAGGTGAGAAGTCGGTAGCGGGAACGCTGTTCGGTTCTTCCGGTCCGCGCCTTGTCGAAATGTTTGGCATCAAGGTCGAGGCGGATATGGAAGGCGATATGCTTTATATCGTCAACCGTGACCAACCCGGCTTTATCGGCCGTGTCGGTTCGACCCTGGGCGAAGCCGGCGTCAATATCGGCACCTTCCACCTCGGCCGCCGTGCCGATGCACCGGGCGGTGACGCAGTATTGCTGCTCTCCATCGATTCGCCGGTGGGTGAACCCATATTGTGGGAAATCTGCAACCTGGAAGGCGTGAAAACCGTAAAGGCTCTGCGCTTCTAAGAAAAGTCTGGCCCTCTCCCCACCGGGGAGAGGGTTGGGAGAGGGGCGTATCTAAAAATGCCACAGGTTGATAAAACGCTCCTCGCCCGCGCCAAAGAAATGCGGAAAAATCCGACATCTGCTGAAGCGAAGCTTTGGCATGCACTGCGCGCGAAAAGATTTCAGTCTTTCAAATTTACTCATCAGGTTGTAATCGCACCCTATATCGCAGATTTTGTGGCGCGTTCTTACAAGCTTGTCATAGAGCTGGATGGTGACACGCACGGTTTCACGCATGATTATGACCAAAGACGAACTCGGTTTCTTGAAGATAAAGGCTATCATATTTTGCGGTTTACTAATAGCGAAGTGATGGCGAACTTAGACGGGGTATTGCAGGTAATTTTAATGTCATTATTGTCTTCATCCGTTGCCCCTCTCCCTAACCCTCTCCCCAGAGGGGAGAGGGAATGATCAAGAATCTGCTGCCAGAAGGCTTTCACGATTCCTTGCCGCCGCTTGCCGAGGCCGGTTTTCGTCTGGAACGGGATGTGCTCGATACGCTCGCCAGCCATGGCTATGCGCGCGTATCGCCGCCCTTGGTGGAATATGAAGATGTTCTGACCGGGCGGATGAAAGGATCGACGAAAAGCGATCTGATGCGCTTTGTCGATCCGATTTCCCAGCGCACCCTGGCGCTACGGCCCGATATTACCATGCAGATCGGGCGGATTGCAGCGACCAGCCTGTCGCGTGCAGCGCGTCCCCTACGGCTCAGCTATTCCGGGCAGGTTTTGCAATTGCGCTCCGGCCAGTTGCGTCCCGAACGCAGCCGCTTGCAAATCGGTGCGGAATTGATCGGTAGCGATAGCGTCGCTGCAGCAAGCGAGATTGTGTCCGTTGCGATAGAAGCACTGATGCAGGCTGGCCTGACCGGCATTACCGTTGATTTCACTATGCCCGATCTGGTCGATATTCTTTCCGCCGGGCCATTGCCGTTAAGCGACGCAGACGCAGCCGAAGTGCGCGGCGAACTGGATATGAAGGACGCAGGCGGCCTCGCCGAACTGGGCGCGACCGGCTATTTACCGCTCATCGAAGCCACCGGGCCATTTGATGACGCGATGGCAAAAATGCGCGCCTTTGCCAGCGATGATCTGCTCACATCGCGGCTTGATGGCATTGCTGCGATTGCCGCGACCATCAAGGACAAGGCGAACCTGACCCTTGATCCGACCGAACGCCACGGTTTTGAATATCAGAACTGGTTTGGCTTTACCCTGTTTGCCGAAGGATTTGTCGGCGCTATGGGACGCGGCGGCAGTTACGAGATTCCGGCACATGATGGCGGAACAGAAAATGCCGTGGGCTTTTCCCTTTATCCCGGCCCGCTGATTGACGCGGGTTTCAGCGCAAAACGCAAGAATACGGTTTTCCTGCCCCTGGGACATGACAGCCAGGCTGCGGCTGCGCTGCGTCTGGACGGGTGGAGAACAGTTGCGGCATTGTCACAAGATGATAAAGCGGAAGATCTGCGATGCACCCACATTTTGGTGGGCACGACTCCACAAGAAATCTAACCCGCAAGTAGCAAGAAAGACGTTTCAAATATGGCCAATGTAACCGTTATCGGTGCCCAATGGGGTGATGAAGGCAAAGGCAAAATCGTTGACTGGCTATCGGAGCGCGCTGACGTTGTCGTGCGGTTCCAGGGCGGTCATAATGCCGGGCATACTTTGGTCGTAGATGGCGAGGTTTATAAACTGTCGCTGTTGCCTTCGGGCATTGTGCGCGGGGCGCTGTCAATCATCGGTAACGGCGTGGTGCTGGACCCGTGGCATTTGCGTGACGAGATTGAAAAACTGCGCGGGCAGGGCGTTGTCATCAATGCGGATAATTTCGGTATTGCCGAAAACTGCCCGCTGATCCTTCCCATCCACCGCGATCTGGACGCCATGCGTGAAGATGCCAGCGGCGAAGGCAAGATTGGCACGACGCGGCGCGGCATTGGTCCAGCCTATGAAGATAAAGTGGGCCGCCGTGCGATCCGCGTGTGCGATCTGGCCCATCTGGACGATCTGGGACCGCAGCTTGACCGGCTTTGCGCGCATCATGACGCGCTGCGCGCCGGTTTCGGGGTTGATCCGATTGACCGGGAACGACTGCTCGCCGACCTGCGCGAGATTGCCGATTCCGTGCTGCAATATTCCCAGCCTGTGTGGAAGCGCCTCAACGAAGCGCGCAAACGCGGCGACCGCATATTGTTCGAGGGCGCGCAGGGCGTGCTGCTTGATGTCGATCACGGAACCTATCCGTTTGTCACCAGCTCCAACACCATTTCCGGCACAGCGGCGGGCGGTTCCGGCATCGGGCCATCGGCAACCGGCTATGTTCTGGGCATCGTCAAAGCCTATACCACCCGCGTCGGCTCTGGTCCGTTCCCGACTGAACTTAGCGATGAAACCGGGCAGCGTCTGGGTGAGCGTGGCCATGAGTTTGGCACTGTCACCGGGCGTCAGCGTCGCTGCGGCTGGTTTGATGCGGTGCTGGTGCGTCAGGCGCTTGCTGTCTCCGGTGTTGCCGGGATTGCGCTCACCAAGCTTGATGTGCTTGACGGGTTTGACGAGCTGAAAATCTGTGTCGGTTATGACCTTAACGGCGTAACCTATGATTATCTGCCGCCCCATCATCAGGATCAAGAAGCGGTGAAGCCGGTTTATGAAACCATGAAGGGGTGGAGCGAATCCACCGCTGGTGCACGAAGCTGGGCAGATTTACCGGCGCAGGCGATTAAATATATCAAGCGCGTCGAAGAGCTGATCCAGTGTCCGGTGGCCTTGGTTTCGACCTCTCCCGAACGCGAAGACACGATATTGGTGACCGATCCTTTCGCGGATTAAGCTGCTCGCCGGTTATTGGCGCATCAATTATGCGAAAACCCAAAGGGCGTATTGGACTGGCGATAATCGTCGGGTAATATCTGACGGCCAATTGGCGGCGCTGACCGCGCGCGGCATTGGGTGCGGTGGCACAGGCGGCAGGTGACACCGATGGGCGTCGCC
>JADMKQ010000150.1:5102-16502 GCA_015478735.1 Sphingorhabdus sp. | reverse complement strand
CTGCTTCTTTTACCCACTCTGGAAGACACCCTTCCAGAAGGCGACGCACCGACGCCGCCACGGAAATGGACAGGCATAGCGGTTGCCGCAGGGTTTGCCTTCATCCTGATAGCTTCCGATTTCGCGAAATGAGGGTAATTCCTAAAAATCAGGAGAGCGTGAGTTTGAAACTAGCCGATACAGGTAAGCTACACTCAGCTAAGCTTGCCTAGCTCTGCCCTCAACTCAGACATACGTTTGCGGCAAGTATCTGCTAATTCCGGCACAAGACTGCCCGCAAAATGCCCAAGTGTGACATGCTTGATTCGGGTCATTAATTGTTCATCCGGAAATTTTCCTGCGGCCCAACGCGCTACGACAGCATATTGTATGACCACCATCTCACGCGCAATGAGATCCGGATCGCTGTCCTCAGCAAGCATTCCCCTCTCGGCCAAGCGCTCAATCGCCAAGCTGACTTCTTCTAAAGAAACTTTGTGCAACAGGTCCGAAACAACACTCTGCGAGTCCGGCAGGAAATAGAGTTCGGCCATTTTACGCGCATAAGCCGGCTTACGAAAAATCTCTCCTACTACCGATTCCAGGCGCCTCTCAATCTGGTCAGGAATCGACACATCGTCTGACACCTTCCACGAAGTCAGATTGTCGCGGAGTGCTCCGATCACGGCTTGTCCTATCAGCTCATTCTGGCTGCCGAAGATATTGTAAAGGGTTGCCAGTGCGACGCCGCTTTTGCTCGCAAGCTCTCGCATTCTGAACTGGCCTTCCTGCTCAGAAAGCAGCTGCCTGGCAGTTTCCAGAATGTCGCTGCGACGCTTGGCCATTGCTTCACTCGCATATTGACGTTCTCCACTGCTTTTAGTGTTCACGGTCTAATCCTTTTCATTTCCAATCAAATTCTAGCAGCTCGTTGTCGTTCCGTGAAGCTGCCTACCCCTATCATAAAGTAGAACTTGTTTTAGTTTTGCTCCAATATATAGTCCTCGCCAATAGCCGCGAACAATTGGAGAGAACAAGCATGGCGACTGAATTTGATTTCTATAGCGACGAGTTTCAGCTCGATCCATCGCATAAATTCCAGGAAATGCAGGAACAGTGCCCATTTCACCATTCCGAAAAATTCGATTGGTATTCCGTGTTTCGCCACAAGGATATCACATCTATCGTACGCGATAATGAGACCTATTCAGCGCGTTTTGGGCCAGGTCCTGATCGTGCCACGGCAGAATCTGCCCCTGTGCTCGTAAGTGCTGACCCGCCACTTCATAGTAAGCAGAAAAAAGCTATCACGGCTGCTTTTAATCCCCAGACGATAGCTGCCATGGAGCCCGGTATCCGCGCCTTCGTTAGCCAACGGATGGATGCAATGGCTGAAATGCCAGAATGCGACCTAATGGTAGAAATTGCAGATCAGCTACCCATGTGGGTGATCTGCAAAATGCTCGATATCCCGTTCGATCAAGATTATGAAAAGCTGCTGATGTGGGTCGATGCCATTGCTGGTGGAGTTTTCTCCGACCATGATGAAGAGATGCACCAACAGCGCCTCGATATGATGACGAATGTTTATAATTATTTCGGACCGCATATTCAGGCCAAGATAGATCTGGACAAAGCCGGTAAAGATCCTGGTGATGACCTGCTCAGTCTTATCGTTAAGGCGCGGATTGACGGCGAACCGGTTCCCTTCAATCATATTCTGAGCTTCGCACTTTTCCTGCTTGTTGCCGGTTCGGGGACAACCACAACATTGATCGGTAGTTTCTTCAACAGGATGATGGCGCATCCCGACCAGTGGGAAAAACTGCTCGCCGATCCGGCATTGCTCGACAATGCAATTGAGGAAGTGCTGCGTATTGATTCTCCGGTGCACGGACTGTTCCGGACGAATAACGTGCCTGTAAAACTAGGCGATCTTGATGTTCCGGTCGATTCAAAGATCTGCCTGATGTGGGGCTCGGCCAATCTTGATCCCGAAGTTTTTGAAAATCCTCTCGAGTTCGATATTACGCGGGACGCGAAAGTCCTTCGCAAGCATCTGAGTTTTGGCACGGGTATTCACGCCTGTATCGGTGGGCCTTTGGCGCGGCTGGAATGTAAGGTTGTTGTTGAGGAATTCCTGAAACGCTTTGACGGAATGGAACGAATGGAGCCGATGGTGCCTTATCCGTATCCGACCCTTCATGGGCCCTACAAGCTACCGGTAAGGCTAACGGCCAAAAAGCATGCAGCGTGACGAGACGCAGCCTTTCAGGATCAGACCTTAGCTAAACTGTGAGGTGATCGAATAATGTCTTGCGCTTATCGACAAAATAGAAAATTAGACTCTGTTCAATAATTGATCAATCGCCGAATTCCGGTGACCAAGATCAGAAAATCACAGGAGAGAAATATGGATATTAATGGCAAAGTTGCGATAGTTTCAGGCGCGGCATCCGGCATTGGGCGCGCTGCATCTGTTGCATTAGCGCGGGAAGGCGCACGCGCCGTGACAGTCGTTGACCAGGATGCGGCGGGACTTGAGGAAACCTGCAAGCTCGTTCGTGAAGCTGGTGCCGAAGCACTGCCACTTTCGATCAACGTGCTCGATGTGCCATCGCTGGAGCGGATGTATACAGACACCCACGAAAAATTTGGCGCTATTGATATTGTCTTTAACAATGCCGGTATCGTCCTTGGGCCGCCCCCGTTCCCCGATAGTGACCTGGAACGGATGCGTCTGGTTATCGAGATTGATCTTATCGCCGTGACCCAGTCGACTGCCCTGGCGATCCGCTACATGCGTGATCATGGCGGGGGTGTCGTGATCAACACCGGATCGACCGGCGCGACCAGCCCGCTGCCCACCGATGCGCCTTATGCCGGGGCCAAGGCAGGCGTTGTCCACCTATCCGCCTCTTGCGCTGTCTTTAATGAATCCAACGGTGTTCGCGTCAATGCCATTTCTCCGGGTGTGACAGAAACACCGATCCTCGAGCATACCGGCGGCGGCAAAAGACCGGACTGGCTGGGACCGATACTCGAAGGCATCAAAGTGCTTACGCCCGAAGATATTGCGGCAGGCGTTGTCCGGATCGTCAAGGATGACACGATCGTCGGTCAGAACATCATCGTCAATAATGAAGTGATTGCGAATTAACGGTGGTTTCTGAAACCCGGAAAATTGTTCTGGCGAAGCGTCCTGCCAGCGTCATTAGCGTAGATGATTTCCAGATGGTGAGCGAAACGCTCGGCAGACCCGGCGACGGTGAAGTGCTCGTTCACAATCTGTGGATGTCGGTCGATCCCTATATGCGCCTGTATCTCGGCGAGCAGAACGGTCTTCACGCATCATTGCCGATCGGAGAAGTCTTGACCGGCGGTGCGGTTGGTCAGGTTGTCGAAAGCCGGTCGAGCGATCTTCCATCCGGCAGCTTTGTCATCAGTTCGACTATGGGATGGCGGGAACATTATATCGCACCGGCGGAGACGCTGACAGCATTGGCCGCAGATTCCGGACCGCTACAACGGTATCTCGGCATCTACGGGCTGACCGGCATCACGGCATTCGCTGGCATCCGGCATGTTCTGAAACCCCAGCCGGGAGAAACATTATTTGTATCGGGTGCTGCCGGCGCAGTGGGTTCGGTCGCAGTTCAGCTCGGAAAAATTGCTGGCGCTCGCGTCATCGGAACAGCGGGTAGTGACGAGAAGGGTCGCTGGTTGACGGAAAGTCTGGGCGTCGATGCTTTCATAAACTACCGGTCCGAAGACGTCGCCAGCAGGCTTGCCGAACTCGCGCCGGAGGGGCTGGACATGGTCTTTGACAATGTCGGCGGGGCTCAGCTTGAGATCACAATAGACGCAATGAAGCCGAAGGGTCGAATAGCGCTTTGCGGTGCCATCGCGCAATATGAGGATGACAATTACCGCGCAGGCCCGGCCAACCTTTTCGCAACCATCGAAAAACACATTTCGATTACCGGCTTCAACGCGGGCTTCTATTATGATCGTGCGCCAGAGATAATCAGCGAACTGTCTAGTTTAATCGATAGTGGCAGACTTATCTGGCAAGAAACTATTGTCGAAGGGCTTGAAAGCGCGCCGGTTGCTTTTGCCGATATGCTTGGTGGGGCGAACAAAGGCAAAATGCTGGTCAAACTTGGAGAGCCGTCATGACTTTTAAAAAGGTGCTCGAACCGATCCAGATTGCTGGCTGCACGGTACCCAATCGCGTCGTCCGCACTGCCCATGCCACCCGGATTGGCGGCGGTGTCATGAATGACGATCTGATCGCCTACCACACGGTTCGTGCGCGCGGCGGCGTTGGTCTGAGTATTCTTGAAATTCTCTCGGTCCACCCGACCAGCTTGTCTGCGCTCAACATGTTCGATACCACGCTAGATGCCGGCTATGCCAAGCTCATGAAGTCCGTGGAGCCATACGGCATGGCTGTTTTCCAACAGCTCTGGCATGCCGGGCATAATGGTGTGACCATGGATGGAGCGCCGCCTTGGGGCCCTTCGACCGTGGCCAACCCGCTGGGTGCAGACGTTCCGATCCCGATGACCAAGGCCATGATCGACGAGATCGTAGAATCCTTCGCCAAGGCGGCCATAAGATGCGAAAAAGCAGGGCTGCACGGCGTCGAAGTTCATGGTGCACACGGTTATCTGTTACAGCAATTTCTGTCCCCCAATATCAACAAGCGCGAAGATGATTATGGTGGTTCTTTCGAGAACCGCGCTCGCTTTATGTTAGAGGTCATGCGTGCGGTAAAATCCTCCGTCAGCAAGGATTTTGCCGTCGGTATACGTCTTGCCCCCGACCTCACCGAAGGCGGGGTTGATACCGAAATGAATATCGCTGTGGCTGAACTGCTGCAGGCGGAGAATCTGGTGGATTTCGTCGATGTGTCGCTCGGCAACTATCATAGTTTCCCGAAGATGATCGGTGGGATGCACGAAGGCGTCGGCTATGAAATACCGACAAGTGCACCGATTACCGAGCGGGTCAAGGTGCCAACGATCATCACCGGCCGTTTCCGCACATTGGAAGAAGCGGATCAGGCAATCCGTAATGGTGAGGCCGACCTCATCGGCATGACCCGTGCTCATATCGCTGATCCCGACATTGTGAATAAGACCAAAGCCGGACGCATCGAGGAAATCCGGCCTTGTATCGCCTGTAATCAGGGATGCGTTGGCGGGCTTTTTGCCGGAAGACTGGGCTGCGCCGTAAATCCCGAAACCGGCAATGAGCTTAGGCTTGATCAGGCAGAGATCGGCAAGACTGACGAATTGAAAAAGGTCGTCATTGTCGGCGGGGGGCTTGCCGGTATGGAAGCGGCTCGCGTCGCGGCTCTGCGCGGGCATGATGTTGTCCTGTTCGAAGCGCAACCCAATCTGGGCGGCACTATCACCATGGCAGCGAGGCTACCGACACGGCACGGGATAGCCGATATTGCTTACTGGCTAGAAGCGGAAATCTATCGCCATGGTGTGGATGTGCGATTGAGCAGTTATGTCGATCAGGACGAGATACTGGCAGAAAATCCGGACGCCGTCATTGTCGCAACCGGATCTATGCCGCGCATGGACGGCATCCAGAATTCAAATCCGGGTGAACCGATCAAAGGCATGGATTCTCCGCATGTCTTATCAAGCAGCGATCTTTTGACCGATGGCCGCAACTGGCGGGGCAGCAGCGCAGTGGTGCTTGATGATCTAGGTCATTATGAAGCGGCGGGCGTCGCTGAACTGCTGGTCAGTGAAGGCGCTGACGTGACGTTCGTAACACCTTTCAAGAGCTTCGCACCCAAGGTTGAGGACGCACTGATGACCGATCCCGTGCTGGAACGCATGGCGAAGGCCGATGGCAAATTCACCCTTCTTACTCGCCATCGTATTCGTCAGATAAGCGAGGATGAAGTTGAAGTTGCACCGACCTATGACGGACCGTCTTTTAAGGTTTCCGGCAAGACAGTCGTGCTGGTAACGCCCAACGCTCCGCTGCGCGAGCTTTACGAGATGCTGGACGGCAAGGTTGCTTCGCTCACCATCGTTGGCGACGCAAATTCACCGCGCGATCTTCAGAAGGCTATTTACGAAGGCCATGTGGCCGGGCGAGGGCTTTAGAAGCAGTGCAACTTTTAACCCCCTCCTCTTTAGAGGAGGGGGTTGGGTTGGTAAGCAGCGGCGAGGTTGTGTGCTGTTCTTCTGGAATCCCCCACCCCTAATCCCTCCCCTGAAGGGGAGGGGAACGCAGCCAGATTTAAATCTGGGCCATCCCGCCATCGACATGCAGTTCGACACCGGTGACGAAGGAAGATTCGCTGGAGCCGAGGAAAAGGGCTCCCGCCGCCAGTTCTTCTACATCGGCAATGCGGTTCATCGGCACTTTATGCTCAACCCAATCCTCGAAGCGCTTCTTGCCCTCGGGCGTTGACATCAACTCTTCGAGCAGTGGTGTCCGCGTGAATCCCGGCGAAAGCACGTTGCAACGGATACCGTCGGAGGCCAGTTCGACTGTGATGTTGCGGGCAAGGGAGCGCATCGCGGCCTTGGTTGCGCCGTAAACAGATGTATTGGCAAGTCCCATGGAGCCGGAAGTGGACCCGATGATGATCAATGAAGCCGGACGCCGAAGAAGCGGCACGGACTTTTGCAGTGTGAAATAGACAGCTTTCACATTGAGATTCATGTGCGCGTCGAACTGTTCTTCGGTCATTTCAAGGAAAGGCGCACCGTTGGCCATTCCTGCATTGGCTACGACAATATCCAGCTGACCCAGCTCGGCCTTGATGAACGCAAAAAGCTTGTCGAGATCACCGAGATTGGTCGCATCACCGGAAAAGCCGAGTGCATTATCACCAAGCTCCGCAAGGGCCGCATCAATATTACCCTGATTACGCGCGAAAATAATAATCTTCGCACCTTCTTCAACATAGCGTTTGGCGATGCCTAGGCCGATGCCTTCGCTGCCACCGGTTATCAGCGCTATTTTACCATCAAGCTTGCCCAATATCACTCTCCTTCGCCCGCGTAACGGACCTTATATGAACCATTTCTAATATCTTCGATCACGTCGGAATGCTGCGGCTTCCAGCCAAGCTCCGCCCGCGTTCTTGGCGAGCGGGACCGGCTGCTCACGCCAAAGAATAGGGGCGCGAACCGCTCCCCCCAAATCTCGACAGCTTCTTGCGTGTCAACGCTGCGCGCCTCGCAGCCCATTGCTTGCGCTGCTGCTTCCGCGAGCGAGCGAAAGTTCGCCTCTCCCGCTACAGCGTGATAGAGCGCTCCCGCTTGTCCCTTTTCCAGAGCAAGCCGATAGATTTCGGCCAGATCGTCCACATGGACATTGGAATAGAGGTTTAGGCCAAGTCCGCGGTAACAAGATGCTCCGGTTTTCTCGATGGAATCGAATATTGCCGGAATTTGATAGCTCGCGCCCCGACCCCAGATCAGCGGAGGGCGGATCACCATCGCGCGGACATCACGGCTGGCATAGCTACGAAACATATTCTCCGTGTCGACCCGGACCTGCATCCAGGCAGGGGCAACGAAGGGATCATCTTCACAGAAGCTTTCTTCGCGCCACTCGCCATCTGGCGTTTCGATCGAGAGCACGGCAGTGCCCGAAGTAAAGATTATTGCACGCCCGCTGCCCTCATAACGATCGAGCAGAGCGCGCAGAAAGTCGGCCTCATCCTCGAATGGTAGCGCAGCACATATTATGGTGGCGTCGAAACCGTCAGCGATGTCCGCGATGGACGCGGGATCTTCGCTATTGCCTTCAACCGCACCATAGCCTTTTGCCTGAAGCTGCGCGGCTGATTCCGGCGAGCGGGCGAGGCCTGTCACGGCTTTGCCCGCTGCGGCCAGATTTTCGCAGATTGAAGTGCCGACATAGCCGCCCGCACCGATGACCAGGATATTGTCGTCGCTCATAGGATCAACTCCCCGCCGCTTCGGATTGAGCGGCCCAGCGTTCCGCCGCGATGCCGAACAGGGCGCGGTCGCCCTTTTCCCATGTGACGGTCAATTTACAGGCTTCACTCAACCAGCCTGCATCCGTTCGCACCATCTGATGGGTATAATAGCCGCCTATCGACTGCAAATTATGCTCGCCGTCGATCTTCAGATAGTGATGCGCATTCATATAGAGCGTCACCGTAGCGCGATCACCGTCAAGCTCCACGACAGGGTTGGTCAACATGTGCTGGGTGCCGTCGAAGCCGGAAAGCGTGTTGCGCACACCGCCTACCCAATCATCCGCCGACATGGACGAAGCAGGGTTCCCTGACCAGGATGAAAAGTCGAGCAAAACCGAGTCTGCAAAGATCGAACGGTAGCGCGACCAGTCCCGGCTATCGATCCCGATGGCATAATTCATAAGCACATCAATGATTTCCGCCCGATCAACCAGATCGTCCTGAGTCAGCCTTTTGCGAGCCATAATCTTCTCCTTTGGTCCATTTGTTCTGGGACGGACAGTGACAGAAGGAGAGGGCGTTTGGTATACTTAATTATAACAGGTTACAAAATTGCGCTGCATGTGTTTAGATGACTCCGCAAACTGTTCAACAAGGACAGAAATGTCATAGGAGGCGGAATCTTGAAGCAGGAAATGATCGAGCAGGTTGAAAAAAACGTTGCGGCGGAAATTCTGCGTTCGGAGCGGGCGGATCATCCAGCTGATTTTCCAGCATTGCCCGAAATCCCCGCTGGCCGTTATGTTGACCCCGAATTTTTTGATCTGGAGCAGACACATCTCTGGTCTAAAAGCTGGCTATTCGCCGGCCATGTAAACGAGCTTCCCGGAAAAGGTGATTTCAAGCTGTGGCGCAATGCAGGTGCGCCGATTGTCATCATCCGCACGCAAAGCGGTGAGATCAAGGGCTTCTTCAATACCTGTCGTCATCGCGGTGGCCCCCTCGTTCGCGAAGATCACGGCACCACAAAAAGCTTGCTGTGCAAATATCATTGCTGGAACTTCGATCTGGACGGCAAGCTTCTCTATGTTCCCGACGAACATGAATTTCCTGGTCTCGACAAGAGCACGCATGGACTTATAGCTGTCCGGATCGAACTTTGGGGTAACTGGATTTTTGCCAATCTTGACCCGACAGCAGCGCCGCTTTCCGAATTTCTCGGACCGCTCAAGGAAGAAATGGGCGACCTTGGTCCCGAACGGCTACAGCTTGTCGAAAAGCACAGCTTTGACATTGCGTGCAACTGGAAGGTCGCAGTGGATGCGTTTCAGGAAGTCTATCACCTAAAGCATATCCACCCCGAGACAGTGCATCAGTCGCTGGATCATCGCGGAGCTTCGATGACGCTTTATCCGGGCGGCCATTCCCGTATGGTTGTGCCGCACCGAAAGGGCAGCGAGCCTCGCACGCCGCAGAAATCGGATGGCACTATACGTGTCAGTGCACCTGAGCATCATATCACCAGCAGCACCAGTCGGGCTTATAGCACTTTCCCCAATATCATCACCCCGACCGCAGAGTTCGAGTGGCCAAGCCTGATCTTCTGGCCAACAAGTATTCGCACCTGTCGGATGGATGTCTGGTGGTGGGGGCAGAACGACGATTGCGATCCGACGACCGAGCTTTGGAAAACACGCCTGGCCAATTTCGACACCATTCTTGGCGAAGATATGGAAAATCTGGGCTGGGTGCAGGAATCCATGGAAACGCCCGGCTTCACTGGCATCCCGCTGAGCTATCAGGAGCGCCGCATCTATAATTTCCACGAAGCCGTGGATGAGATGATCGGAGAAGACCTGATCCCACAGGGCCTGACTGTGCCCAAGTTACTAAAGCCGTTTACCGAGACTTAGAATTCATAACCCGGAGGGCGATGCTGTTGCCATTCGCCGCTCCCGGTCATCCCGATTCTCGCTCCTCTCTCCTCTCTCCTCTCTCCTCTCTCCCTCTATATCATTACCAGCACAAGGACTTTACATGACTGATACATCAAAATTGTTTGAACCACTTCAGGTTGGCAACATCACGATCAACAACCGTCTGGCCATGGCGCCGATGACGCGGCAGCGCTCTTACCTTAACGGTACGCCGACCGATCTCAATGTCGAGCATTACCGTCAGCGCGCGTCGGCTGGTCTGATCATCACAGAAGGCATTGCTCCTTCGGAAATGGGCTGGGGATATTTGTTCAGTCCCGGTCTGTATAACGATTCCCACGAAGCGGGATGGCGTAAAGTCTCCGATGCTGTCCATGCTGAGGGCGGCCATCTGTTCGGCCAGATCATGCATGTAGGGCGGCTCAGTGACGAACTCGCGCTCAATGGCAAGCAGCCTATCGCACCTTCGACAGTGCAACCGGACCCCACGGCGCGGCATTATACCGTGAACTGCCCGCGTGCGAAGCGCCCCTATCTACCGCCGCGTGCGTTGACACATCAGGAAGTGCTGGGCGTTATCGACGATTTTCGCGATTGTGCCGTTCGCGCGCAGCGGGCAGGGATGGACGGGGTAGAGATCCATGCAGCATCAGGCTATTTGCCGATGCAATTTCTTTCCACGAACACAAATCTTCGCACCGACGATTGGGGCGGCAGCGTTGAAAAGCGGGCGAACTTCCTGCTCGCTTGTGTCGATGCGATGATCGCGGCGACCTCTCCCGGTTTCGTAGCGGTGAAATTCTCGCCCGGCTGGCAATTCCACAATGTTTTCGACGATGACCCGATCGCTACCTACACCTATGCGACCAAGGAATTGTCAAAGCGCAATCTCGCTTATTTGCAGCTCGGCAATTACGGCATGGAATGGGATGTTTACGGCACATTGCGACCGCTATTCGACGGGCCAGTAGGATATGTCGCAGGCTTTACGCGCTCGTCCGGTGCCAAGGCGATCGCTCAGGATGGTGCAGACTTTATCTGTTACGGCCAGAATTACATTTCGAACCCTGATCTTGCCGAGCGCTATGAAAAGGGCCTTGGCCTTAATCATATCGACCCGGAAACCTATTATACCCAGGGAGCCAAAGGATATACCGACTATCCGGTCTATGCCGATGCTGATCCCGATAAACTGATCGACGTGGATTCGCAGCCAACTCCCATGCCACAGCTCAATTAAGTGGCACTGGAAATCGCACGCAGTGAGATTTGATCGCGAAACGCGACAAGCCATTTAAAATTGGAGCATATTACAATATTGATACTTCTGCTAGTGGCGTCGGCAAAATATCAGCTTATCTAAAATTAGATCGTATTACACAATTGGTTTGCCCAGTCGTGTCAGCGATGAATTATATAATAATGATAAAGTTTTGGGAGAAAATTTATGCGTGTTTATCGAAAGTTATCAACTCGTGTGTCACAGGGATGTCTGGTTTTGGGCATGCTCGCAGCCGCTCCTGCCCTGGCACAGAATGTCGGAGAAGCAGA
>JADMKQ010000150.1:0-5002 GCA_015478735.1 Sphingorhabdus sp. | reverse complement strand
TTTTGGGCATGCTCGCAGCCGCTCCTGCCCTGGCACAGAATGTCGGAGAAGCAGACGGTTCTGGGAGTGACACCGCCGATAATTCCGATGAAAACGTAATCGTCGTAACGGCCCGGCTCCGCTCTGAATCCCTGCTTGACGTTCCCGTTGCTGTCACTGCTATGACCGGTGAGGATTTGGCTCGTTATGGTACGGCTGATCTCGCCGCAATCGGTAACCAGACGCCGGGCATGATAATTCACAAGGGGTCAAGCGGTGGTGGCGGACAGATTACGCTCCGTGGTATCAGCACCGCAAATGGGCAAGCGGGCTTTGAACAGGCCGTTTCCGTTAATATCGACGGCGTCCAATCGAGCCGCGGTCGCGCAGCAATCAATAGCTTCTTTGACCTTCAGCAGGTTGAAGTTCTTAAAGGTCCACAGGCTCTCTACTTCGGCAAAAATAGTCCGGCAGGCGTTATCTCACTGGTCAGCCGTGGGCCGTCGGACGAGTTTGAAGGCTATGGTCAGGTCGGATACGAATTTAAAGCTGGGGAATTGATCGGGGAGGGTGCTGTCTCTATCCCTCTGGCGCAAGATCTAGGCGTCCGGGTTGCTGTGCGTGTTCGCAATATGGATGGTTGGATGACCAACAATAGTGTTGCAGAGCCGACCCCGTTCAATACTCCCGGAGCGGTGGATGATCGCCCCGGAGAAAGCGAGTTCGCAAGCCGTATAACCGTTGCCTACACGCCGGACTCACCCTTCAATATGACGCTGAAGGTGCTTGGCAACACGTACCGGGATGATGGCATGTCAAACATGGTTATCCAAGTGGTCAATTGTGGTAGTTCGCCTGCACCGGAAACGACGGTGGGAGGAGTGGTATTTCTTGACCCGACAGGTGACTGTAAACGGGACTCGAACCTCTCAAATGGTGGAGTGGCACCCGAGGTGGCGGCAAATTGGCCCATAGCAAGCAGGCTAGGAGGGCAGGCATATAGCAAATATGATTCAATTGTTGGTTCGCTTACGATGAATCTTGACTATGATAAAATACTTATCACCTCGGTCTCCGGTATCCTTGCAAGCCGCTCGGTAACTTTCGACAATTATGATGCAACAACATACGCATTGCTTGCTGCTGCTGAACGCGAGGTATATCGCTCGATAAGCCAGCAACTGCGTGTGCAAACCAATTTTGATGGACCGATCAATTTTATGGCGGGCGCTTATTATGAAGATTCCCATCAGAATTTCTTCAATTCGTCACGCATCGCACCGGTTCCGGCTGACCCTGTGACTGGTAAATACCAATCTTGGGAAAAACCGGGGACGACCGATGGCAGAACCATCAGTGTCTTTGGTCAGGCGTCATTAGACATTATGCCTAATCTCGAACTGTCTGCCGGTGGTCGCTATACTCATGAAAAGAAAGATTCTGTGCTTGAGAATACTTATATACACCCATTCCTAGCAGGGGTCTTTAACACCAATAGATTCGTCAATAATTTCCGGGATAGCAATTTCTCGCCGGAAGTTTCACTGACCTATCACCCAATGCCAAACACAACCCTTTATGCGGCTTATAAAACCGGCTTCAAATCGGGTGGCCTTGGACTGAGCGCCGTGCTCGTCCAGTCAACGACACTCGACCAGATAAACTTCGATTCCGAGAAGGTTAAGGGTTTTGAAGTCGGTGCCAAAGGTCAATTTGGCGGACTGCGGGCCGAACTGAGCGTCTATCGTTATAAATTTACCGATCTACAGGTTAATAGTTACGATCCATCGGTGAATGCCTTTACGATCCAGAATGCTGGTGGACTAAAGCAATTTGGTGCGGATCTGCAGCTCCAATATGACGTCAGCAGTCAATTCTCGCTGCGCGGTTCTGTCGTGTATAATCGCAACCGTTTCGAAGACTATTTCGCACAATGCTACTCTGGGCAAACGGCGGCTCAGGGCTGTACGCCCGTCGGTCAGGATGTTGAAGGCCGGGCGCCTGCACGTTCGCCTGATTGGACGGGAAGCGCGGGTTTCACCTATGAGGTACCAGTCGGTGACTGGACAGTCGGTCTGACTGGTGACGCTTTCTATAGCGGTGCTTATGATAGTGTTGAAACACTGGCACCGGGCGTAAGGCAAGATGACTTCATGCGTTATGATGCCAGCTTGCGACTGCAGAGCCCGGACGAGCGGTGGGAACTGGCTCTCATCGGCCGGAACCTTAGCGACAAACGCTATCTCATCGCGTCAAGTGATAAACCGGGCACGAGCACAGGCCAACAATACGGCACAGTCTCCCGTCCGCGTGAGATAATGATCCAGGCCAAACTGGTCTTCTAAAGAACGATGGGGTTGGTGCGCGTGCCAACCCCGTCATTTACTAGCGGCATCAGTCCAGAGCTTACACGCGATCATGAATGTGATGTCCTGGTGGTTGGCTCAGGAATTGCCGGGCTTTCCACGGCTTATGAGTTGGCCCGTTGCGGGCGTTCGGAAATAATATAGTTGTGCCAGAGAGTTTGTGTATGCCTTGGCAAACTAGCTTGCAATCCTGCAAAAGAAAGTATATAAGCTATATTATTCATTTGAAGGATTGTTTAGTGGCTAGTCTGGCATCAGATATTAAAAGGAATGACGATAAGCTGCTGACCTCTGCCATCAGCAAAATTGCTTCATTCTGGGGTCTGACCAACGTCAAGCTGGGCGCTATACTCGGCCTGTCCGAAGCGACCATATCACGGCTCCGTTCGGGCAAAACATTTCTTGATCCTGCATCCAAGTCGTTTGAAGCCGGACAGTTCCTGCTGCGTCTGTTTCGCAGTCTCGACGCGCTGTTGGGTAGTGATGATGAAGCGGCCCGATCGTGGCTGACTTCGCATAATATGGATCTTGAGGCCCGGCCGATTGACCTTATCGACAGTTTCAAAGGGTTAATGACGGTTTGTGATTATGTGGACGCCGGCCGCGCTCGCGTCTGAATTCCGCCGCTACCGCAAAACAGTGTGGCGGGTGGTCGAAGCGCAGCATCGCATATCGACCAATCGGCTGGCTGAAAATTCTGAAGACCAGAAACGGCTTGAAGAACTTGCCGAACAGGCAAAGCCCAACCTCCCAAAATCAGCGCGCGGGCTTCACTATCTTTTCGCATCGCCATTTCGCTATGGCCATAAAAGCCCCAGCCGGTTCCGGCGAGCGGATGAGCGTCCGGGTATTTTTTACGCCAGTGAAGCTGAATCCACTGCCATCGCAGAAACGGCCTACTGGCGATTGCGGTTTTTCAGCCGGTCACCGGATTTCGTGCCGGGTAACAGGACTAGCGAGCATCTGAGTTTCTCGGTGGCTGTATCGACTTCCCGCGCCGTTGACCTTTCCAGACCACCCTTTGATACGAGTGTTAAAAACTGGACGCATCCGGATGATTACACAGCCTGCCAGGATTTTGCCAGGATTGCCCGAAAAGCCGAGGTCCAGCTTATTCGCACGCTATCCGCGCGTGCTCCGGGTGATGGTTATAATGCGGCAATATTTGATCCGGCACTATTTGCAGGCAAGGAGCCTGCATACCGGCAAACATGGCATTTCCGCTTTGAACAGGGACGTTTGAACGCAATTGCCGCCTTTCCCGGCGGAGGAAATTTTGCTTTTGAACCCGAGATGTTCGGACTGCCCGGACTCAGACAAGTTTGACTGGGTTTTTTATCCCTCTGAGCTGTGAAGCTGGCGCAGTTCAGCCAGCGGGGTCGCGGCTCTTTTCAATCTGGTCGTCCGATAGCGCACGCCGCCGCGCAGCAAGCGGGTAAAAAACGCGGCCCAAGAGGTGAGCGCGCGCTCAGAGAGCCAGGCAGGCGCCCAGATCGCACTTGTCGCCGGAAAGTCGTCGCGCCCGCCACATTTCCGGCGTCCGCCCTCCGCCGCGACGATGCTCAAGGCTGCGAAAGCGAGGAGAGCCGGTGCACCTTTTCTTCGGGTTATCCAGATTGCCGCGGGGAGCAATGCAAGCTGTGATGCAAAGCGCGCTGGTCTTGCCCATTCATCATAGGCCTGTCGTGTTCGCTGCGAGAGGAAATGCTGCGCCGTGGGCGGTCTGCGCGTCACGACAAGGTCAAGTGCAACCGCTTCCTGTCCGCCGACAGCTTGCACTGTTCGCACCATTTCCAGATTCTCGAACAGAACATCGCCGCTATATCCGCCTGCTTTCATCAGGGTCGATTTGCGAACGCCGAGGGTTCCTGGCCAATCTCCATCCAGCAGGCGGCTGAACAGGCTCCGCGCTGTGTCCCACCTCGCATGCCAAGGCAGGGGTATGAACTTATTCTGTGGGCGAACAACGTCATACTTGCCAAGCAGAGTGACCATGCGCAGGATATCATCCCTGCGATAGCGAATGTCATCATCTGCCGCTATGACGGCTTCGTGCCTGGCCGCTGCTACTCCGGTGACGACACCTGCAACCTTGCCGTTTGTTGTCTGGATAGCCGGGGGAATATGCCGCACATAATCTCCCCAAGCGTTGGCATGAGCATCGAAAACGGCTTTTTCAGACCCGTCAACGACAATGACATCGCTGACGATGCGGCTGAGCCTTTTCAGATAACCCCTAAGAGGCCGGGCCTGCGAAACATGCGATGCAATCGGCAGTATATAGCTTGCCGCAATCGGCTCATCTTCTGTCTCTAATCCTTGGGGATATAGTGTCTCGGACATAGATTTGTAACGCAGTTTAACCCTATGGGTTGCATTATTTGCAGAGCAACAAAATAATCCTGCAGATTTTTCTGCGTTTTTCTCACCCTAAAGACCTCAGGTAAGTCACAGGATATAACAAACGCCATGGTGTCGCCTAGTTCACCTAAATGCTCATGATAGAGTCCGTCCTTCTCATCATTGCAACCAGATATCGGGATAGGCGTTCTTGCTTCATCGTCCCTATTCTTGCAGAGGTCAATTTGCTGTATCCGCCGCACAGAAGACCGGATCGCCGGGGTCCGGTCAAAGAAAGAGAGCTGATTTCCTTTATC
>JADMKQ010000149.1:15318-16888 GCA_015478735.1 Sphingorhabdus sp. | reverse complement strand
GGTCTTTGGCCAGCGGGGGGGTGCAGACGCATCTTATGACCATTTTGGCTAAGACCATTTGGCGGCTGAAAAAACAGGATAATAAATAAGAGAGGATAGGCAATATGGCGAGCATAGTAGAACAGCGTGATCTGAAGCGTCCGGTAGCGGATATTTCCAAGCGGCCAGAGCCTGTATTCAAAAACACGCCGATCACCACGGACCGTTATTATTCGCGGGAGTTCATGGACCGGGAATGGGAAAAGGTCTGGACGAAAACGTGGCAGATTGCGTGCCTGTCCAAGGAATTACAAAAACCCGGCGACTTTGTGACAACCGAACTGGGCCGCGAATCCATCATCTGCACGATGAGCAAGGATGGAAAAGTCAGGGCATTTTATAATGTGTGCCAGCATCGCGGAATGGAACTGGTGCCGGACAGATGCGGCAATGCGAAAAGACTGACCTGCCCTTATCATGGCTGGGCCTATGACATGGACGGGACATTACGGTTCGTCCCCGATGAAGCGGATTTTGCGCAGGGAAGCCCTTGCGGCAAACTGAATCTGGTCGAAATCCCGAGCGAGAACTGGGCCGGGTTTATCTGGTATAATATGGACGAGAATTGCGCGCCCCTGAAAGAATATCTTGGGCCGATTGCGGACCAGATTGACAGCTATCCCATGGAAGAAATGACCCGCACGCTGTGGGTTACGATCGAGGGGGATTTTAACTGGAAGCTGGTTCAGGATAATTTCAGCGAATCCTATCATGTTCCGTTCGTTCATCCCGAAACCAAGTTTGTGATGGAATATTCCTACCGGAACAGCCAGTTTGACCATTATGACGAAGGGCATTGCCGAATGTTGATGCCCGGCGCGATTCCGGCGGCGAGTATCAAGGGCGGGGAAAAAGAAACGCTGGCTTCGATGAAGGAAGAGCTGGAGTTCTGGGAAATGGACCCTGAACAATATCGCTATGGCAAGACATCGAATATCCGGCTGGATCTGCAAAAGCAAAAGCGGCTTTTGGGTGAGAAAAAGGGCTTTGATTTTTCCAACTATCACGATGCGCAGCTAACCGATCACTGGCATTATACGATTTTCCCGAACCTGTCGTTCAGCCTGAAACCCGACGGCAATATCTGGCTCCGCGCGCGGCCGCATGAATCGGACCCCGAAAAATGCTATTTCGACATGTGGTATATGACCCTGTTCCCCAAAGGCGTGACGGAATATTATTCGCAGTCGATCAAGGCGATGACATCAATAGATGAACCCGTCGCCCACAAGCAGGGCAAAGCGGGCGAAGTGTCGGCTGGACCGGCGATTGACCAGGACGTTGCGGTGTGGAACAAGCAGCAAAAGGGCCTGCACTCCAGAGGATATAAGCGCGAATATCTGGCCGGGCAGGAAAGCCGGATGCGCTATTTCCACGAGACACTGGAAAAATGGATGGCCGATTGAAAGCGGTCTAGCTCAAACGCCACCGTCATTCCCGCGAAGGCCGGGAATCCAGCTTACTTCTGCAAGGTGTAGATGGCTGGTTTCCCACTCTAGCGGGGAATATCCCTACTTACTGGAAAGCGTTT
>JADMKQ010000149.1:0-15308 GCA_015478735.1 Sphingorhabdus sp. | reverse complement strand
CAAACGCCACCGTCATTCCCGCGAAGGCCGGGAATGACCACTACTACTTACTGGAAAGCGTTTCTTCCATCAGCGTCGCCGCACGCGCGCCGTCCCAGTCCATCGCTCCTATGACCCGCCACACTTCCTTGCCACTCGCATCATAAAGCACGGTGGTCGGCATCAGGCCGGAGCCGAATCCGAAGCTCAGGCCGTTTTCGGGGTCGGTATAAGGCTCCAGCTCGGCAAAATCGGCCTTGGCAAAAAACGGCTCCACTTTTTTGGCGCCTTCCAGATCCTGTGAAACGACCAGAACTTTCAGCCGCTCTTTCTCCCGCGCCGCCAGCTTGTCCAGCATCGGCATCTCCACCACGCATGGCGCGCACCATGTCGCCCAGATGTTCACCAAAAGGGGCTTTCCGGCGAAGTCAGAGAGGCGGACAGTCGCGCCATCCGGGGCCGTGAAGGGAGTTTCCAACATTGGCGAGCCGCGCTGCGATATGTCGAGCTTGCCGGATAAACCGCCTTTGCCCTCAATAGACTCCATCTGTTCCATATCATCATTGACTTGCCCCGCTCCGTCAGATTGCTTATCGCCGGATTGGCCATCACAAGCGGCAAGCATCGCAGGCAAACACAGAAACAGGAATAATCGTATCACTAATCGCACACCAGATTCCAATCAGAGTTCCAACCAGATGTGGGGCGGCCGTTTCGCCGATGGCCCGTCATCCGTCATGCGCGAGATAAACGCCTCTATCCCGTTCGACAAGCGATTATGGCGGCAGGACATTCGTGCATCACTCGCTCATGTCTCCATGTTATCCACGCAGGGCATTGTCGACGCGAAAGATGCAGCGCAGATTATAGACGGCCTAAATCAGATCGCCCAGGAATATGAAGCAGACGGGGTTCCCGAGAATCTCGATCTGGAAGATATCCACATGACGATCGAAGCGCGGCTGACCGAGATTATCGGTCCTGTCGCCGGGAGGCTGCATACGGCGCGTTCCCGCAATGACCAGGTCGCGACCTCTTTCCGTCTATGGGTGCGTGATGCGGTGGACGATGTTTCGGCTGGCCTACGCGATTTGCGCGTCGCTTTGATTGCCCGCGCCAAAGAGCAGGCAGATACGATAATGCCCGGCTTCACCCATCTTCAGGTCGCCCAGCCGATCACCATGGGCCATCACCTGCTCGCCTATCACGAGATGTTCGCTCGTGACAGCAGCCGCTTTTCGGCCGCGAGAGAACGTTTGAACGTATGTCCGCTGGGCGCTGCGGCGCTTGCAGGAACCGGCTTTCCGAATGACCGGCAACTCACGGCGGCGGCTTTGGATTTTGACGGTGCGACTACAAACTCGATGGATAGCGTATCGGACCGCGATTTCGCGCTCGACTATCTGATGGCGGCATCGCAAACGGCGCTGCATCTGTCGCGTCTGGCGGAAGAGATTATCATCTGGGCATCACAGCCATTCGGCTTTGTGAAGCTGTCCGACGAATGGTCTACCGGCAGCTCGATCATGCCGCAGAAACGCAATCCCGATGCTGCCGAACTGGTGCGCGGTCATTCGGGGCGGATTGTCGGGTGCCTGAATGCTTTGATGATGACGATGAAAGGTTTGCCGCTCGCTTATTCAAAGGACATGCAGGACGATAAACCGCCTGTGTTCGAGGCGCATGACCTGCTCGGCCTTTCGCTCGCTGCGATGACCGGCATTGTCGATAGCGTGACCTTTGTGCCTGAGCGTATGCGGGCTGCTGCTGATAGTGGCTTTTCCACCGCGACCGATTTAGCAGACTGGTTGGTGCGAGAGGTCAATATCCCGTTTCGTGAGGCGCACCATATCACTGGTTCGGCTGTAAAGCTGTGCGAAGAGCGCGGATGTGGTCTTGCTGATCTCGCTCCATCGGATCTCGCGGAAATTGATTCCCGTGTTGAGGGCTTTGACATCCCAGATCTAAGCGTCGAAGGTTCTGTCGCCAGCCGCACCAGCTATGGCGGAACTGCGCCGGAACAGGTAAGACAGCAGATCAAGAAGCTGGAACAGACGGATCGCTTATGACAAAATACGGTAAAATTGCGGCTTTTGCGACGCTTATGATTCTGTCGGCCTGCGGTAATCGCGGTGACCTTGTGCCAGCTAAAGGTGAATCGCTGCCGCCGGCCGCTTATGGCGAGACCGAGAAACCGACGGCAGAGGAGCTGCTGACGCCATCCAGTCAGGCACAACCGGAGCGCAGCGATGAACTCCTTCGCCGGTCTGAGAAAAGACAAGACGACAAGTTCGACTTGCCGCCACCCGGCTAGAAAAGCCTTCAACCTATTTCTGCTTAATTTACATATCTGAAAGCCCATTTAATGGATCATTTTCAACTGAAAGACGGCGTTTTGCATGCCGAAGATGTCGCCCTTCCTGATATTGCCGCACAGGTTGGAACACCGGTATATGTCTATTCCCGCGCAACACTGGAGCGTCATGCCCGCGTGTTTCGCGAAGGGCTGAAAGATGCGGGCAAGGTGCATCTCGCCTTTGCCGTCAAAGCCAATCCCAATCTTGCAGTGCTAAAGATCCTGGCCAATCAGGGCTATGGCGCGGATGTCGTTTCTGGCGGAGAGCTGGAACGTGCATTGGCGGCGGGGATGAAGGCGGAAGATATTGTTTTCTCCGGTGTTGGCAAAAGCCGCTCAGAACTGGAATTGGGTTTAGAAAAAGGCATTGGCCAGTTTAACCTCGAGTCTGAAGAAGAAGGCCAGATGTTGGCAGAAATCGCGGCAGCAAGGGGACAGCGTGCGCCGACAACACTGCGCGTTAATCCCGATGTCGATGCGGGGACACATGCGAAAATATCGACAGGCAAGGCAGAGAACAAATTTGGTGTAGCCATTGATGTTGCGCCCGATATTTTTGCGCGCCTGTCAAAGCTGGAAGGTTTGGACCTGCGCGGTGTGGCGGTTCATATCGGTAGCCAGTTGCAAAATCTCGACCCGCTTGAGAAATGCTATACGCGCATTGGCCAACTGGTCCGCGATTTGCGCGCGGCAGGGCATGAAATAACCCATGTTGATTTAGGCGGCGGCCTTGGTGTTCCTTATATGCCAGAGGAAGACCCGCCTAGCCCCGCTGAATATGGTGCGATGGTCGCACGGGTCACAAAGGGTTGGGATGTCACGTTGATGTTCGAACCGGGCCGCGTGATTGCAGGCAATAGCGGTATCATGATGACGCAGGTGATCAGGATCAAACCCGGAGTGAACAGCGATTTCGTGATTGTCGATGCGGCGATGAACGATTTGATGCGGCCTGCTATTTATGATGCGTGGCACCATTTTGAAGCGGTCAAGCCAACGGGCGAAACCATGACCGCTTCTGTTGTTGGTCCGATTTGCGAGAGCAGCGATATCTTTGCGAAAGAGCGGGTTGTGGACAAGGTGGAGACAGACGACCTTTGTATATTTCGCACTGCCGGCGCCTATGGCGCGACCATGGCCAACACCTATAATAGCCGTCCGTTAGTGCCAGAGGTGCTGGTCGATGGTGACAGATATGCGGTGGTGGCAGAGCGGATTGAACCCGCGGCAATCATGGCCGCCGAACATGTGCCAGACTGGCTGGAATAGGCGGTTATGAACCAGTTCCCGATCTTTGTGAATCTGCGTGGACGCAAGATCATATTGATCGGTTCGGGGGAAATGGCCGATGCGAAAAGGCGGCTTTACGAGCGGGCCGGTGCGGTCATTACCGATGAAGAGCAGGCGGACGCTGCACTGGCGGTTGTTGCGCTAGAGCATGATGATGAAGCCGAGGACGCATCTAAGCGATTGAAAAAGCGTAATATCTTAGTCAATGTTGTTGACCGCCCTGATCTATGCGACTTCACCACGCCTGCTATTGTTGACCGCGATCCGGTTTTGATTGCCATTGGTACAGGCGGTGCTTCGGCGGGACTGGCCAAAGCGCTGCGGCAGCGGTTGGAGCGCTTGTTGCCCGAAAGTCTGGGCGCGCTGGCGGAAAATCTTTTGGGCGCTCGAGACAGGATCAAACGGCAATGGCCCGATAGCAGCGAACGCCGCCGGGCGATTGATGCGGCGCTGGACCCCGGCGCGATACTTGATCCTTTTGCCGGTACATCTGTGGATGCGGTGGACCGCTGGTTATCGGATGCGCAGTCGGAAAGCGCGGATCAGGTGATTGAACTCACCTTAGCAAGCACTGATCCCGACGAGATGACCATTAGGCAAGCGCGGCTTTTGGGGCAGGCTGACAGGATATTTGCCGACAGCGATGTGCCCGAAACCATATTGAACCGCGCCCGCGCTGATGCACAGCGGCTGGATTTGGCTGAATATCGGCCGGATATGAAGGAAGGGCTCACTCTTTTGATCCGGATGAAATGACCGGCGTTGGAAATGAGAAGAGCCAAAGCGAGTAGCGTAAATATGAAAAGAGACTGTCGGTCGCATTGACCGACAGCCCCTAAACATGGGTCAGCGGTTGGAAGTGCCGCTACCGGGAAACATGATCGTTAGACCAGACAGGTTCCCCGAACGGATTTTTCCGACCCCTGTGCTGAACCATGAGACATCGGACCACCTCCTTTCGCTTGTTGATAAGATACGAACTGCTGCATTGAAAATCTCCGCTTGTTCGACGATTCAAATGTGAATCAATTGGCGTGCGGGAACAAGACTTGAATTATTTTAAATTGCTGTCAGAATCAGAATTTCCGCTCAAAACCGTTTGCGCTTTGAACTTGGAGCTCCATCTTATGCGATGTTCCGTTAGCGGCAGTCTTCCACAACACGGGTAAATTCAGGCCAGATCGGGATGGCGAGAGAAGCAAGTCCTGTTGTTTCCACGGCAAAACGGCCGCGGCTAAACGCTATCCTGTCCATCATGTAATCCGCGCCCGATAGCGTTATGGATGTATAGTTGCCATTACTGCGGGCGGGATAGGATTGCGCTGCAGACGTAGTTGTCAGCGTCATTTGCGCTCCGTTATCCGCCACATTTCCCGCGCGTGAGAGGATCAGCTGCTTACGATCCCGCGCGCAGCGGATGGTGAAGCTTGCTTGAATATTTTGCGGGCCGAATGATGCAATAGAGCCGCCACTTTCTGTGCGGTAAGTCCAGTCACCTTGTGCCAGAGGCCACTCTGTCCAGTCCCCTTGCACAGGCTCGGCCGGTGGCGGAGCGGGCGTTGGTGCAGGCGCGGGGGCCGGCTCTTGCGGGGGTGCTGGCACGACTGTCGAACAAGCCGAAGCCAATAAAAGGGCGGACAGGGGAAAAATGATTCTCATAAGGCATGAATATGGTCAAAAGCATTGCGCTAGTATAGTGCCAATTTCCTATGCCCGATGATAAGAACAAAGCTGTTAAGCCTGCCAAAATACGGATTGACCAGTTGCTGGTTGACCTTGGACTGGCGGAAACCCGCGCAAAAGCGCAGGCCTATATCATGGCGGGTCTGGTGACGGTTGGCGGTCAGAAAATCGACAAGCCGGGGCAAAAATTGGCCAGTGACGCGGCGATTGACCTGAAAGGCAAGGACCATCCGTGGGTCTCACGCGGGGGGATGAAGCTCGATCATGCGCTGAATCACTTTGCGATTGATGTGACGGGACTGATCGCGATTGACGTGGGCAGCAGCACCGGCGGCTTTACTGATGTCTTGCTCAGCCGGGGGGCGGCAAAAGTCTATGCGGTCGATAGCGGCACCAATCAGCTTGCATGGAAATTGCGTCAGGATGACCGCGTGATCGTGCATGAACAGACCAGCGCGCGGATACTGACTGACCAGCATATTCCCGAACCGGTTGACTTGATCGTTTGCGATGCCAGCTTCATTTCTCTGACCAAGGTGCTTGAACGTCCGATGAGCTTTGCAAAGCCGGATGCGATGCTGGTCGCGCTTATCAAACCGCAATTTGAAGCGGAGCGGGCCGACGTAGGCAAAGGCGGCGTCGTGCGTGATCCGTTCATTCATGACCAGGTGTGTGAGAAAGTGAAGGACTGGCTGATTGGGCAGGGCTGGACGGTGCAGGGCATAGCGCAAAGCCCGATTACCGGGCCAAAGGGCAATGTCGAGTTTTTGATCGCAGCCCGGCGGCAAGATACACCGTAATAGCGACGAGGCTATTCAACTGCCTTGTGTTTGCCGCTCATCCTCTTTAGCAATTCACTTCTATGGCCCAACCTATTGATCCCGGATTTATTTCCAATATTGCGGCTACCTTCCAAAGGTTGACCGCAGATATCAGCGGGTGGCTTTCTCAGCATTATGTCGAGTTGATCGTTGCGGCAATTGTCGGCGCTGTCATCTTTTCGATACTTGCCGGGATCAAGCGACTGGCGGCGCGTAATGTAGAGAAAAAACACGAACTGCTGGGCTATCGCGTCATATTTTTGCGCACGATTGCTAAGACTGGCAGAATCTTCATGATAATCGTTTCGGCCCAGTTGATCGTGGTTTATACCGATCCGCCGGCGGCGATTACCAAAACGATCGGATTTCTGTTCATCATTTCAGCGGTGATCCAGGGTGCGGTCTGGTTACGGGAACTGGTTCTCGGATTCTTCCAGCTTAAACTGGCCACTGATCTGGAACATTATGAAACGCTGAAAAGTGCCACGACGCTGATCCGTTTGCTGGTCACTTTTGTGATATTCTCAATCGCGGTGATCGTGATCCTCGCCAATCTGGGCGTTAATGTCACGGGTCTAATTGCCGGGCTTGGCGTGGGCGGCATTGCTATTGGTCTAGCGGCGCAGGGCATATTTTCCGACCTGTTTGCGGCGCTTTCGATCATTTTTGACAAGCCGTTCAAACAAGGCGAGACGATTTCGTATGATACCAGCACGGGCACGATCGAGAGGATTGGCCTGAAAAGCACACGGCTGCGCGCGATTGATGGTGAAGAGATTATCATTTCGAACACCAACCTGCTGAACAAGGAAATTACCAATCTTTCCCGGCTGAACCGGCGGAGGACGCGCTTTGCTATCGGTGTTATCTATCAGACGAAGCCCGATGATGCGCGGCGTATTCCGGACCTGCTAAAAACGATTGTCGAGGCGAATAAGGCCGAGTTCATCCGTTCCGGTTTTGTAAGCTTTGGCGACAGTGCGATCAATTTCCAGTTGGATTTCGATATCATGGATGCCGACTATGAATTTGTTTATAACACCCGCCATGCGATAGGTCTGGCGATCCTGCAAAAGTTCAACGAGGAAGGGCTGGAATTCGCCTATCCGACCCAAACAACCTTTACCGCAGCGCCCGATGGCGAGATGATAATGCCCTATCCCCCCGGGGGTTTTCTGGCGCCGCAGCCATGATGTGATAGGCGGGGCGGGAATGCCGTAGCGTCAGAGAGAGTGGCAAAGAAAAACCTTGTCTAACGGCTTTTTAACGCAGAATATGCGCGGCAAATATGACGTTTTATCTAACAAGAGAGGATCCTCATCATGCGTGACGCAGTAATCGTTTCGACCGCCAGAACCCCGATTGGCCGTGCCTATAAAGGTGCCTTCAACACCACGCTTGGCCCGACATTGGGCAGCTATGCAGCGAAAGCAGCGGCCGAGCGTGCTGGCATTGATCCGGCCCGTATTGATGATGTGGTCTGGGGCAGCGCCCTGCAACAAGGGTCGCAGAGCACAAACCTCGCGCGTCAGGTTGCACTGCGCGCCGGTTTCCCGGTTGAAGTGCCGGGCATGACGCTCGACCGGCAATGTTCATCCGGACTGATGGCGATTGCAACAGCGCACAAGCAGGTGGTGATTGACCGCATGGACATAGTGATCGGCGGCGGACAGGATTCGATTTCGACCGTGCAGACTCCGGAAATGCGGGTGCAGCCCGACCGCGAGCTTATGAAGATGCATGAAGATATTTATATGCCGATGCTGCAAACCGCCGAAGTGGTAGGGGCGCGCTATGGCATCAGCCGGGAAGCCTGTGACGAATATGCGCTGAAATCGCAGCAGCGCACTGCCGCAGCGCAGGAAGCCGGGAAATTTGATGACGAGCTGATCTCTGTCACGACCACAATGGGTGTGCAGGACAAGGAAACCAAAGAGATTTCCCACCGCGAAGTGACGATTACCAAGGATGAAGGCAACCGTCCCGAAACCACGCTGGAAGGTTTGCAGAGCCTGAAACCCGTGCTTGGCCCCGACAAGATTGTTACCGCCGGTAATGCCTCACAGCTTTCCGACGGTTCTTCTGCCAGCGTACTGATGGAAGCAAGTGTTGCGGAAAAGGCCGGGCTGAACCCGCTTGGCCGCTATGTCGGTATGGCTGTTGCTGGCACCAAGCCGGATGAAATGGGCATTGGTCCGGTTTTCGCGATTCCGAAATTGCTCGAACGCTTCAACCTGAAAATGGATGATATCGGTCTTTGGGAGCTGAACGAAGCATTTGCCGTCCAGGTGCTTTATTGCCAGCAGAAACTGGGTATTCCGGATGAGCTTCTTAACGTGAATGGCGGCTCTATTTCGATCGGCCATCCTTATGGTATGACCGGCGCACGCTGCACCGGCCACGCGCTGATCGAGGGCAAAAGACGCGGCGCGAAATATGCCGTTGTCACCATGTGCATCGGCGGCGGACAGGGCGCGGCAGGGCTGTTCGAAATATTCTAAACAACAAACATAATAAGCAGGAGAGTGGAATATGGCAGTCGGCGTAGTAGCGACATTAACGATAGCAGAAGGCAAGAATGCTGATTTCGAAGCGGTTTTCAGCGATCTGATGAAAGCGGTGCGCGAGAATGAACCCGGTAACGAGTTTTATTCCGTTTTCCGCTGCAAGGATAATCCCCAGCAATATCGCGTGCTGGAACGCTATGTCGATCAGGCCGCGCTGGAGGCCCATGGGAAGTCCGACCATTTTCGGGCCAGCGGAGCAAAGCTTGCTCCCTGCATGGCGGCTGCGCCGGTGATCGAATATCTGGACGCAATCTGACAAGATGCGCCGGGCCGGACTCAGACGGACGGTCCGGCGCTCTTGCTGCAAGAACTTTGAAATATAAGCGATATTGTTAGAGCTACGTTCATTCTGCCGTCGTTAAACGGTGCGATAGAAACGATGGAGAGATAATATGCGGCTTCTCGCTTTTACCGGTCTGGCACTGGTAGCGCTTGCAACACCGGCGATCAGCCAGTCCTCTGGTCAGGGCGATGTAGCGGTTACGATCTACAACAATAATATTGCACTGGTGCAGGATACGCGCCGCCTGAATATCCCGTCGGGCCGTTCAGTGCAGGAATTTCCCGGTGTGTCGGGCCAGATCCGGGCAGAGACTGTCGGTTTCAATGCCGATGACACCACGATTATAGAACAGAATTTCGATTATGATCTGCTTTCCCCCGAGAAGCTGATGGAAAAAGCTGTGGGAGAGACGGTCACGATTGTGCGGATCAATCCCGCGACCGGGCAGGAAACACGCGAACGTGCCAAGGTGCTGGCGGCCAATGGCGGCGTGGTGCTGCAAATCGGAAACCGGATCGAGGTGCTGCGCGATGACAGGCTGCCAACACGGGTGATTTTTGACAAAGTGCCGGAAAATCTGCGCGCGCGGCCAACGCTTTCCGTCACGCTGGACAGCACGCGCGGCGGCACAAGGCCTGCACAGCTCAGCTATTTGACCAGCGGGATGGACTGGAAAGCCGATTATGTTGCCTTGTTCGATGAAAAGGCAGGCAAGATGGATGTGCAGGGCTGGGTCACGCTGACCAACAATACCGGCACGACTTTTGACAATGCCAAAACCCTGTTGGTGGCAGGGACGCCTAATATGAGCGGCCAGAGTGGCTATAGTCCACGAATCAGCCCCCGAACCAATATCAGGCAGGCCGGAACGGAATCGGCTGACCGCGAGGCTTTGGGTGATTTCTACCTTTACCCACTCACCGCGCGTACCACTATTGCCAATGCCCAGACGAAACAGGTCAGCTTTCTGGACGTGACGGGAGCATCGGCGCAAAAGGCTTATGAATATACCAACCGCTGGCTCGGCACGCAAAACGAACCGCAGAGCGCGGCGACGGTGCTGCAGTTCAGTTCGTCAACCCAGGGCGGTCTGGGCGATGCGCTCCCCGCCGGAACGGTGCGTGTCTATATGAAAGACGCAGCGGGGCAGGCGCAGTTTATCGGTGAAAATACTATCGGCCACACGCCTATGGGGTCCGAACTGGGCCTGAAAACAGGGGAAGCCTTTGACGTGAAGGTCAAGTCCACCGTAAGCGAACGGCAGCGGCTGTCACAGACCAAGTGGCGCACGTCCATGGCTTATGAACTGACCAATGCCCGCTCTGAACCCGTTACAGTTACGTTGATTCAGGACGGTCTGGATTTTTACTGGAGCGACACACGTATCGTCGACGAGAGTTTGAAAAGCGAGCGGCGATCTTCGCGAAGTATCGCTTGGAACGTGCCGGTTCCAGCAAATGGAAAGACGACAGTAACCGCCACCTTCGAGACACGGTTCTAAACCATGATGATGCGAGCGCTTTTTGCGTTCTTGCTGCTAACGGTCGTGGCTCCGGCTATTGCGCAGAGTGATGAGCCGCGCCAGACTGTGACTTCTGAAACGCCATCTTCTGTTTCGGTGACAGTCTATCGCAATCCGCAACGCAGCGGCGATCAGGGCATGAACCTGAATTATCTCGGCGGCTATGCGCTGATTACCGAAGAACGCACAGTCACGCTGCCCGCCGGTGAGATTGACCTGCGCTTTGAAGGCGTGGCGGGCGGGATCATCCCTCAATCCGCGATTGTCACTGGCCTGCCCGATGGAGTGATCGAGAAAAACCGTGATGCGGCACTTTTGTCGCCATCGGCCTTGCTCAACGGCTATCTGGGCCGCGATGTCACCATCCGCCGGACCAGCGCAGCAACGGGCGAGGTGCAAGAGTTTGACGCCCGGATTCGCACCGATGCCAGCGGCGGTGTGGTGCTGCAAACGGCGGAAGGTTTTGAAGCCCTGCAATGCACCGGCCTGAATGAAACAATCATCTATCCGGCAATTCCCGAAGGGCTTTCGGCCAAGCCGACCCTATCGGTAAAAAGCCGGGTGACCACGCCAACCCGCGCGACGATAACCCTGTCCTATCTTGCTACCGGGTTCGACTGGCAGGCCAATTATGTCGCGGATATCAGTGCGGATGGCGAGACGATGAACCTTTTTTCATGGGTGACGCTGGCCAACGGAGACGAGACTTCCTTTATAAATGCCCGCACCCAGACAGTGGCCGGACAACCCAATAAGGGCCGCGATAATATTCAGCCTCCCAGCGGCGGCTCGATTGCCCTGCGTTGTTGGCCGCAGGGGACGACCAGCGACATCATGGTGAGAAACTTTGAACGGGGCCGCGCCGAAGCCCGCTTTTCTGGTGCTCCCATGCCGGCGCCGATGGCCGCTATGGAGGCCGCATCAGACAGGATCACGCTTACGGCCAAAAGAGTAGAAGCCGAGCAAGAGGATTTGGGCGACCTGAAACTCTATCGCATTCCAGTTCCCGTCACCGTCGCGGCGCAGAGCCAGAAACAGGTGGCGATGTTTGAAAAAACCGCAGTCCCGTTTACGAAAATCCATGAAGCGCAAATATGGACAGGAAACGCGCCTGCCGATCATCAGGAAGCGCTTCCCCTCGACATATTATTGCGGCTTCAGAATGAAAAACGTGACGGGCTAGGTCTGCCGCTTCCTGCTGGTAAAATGGTGGTGTTCAAGGCGGCGGGTGGAGAACGGATATTGCTTGGCGAAGACGGGCTGGATGACAAGGCGATCGGCGAAGAGGTCGAAGTCACGATCGGCCAAAGCCCGCTGGTCCGTTATCAACTGAAAGCGGCCGGGAATAATGATGCCAGGGATTTTGTCCTGACCGTTACCAACGCATCGGGCAGAACGGCGCAGGTTGAAGTCACTCTCGACTATGAGGATAATCGCAAGCTACGCAAAGCCAGCGAGAAGCTGCGGCGCAAGGATGGTAAGGATCTATGGAAGGTCACCGTCCCCGCCAACGGCGAGCGCGTGCTGACCTATCGTGTCGTAGGCCAGTGAATATTACGGCTTAAGATATTTCGCCTTCGAACTTTCGGGGATAGTCCGTGGGCGATGAGCCTCGTCCAGTGCGACAAAGGTGAACAGTCCGCTGGTCACGGGCACATGCTCTTCGCCGCGATTGCGTTCTGCTACGACATCAATCCGCAAGCTGACCGACGTATTACCGATACGCTCGACCTCGGCATAAACAGAAACAATATCGCGGGTGAGGATGGGCGCCAGAAAGGACATGGCTTCAATAGCGACCGTAGCGGTCGAGCCCTGGGCTACGCGTGCAGCCATGATCCCGCCGGCAATATCCATCTGCGAAAGAACCCAGCCGCCGAATATATGGCCGTTATTATTCAGGTCACGGGGCTGCGGTGCAACGCGAAGAACCGGCTGAGACTTGATCAGCTCGTTAATTCTCTCGTCACTCATTATGGTTCGTGTCTTCGGTAAATGAATTTTTGACACTCTCGTCATGACCGGAAGAGCTGGATATAAAAACCAGCCCCATCAGCGCGGATGTCAGCAACAACGCCACGCCCACACCTGCAGCCGTGGCTATATATAGATGTATGGAAACCATACCATGGGCCATATATAAATAACCCAAAGCAATCGCGACACATAACAAGGTCAGAACAGTCATCCAGCGCATCAGGCGCCAGTAACGCGACCAGGCTATGCTGGCATGGAGAGGGTCGTCTAACTTCGATGGACTAGACAAAATAGTCACTCCTTTTGAACGGGCCCCCTTTGAACCTAATTCAATATGCCTTCAACCCCCACTTCTATTGAAAATATGCTATAGTGTATTTCTGTGATACGAGAATCAGTGAGTTTCGCCAAAGAGCAAAGCCCCAAAGAGCAAAGCCAATGTGAGCCACAGAGAGCCAAAGAGAGAGGATGCCAATGACAATACAGGCAATAATGCAGGGTAGAGAAGGCCCGATTTATAGCTGCGCCGCTGATGACAAGGTGGTTGATGCCGTGAGCTTGCTTTCCGAAAAAAGAATCGGCGCATTACCTGTTCTGGACAGAGGCCAGGTTGTCGGCATTTTTTCCGAGCGGGACTTTCTATACTGCATCCACAAATTGGGAACCGCAGCGATGAATATGCGAGTTTCGGAAGTGATGACCGCAGATGTCATTACCATTGATCTGCAATTCAGCGTGATGGATGCGCTGTCCCTTATGACCCGGCGTCGCATACGGCATTTGCCGGTTGTCGAGGGGAACAGGCTGACCGGCTTTGTTTCTATTGGCGATCTGGTGAAATATCGTATCGACAAGATAGAATATGAAGCGGCGGAGATGCGCAACTATATACAGAGCGCATAACTGCTACCGGATCGATATCCCGATATCATTAAAGTAAGCGAGGCTTTGTTGCCGGACCGCTGCGGCGCGATCGGTCGCATCACTATAGCGATCCCGATAGGCTTTGGACCTGACTTCCAGACTGAGCGGGATCGCAGGCGGCAAGGCTTCTAATAGAGAGGCCAGTGGCAATTCGCCTTCTCCCGGCGCACTACGCAAATCCACGGCATCGGTCAGATAGGCATCCATATTGTTTTCGCAGTGCAACTGCCCGTCGCATATCTGGCTATAGTTTAGCAGATTGCGATCAACAGATTTCAAATCAGCAGGCGCATGACCGGCACGTTGGAAATGCAAGCTGTCGATCAGGACTGCCGCGGCAGGATGGTCGCACCGCTTTATTATATCCAAAGCCGAATCAAGTGAGCGCACCGCCGTGATCATCAAAAACTCCAAAGCGACGCTCATATTGGCTGGCTGCGCCCATTCGCATAGTTGATGAAGGGCCCCTGCCGTCCGGTCCGGATCCGGGTCCGAGCTGACGACCAATATATTGGCAGCGCCTAATTCGGCACCCGCATCTATTATAAGCCGGTGGTCATCTGTCAGAACGCCGCCTTCGGGAATCCAGACGACCTCTGTATCAAGGACAGATAGATTATATTCCCTGATGGCGCTCTTTGTCGCTTTGGCCAGTTCGGGAGTCCAATGCGACGGCTCTATAGTGAAGCCGACATGAGTGAAGCCGGATTGACCGGCAGCAATAGCGACCTGATCGGGAAGAAATTCGGGGAGCGTTCCAGCTGCCAGGGATAATATATGTGTCATGGGTTAGGTCTATCCGGTGACCGGCCCATTACAATGCACGCTTTTATGAGGGCAGGTTGCACAGCCGGGCGTTAGATTCGCAGCTCCGAATAATTATTTTGCAGCATTAAAAGGGAATCGCTCACTGATTCACCGTCGAATCTCGATAGAATCGGCCCTTCAGATATAAAGAATCGCGATGACGGCCCTTTGTCGAAGCAGCTGGCATCGGAAAAATGGGATATTTCAAAAAAATCGGGATTAATTTGCGTGAGGGCAGGGGAAAATGAGGAATCAATGTCCAAATCGACGCATCGGATGCAAAAACGACTGGAAACTGCGGATCTTGTGGTGCTGGATTCGGGATTTTGATGTTTCGATGTGTCCTCAGCTGCTGAAAACCACTCCGGAAACACCCGCAAAATCGCTCGAAAATGGCCCTGAAGATTAAAAAGTGAGATTTTTTGAAACAAAAGTGAAAAAGTGTGTTGACGGAATCAGGCGATCCGCTTAGAGACCTTTTCACCGGCACGACGCGGCTCACACGGGCCCCACAGTTGCTGGTCGTCACAATTTAGAAGAACGGTTCTCCCCGGTAGCAATAGCGGGAAAAATCGTTGTCTGCGTTATGATGGGCTCTTTGACATTGTAATAATAGATGAAGGGACATGTGGGCGGCGGCCCCAGACCCGGGAACTTCAAGGTTCCGGTGCTCTGGTAAGTTAAGTCGTTCCATAGGTTTCGTATTAAGGCTCACGCTTTGATATGTTACCGAACATGTCCTGAATATGTATCCATATACGTAATTAAGATTTGTGCAGGAACGGCTCCTTGAAATGAAGCTGTTTCGGTGGATGGCAAACTTCGGTTTGTGCCACCATTACAGGACATCAAACTTGAGAGTTTGATCCTGGCTCAGAACGAACGCTGGCGGCATGCTTAACACATGCAAGTCGAACGAGATCTTCGGATCTAGTGGCGCACGGGTGCGTAACGCGTGGGGATCTACCATAGGGTACGGAATAACTCAGAGAAATTTGTGCTAATACCGTATAATGTCGCAAGACCAAAGATTTATCGCCCTTTGATGAACCCGCGTAAGATTAGCTAGTTGGTGTGGTAAAGGCTCACCAAGGCGACG
>JADMKQ010000148.1 GCA_015478735.1 Sphingorhabdus sp. | reverse complement strand
CCTTGACCGCATGGAGCCGGAACTGAACGAAAACGCGCCGGGTGATCCGCGCGATACAACCACGCCGGTCGCGATGGCTAGACTGCTGCAAACACTGGCTATCGGAGGCGCGTCGATGGCCGAGGGTAAGCACACATTGCAAAAATGGCTGAAAGAGAGCGAGACCGGCGCGTCCCGCATCCGCGCTGGCCTACCCGAAGGCTGGCCGGTAGGGGATAAGACCGGAACCGCGTCTGACGGGATTGCGGTGAATGACGTTGCGATCATCTGGCCATCAGTCCCACCAATTGAAAAGCAGCCTGTCATCCTGACTGTTTATACCGACCGTCCCAAGGTTTCGGTGCAGAAGGTTGATGCGGCTATAGCGGATGTTGCCAGAGCAGCCGTCGAGTTAATCCAGTAACCAGCAACGCTGCTACCCAAGTCATTTGGAACGATAACCTCGATCACATGTTATATGATTAGCTCAATAGGGATCGCCTATTGGGGCAATATCCTTCATTTTAGGAGATTTAGCATGGCAATTGCAAAGGTTACGGAAGTTATCTCATCATCCACCGAAAGTATAGAAGACGCAGTGAAGAGCGGTATCGAGCGTGCATCCAAAACGATTGATGGCATCCAGGGAGTCTGGGTAAAAGACACCAAGGCAACAATTGAAAACAACAAGATCGCGGAATGGCGTTTAACGCTGGCGATCACGTTTGTTCTGAACGATTGATCCGCCTCTTGCAATCCGCTCCCGCTGCCGCCATATGCGGGGCGGGAGTCGGGTGGACGTAGTGTTCGCCAACCCGGTCAGATCCGGAAGGAAGCAGCCGTAACGATTTTTCTGCGGGTCACCCGGCTCCTACTTACCAAATCCACGCAGGCTTTTGCCGGACGCGATTGTCCGGAGTGATTGTCAGATGACCTTTTAGGCCCAATCGCTGTTTAAGCTTCGACAAGCAGGCAGCGAGGCCCTAAACTTACCTCCATGTCCGATTCACCCGATATATTTGCAGCCAGCGGCGTTGAAGCGCCGGTTGATCCCGCCCCCGCAGCGGTGCAGCCATACCGCGTTCTGGCGCGTAAATACCGGCCTTCCAGCTTTGCCGAACTGATCGGGCAGGATGCTATGGTCCAGACTCTGGCCAATGCGATTAAGCGCGACCGCTTGGCCCATGCGTTCCTGATGACGGGTGTGCGCGGGGTGGGCAAGACCTCGACTGCGCGCCTGATTGCCAAGGCGCTTAACTGCATCGGCGAAGATGGGGAGGGCGGCCCGACAATATCGCCTTGCGGGAAATGCGAGCCATGCCGCGCGATTGCCGAGGGCAGCTTTATCGACGTTATCGAGATGGACGCGGCGAGCCATACCGGCGTTGATGATGTTCGCGAAATTATCGAAGCGGTGCGCTATTCTTCTGTCTCCGCGCGTTACAAGATTTACATCATCGACGAAGTTCATATGCTGTCCAAAAACGCGTTTAATGCGCTGTTGAAGACGCTTGAGGAGCCGCCGGCGCATGTGAAATTCATTTTTGCTACGACAGAAGTGAACAAGGTTCCGATTACGGTGCTGTCCCGTTGTCAGCGTTTTGACCTGAAACGGATCAAGGCGGAACAGCTTTCGGCGCATTTCGCCTATGTTGTCGAGCAAGAGGGCGTTCAGGCAGAGCAGGAAGCGCTGGATCTGATCGCACAGGCGGCGGAAGGATCGGTCCGCGATGGCCTCTCGATCCTCGACCAGGCGATCGCCCATGCGGATATGTCTGATGCTGATGGCACAGAACAGGCTGACGGAACTAGTATTATCAAGGCGGTGCAAATCCGTGAAATGCTTGGGCTGTCCGACCGCGGCGCAGTGCGGCGTCTGTTCGGATTGTTGCTGGAGGCGGATTCAGTCGCGCTTCTGGATGCGATTGACGAACAATATCGTATCGGGGTTGAGCCTCTATCACTGATGAACGGCCTGTTGTCGCTCTGTCATCAGGTGACCTTGTGCAAGGTAGGGCGGGCCAGTGATCCGACATTATCGGATGAAGCCAAGGCGCTTCTCAATGAATGGGCAGAGAAATTATCTTATCCTGTTCTCCATCGCTTATGGCAGCTTCTTCTGAAAGGATATGAGGAAGTGCAACAGGCTCATCGGCCAAGAGAAGCCTGTGATATGGCGTTGCTGCGTATCGTTTGTGCCGCCGAAATGCCCGATCCGGGTGAGTTGGTTAAAATGCTGCAACAAGGACCCGCTGCTAGTTCGCCTGCTGCGTCTGCTCCGTCGCCCGTAACACCTCCGGCCACTGAAGTGCCTTTGTCTGAAAATAAACCGCAGATTGCTTTGGCGCCGCAGGATGAACCACCAGCACCAGCACCCGATGCTCTGCCGCAGGATTTTCAGGCGGTGATCAATATTGTCGGCAACACATCGCCCATATTGGAAAGCATATTGGTTGCCGATATGCGTATCGTCAGTTTCTCGGCTCCTGTGATTGAATATCAATCCGCCCGGCCAATCGCTCCCTCAGACATCAAGAAAATTACCGATGTTCTGAAAGACGCGACCGGCGAAATATGGACAATCAAGGAAGGTCAGGGCGAAGCGAAGCCCAGCATTGCCGAACAGATACAAATGGATCAAGAGGCCGCTACACAGGCCATTTTGGACGCACCGCTAGTGAAAGCAGCATTTGAAGCCTTTCCCGACGCGGAATTATTAGAGGGTGACACAGATGAAGTCATTCCTGAAACAAGGAGTTCACAAGCATGAAATCTATGGAAGAAATGATCAAAGCGGCTCAGGAGGCTGCACAAACGGTTCAGGCCCAGATGGAAGAAGCCCAGGCGCGGCTTGAAAGCATCGAGGTCGAAGGCAAGTCCGGTGGCGGGCTGGTCTCTGTCAAGGCAACTGCCAAAGGCCGCATTTTGGGCGTCAGTATTGATGACAGCCTGATGAAGGTCGAAGAAAAAGGCATATTGGAAGATCTGGTCGCAGCCGCATTTAATGATGCGCGGGACCGGGCGGATGCTATCAGCAACGAAGAAATGAGTAAAATGTCCAGCGGCATGGGGCTGCCCGCCGGGTTCAAATTGCCATTTTAACAATAATGCCGGGTGCGCTGTCGTTATTCGGGTTTATTCAGCTATTCAGCTATTCAGTAACTGATTAAAGCTGGTTTCATAATGGTTGAAGTCATCTGCGCGCGCACCATATAGATTGCGAAGCGCTTTGGTGCGCGCATAGTTTGGAGTATCCATGTCAAAGTCTGAATCCACACCTTCCAATTCCGAAGCAAAGGCTCTGCCGTTATTGCCGCTGCGCGATATTGTGGTGTTTCCGAATATGATCGTTCCGCTGTTTGTCGGGCGTGATAAATCTGTTGTTGCGCTGGAACAGGCGATGGACGGCGACAAGGAAATTTTCCTTGTGGCTCAGCTTGACCCGGCCGAAGATGATCCGGCGCGTGACCAGCTTTATGATCTGGGCGTAGTCGCGACCGTATTGCAACTTTTGAAATTGCCTGATGGCACGGTTCGCGTGCTTGTCGAAGGCAAACAGCGTGCAGCGCATAGATCGCTGGAAGAGCAGAGCGAAGGCTATGTTCTGGCCAATGTTGAGATGGTCGAGGAACAGACAGCAGAAGGGCATGAAGCAACCGCCCTGATGCGTTCTGTGGTCGAGCAGTTCGAGAATTATTCCAAGCTCAACAAGAAAATGCCTGCCGAAACGGTGGTGCAGCTTGGCGAGATTGATGACGCGTCCCGTCTGGCCGACGCGGTTGCTGCCAATATCAATATCAAGGTTTCTGACAAGCAAAGCCTTTTGATCGAAGAAGATCCGGTCAAGCGTCTGGAAATGGCCTTTGCCTTCATGGAAGGTGAGCTTGGTGTTCTTCAGGTGGAAAAGAAAATCCGTGGTCGTGTGAAACGCCAGATGGAGAAAACCCAGCGCGAATATTATCTGAATGAACAGATGAAAGCGATCCAGCGCGAACTTGGCGACGGCGAAGACGGCGAGGGTGACGAGCTATCGCAATTGGGCAAAAAGATCGAGGAGACGAAGCTCTCCAAAGAAGCCAAGGCCAAGGCTACAGCAGAATATAAAAAGCTGAAAGGCATGCAGCCAATGTCTGCGGAAGCCACGGTTGTCCGCAATTATCTGGATGTATTGCTTGGTCTGCCTTGGGGTAAAAAGTCCCGCCTTAAGAAAGATATCAAACAAGCAGAAAAGATTCTCGATGATGACCATTTCGCACTTGAAAAGGTGAAAGAGCGGATCATCGAATATCTGGCTGTGCAGACACGGACGAACAAGCTGAAAGGCCCGATCCTTTGTCTTGTTGGCCCTCCCGGTGTTGGTAAAACGTCGCTTGGCCGCTCAATTGCGCGCGCCACGGGCCGTGAATTTGTGCGACAATCACTTGGCGGCGTTCGTGATGAAGCCGAAATTCGCGGGCATCGCCGGACCTATATTGGCTCGCTTCCCGGTAAAATCGTTTCGAACCTGAAAAAGGCGGGCACATCAAATCCGCTGTTCCTGCTGGACGAGATTGACAAGCTGGGTCAGGATTTCCGCGGCGATCCCGCTTCGGCATTGCTCGAAGTGCTCGACCCGGAACAGAATGACAAGTTCCAGGACCATTATCTGGAGATTGATATCGATCTTTCTGACGTGATGTTTGTCACCACGGCAAACTCGCTAGATCTGCCGCAGCCTTTGCTCGACCGGATGGAAATCATCCGGCTTGAAGGCTATACGGAAGACGAAAAGGTCGAGATTGCCAAACGTCACCTGATCGAAAAGCAGATTGATGCACATGGTTTGAAAAAGGGCGAGTTCACTCTCCGTGACGATGCGTTGCGCGACCTGATCCGCTATTATACGCGCGAAGCAGGTGTGCGGACATTGGAACGTGAAATTGCCAAACTGGCCCGTAAAGCGCTGCGCCGGATATTGGAAGGCGAGTATAAGAGCGTCGAAATCACACCCGATAATCTTTCCGAATATGCCGGTGTCCGCAAATACCGGCACGGCGTGGGTGAGGAAGAGAACCAGGTGGGCGCTGTTACCGGCCTTGCATGGACGGAAGTTGGCGGGGAACTGCTGACCATCGAATCCGTGACGGTTTCGGGTAAGGGGCAGATCAAAACCACCGGTAAACTGGGCGAAGTGATGACTGAGTCCGTTCAGACCGCGCTTTCCTTTGTAAAGGCACGGGCGCCTTCTTATGGCATTAAGCCCAGTGTGTTTGGCCGCAAGGATATTCACATCCACTTGCCCGAAGGCGCAGTGCCAAAAGATGGTCCGTCTGCCGGTGTTGGTATCGTGACCGCGATCGTTTCGACCTTGACGGGCATCGCCGTTCGCCGCGATGTTGCCATGACCGGAGAGGTTACACTGCGCGGACGCGTTCTGCCGATCGGCGGCCTGAAGGAAAAACTTCTGGCGGCTCTGCGCGGCGGGATTACCACCGTTCTAATCCCGGCAGAGAACGAGAAGGATCTGGTCGAGATTCCGAAGAACATAACGTCTTCGTTAAAGATCATTCCGGTGGCTCATGTGGACGAAGTTCTTGCCGAAGCACTGACCGAAAAGGTGGAGCCAATCGAGTGGAGCGATGCCGATGAACTGGCCAGCCACGCTGCGGCTCCGCTATCGGATGAAGCGGGTTCCGTAGCACGTCATTAATGGCGGTTAAGCGCGAGTCGTCACTGCATGTTATTTTCGTGGCTAGTGACGACTTGCCTAAAATTAGAGGCTAAAATACGCCAAAACCGTTGGAAAACTAACAATTTACCACGAATATTGCATCTTTGGGCCAAAAATGGCTATTTTCCTTTGACTCAAGGGCCATTCTTGTAGTTACTGCCTTCGGACAAAGACGTGATTCAATCTATTTTTGCTTTCTAGAGAAGGGGGGATTCCCAATATGAATAAACAGGATCTTATCAGTAGCGTTGCAGATCAAAGTGGTCTTAGCAAAAGCGATGCCGGCAAAGCCGTTGACGCTGTTTTTGATTCCATCACAAGTTCACTGAAGAGTGGCAACGAAGTCCGCCTCGTCGGTTTCGGCACATTCTCCACTTCAAAGCGTAAAGCTTCTACCGGCCGTAACCCACGCACGGGTGAGCCAATGCAGATTCCTGCATCTACACAAGCAAAATTCAAAGCCGGCAAGGGCTTGAAAGACGCCGTTAATTAATAACTAAATAAGGGAGGGGCGCTTTAAGCGTCCTTCTTTTTCCGTTCTTTGTTTGAAAAAGCAGGCGGGTTCCGGTGGGGCCCGCCTTTTTCTTTGGGCTCAATATTTCTATGCGGCGTTGATGGTGCGATAGCGCTCTATGAGCCACTGATACTAGGCTTCATCATTAGGTTATGGGGAATATGGTAGACGCTACAGGGATCGAACCTGTGACCCGCTGATTAAGAGTCAGCTGCTCTACCAACTGAGCTAAGCGTCCACGTGTCTGGCGCTATAAGGCTTAGCTTTGCTGCGTCAAGCAGGAATACGATATTCTGTTCGGCTTATCCGAATGTGCCGGACCGTCTGCCCGGATGCCGGTCGATGGACATTAATATCCCGATACAGATCATGATGGTCATCATGGATGATCCGCCGTGGCTTAAAAAGGGTAGAGGAATGCCGACTACTGGCGCAAGGCCCATCACCATCATCAGGTTGATTGCAACGTAGAAGAAGATCGTCGTCGTAAGTCCTGCCGCGACAAGCTGGGAATAGCGCGTTTTTGCCCTGAAAGCGACGCCCAGGCCCCATCGGAATAGCAAGAAGAAGCCAAGTAGAACCGCGGCACCTCCCATCAGACCCCATTCCTCCGCCATGGTGGCGAACACAAAGTCCGTGTGTCCTTCGGGCAGGTAATCCAGATGGCTTTGCGTTCCGTTGAGAAAGCCTTTGCCAAAAATGCCGCCGGATCCGATTGCGATTTTAGACTGGCTGATATGATATCCCGCCCCAAGCGGGTCATTCTCCGGATTGAGGAAGGTCGTCACCCGGCGCTGTTGATAATCTTCCAGCCCGAAGAAAAAGGCGAGGGGAGCGATGACGATAACCGCCGCCGCACCGCCAAGAAATAGCCGCATGGGAAGTCCAGCGAGAAAGGCTATGGTCAGGCCGCCTGCGACTACTGTGATCGTAGTGCCGAGATCCGGTTGTATCAGGATTAATCCGCAAGGAACGGCGAGTAACACCAGCAGCGGCCAGATCGCGCTCCAGGTCTTTATCTGGTTAGCCGGCAAGATGTCATAGAAACGTGCCACGGCTAAAATGATTGCCGGTTTCATCAATTCCGAAGGCTGTATGCGGATGAAACCAAGGTTAAGCCACCTTTGGCTACCGCCACCCACTGCGCCGATCAGTTCGACACCCAGCAGCATGATGACCACGGTAATATAAACCGGAAAGGAAATCGTCTTCCAGAAATTCTCTTTTAACCGGGAAAGAATTATTGCCATCAGGAGGAAAACCAAAAACCGCAACATGTGCAGACCCGCCCAAGGCGTCAGGCTTCCGCCAGCCGAGGAATAGAGCACGATAAAGCCGAAGCTTGCCAGAGCCAATAGCAGCAATATTGTTTTCCATGGCAATTGCGCGATGGGAGCAGGGACAAAATCGTTCAACGCTTACTGCCCCACTTCACCCGTTGTCTCGGCATCCGTCTCGCTATCGGCTGTTTCGGATGGCTCCGTTTTTCCGGTTTTCGCGGCGTTCAGGTTCGCACGATAAGCAGCCAGCTTTCTCTCCATCCGTTCACTAATTGTGCCGCCCCAACCTTTTTCAAGGTCAGTGAGCACGTTCATGGCCTTTTCCTTATCGAAAAGAAACGTCATGACGTCACGCGCCACCGGGTAGGCTGAACCAGACCCGCCGCCATGTTCAACCACCACAGCGCAGGCATAGCGCGGGTTATCCACCGGAGCGAAGCTGATGAACAGACCATGGTCGCGAAACTTCCACTGCACACCCATGCCGCCTCGGCCATGGTCAAGGTTTACGACCTGAGCTGTTCCTGTCTTCCCTGCCATTTTGACATCTGGGAGAGGTAGCCGGGCGCGGCCAGCGGTGCCAGCGCCATTGACGACCTGACTCATGGCTTCATGAATATAGGCCATGTGCTGAGGGTCAATATTGAGCGTTTCAGCGGGCTTGCGTTTTCCGCCGAGTATAAGGTTCGGCATCAGCTTCTTGCCCGTCGCAATCCGCGCAGACATGACGGCGAGTTGCAATGGATTAGCAAGCATGTAGCCCTGACCGATAGTGGCGTTTACCGTGTCATAAGCCTGCCAGGATTTGTTGAATTTCTTCATCTTCCACTCAGGGTCCGGGACAGTGCCGTAAAACTGGCTAGGCACTGGTAACGGAAACTCTTGCCCCATGCCCAAGCGATTGGCCATGAGGGCGATGGGGTTCATCCCGATTTTCTGAGCGAAATAATAGAAATAGACGTCGCAGCTTTGGTAAATGCCCTTCGCCATATTTACGCGGCCGTGCCCGCGCCTGTTCCAGCACCGGAATATCCGGTTGCCTACGCGCAGACCGCCATTGCAATTAACCGAATCGTCCGGACTTAAGCCTGCTTCCAGAAAGGCTAGGCCCACCATTGGTTTGACGGTCGAACCGGGCGGGAAGAGTCCTTTCAGGGATTTGTCGCGCAACGGCACATGGTCGTCGTCCCGCAACATGCCATATTCCGTTTGTCCGATGCCGTCTGAAAAGCTGTTCGGGTTAAAGGATGGCATTGACGTCATGGTTAAGATGTCGCCGGTGGCACAATCTATCACGACAACAGAGCCGGATTCCGGGCCAAGACGGCGTGCTGCATATTCCTGCAAGTCAATGTCGAGAGTGAGTTGAAGGGTTTTTCCCGGAGTATCAGGCCTTGTATCCAGTTCCCGGACGATTTTCCCGCGTGCCGTAACTTCAACCCGTTTCGCGCCCGGCTTCCCCTGCAAATGATCTTCAAATGTCATTTCCAGACCGGCTTTACCGATTTTGTATCCGGGTGTGATCAAAATGGGATCGGGCTTTTTCTTGTAATCTTCAGCAGAGGCAATGCCGACGTAGCCGACCAGATGACCAACAGCTTCACCGGTTGGATAATAGCGGGAGAAGCCCTGACGCGGTGATACACCGGGCATATCGGGCAGGCGCACGCTGACAGCGGCATAGCGTTCCCAGTCCAGACCCGTGGCGACCTGAACCGGTTGAAAGCTGCCTGCCTGTTTCAGTTCCTTGTTGATCCGGTCGATTGTTTCCTGATCCAGCGACAAAAGCTGCGCCAGAGTCGCGACGGTCTTTTTCTTGTCCTGCATCAGGTCGGGAATAAGATCGACCCTGAAATCGGTTTTGTTATTGGCAATCGGCTTACCATAACGGTCAATCATCCAGCCCCGCCGCGGCGGCACCAAAGTAAGATTAACGCGGTTACTTTCGGACAAAAGCTGATAGCGTTCATTTTCCGCGACGGAAATATACGCCATCCGTCCGGCAAGAAGCACACCTATGCCCAGTTGCAAACCGCCGACAATGGTAGCCCGGCGGGAAAACGTCATGGCCTGAACAGCGCTGCTGATCGTTTTTCCGCCGCCGTTGATACTCATGTCGCAACCCGCCAGTTATCGATAGCCCCGATCAGGCGGGTGACGAAAGGATAAAGTAAAATGGACAGCAATATCTGCGGGATCAATATTTCGAGCCGCAGGAAATTGCTTTGGAAATCAATGATCAGCATACCGCATACTAACACAATAATGATCGAAAGAGATGCAATAAGCCAGTCCTGCCAATAATCTCTGCCGACGCCGCGCCGGTCCAGCGTTTCCAGCATGATAAAGATCAGAGACCATAAAAATGCAGAGCTGCCAAAGGGTTGTCCGCTGAACATATCATCAACCAGGCCGAGCGGAAAACCTGCCCACACATACCAGTAACCGGGCCGGATCAGCCTCCAGGAGAGTAGGACGAGCAAGCCCATAGGCGGTAGGATGGGATAGTCCGTGATAATGGGCAAGGCCGTCACCATTGACCCCAGTATGACGGTGAGGGACGGGATGAACTTGATACGGAATTTAGACGGTTGCCGGTTTATGCGGGAGCGATAGGGTTTCGCCATTATTCGCTGCCACCCGCAGATTCGGTATTATCGTTTCCAGCCTCCAAGCCGTCGTTGTCTTCATCCGTCTCGTCACCCTGTTCGGCTTTAACGGCGGCTACGGTTTCTGCCTGGAACATAGGCTGCACGATGACATGGCTGACCTTTGCGGAGTTGGCCAATATCCGCGCGATGGCTCCTGTATCGGTTTGGCGAATGACAACAGCCACCGGTATGCCCGGTGCATAAAGTCCGCCGCTTCCTGAAGTTATCATCAGATCACCGCCCTTGAACGGATTTTTACCCAGATTGATCGGTTTCACTTCGACCGTGCCGTCGCTGCGACCTGTGGCAAAGGCGGGAAGGCCATCGCTTGCCCTTTTCACGGGGATGACATTCTGGCTATCGGCTACCAGTAATATCCGCGCTGTTGTCGGTCCCGTCTCCAGAACCCGGCCGACCAGACCTTCAGGAGCGCGCACTGGCTGTCCGACCAATATCCCGTCACTTGCGCCCAGCCCTAAAGTGGCAATACGCCGCGAACTGGATGAGGTCGAGCTTATCAGGCGGGCCATGCCGATTGCGTCAGGGACTTCTTTTTCCAGCCCAAGCAGACGCTTCAACCGCTCGTTTTCCTGCTTGAGCGAGCGTGCTTCCAGTATTTCTATGCGGTTTCGCTCCAGCTCGCGCTTCATCGCGGCATTTTTGGAAGCGGCATTGAAATAGGCGGAGATATTTTCCGCAGCATTGCCGGTTACGCTTCCAATTTCGACAAGTGTTTTGCTCACCGGAGCTGTGGCTTCGGCTCCGATTGTGCGTAGTGCAGAAAACCCGCGAGGGTCGAAAATGGATATAAGCAGCAGGAGGAGCCCGACTACGGCTCCCAATATGCCCAGCAAATAGCTTGCGAATATACTATATTGCGCCCGCTTGGAAAATCCTGGGCGCCGGTTATTTGGCGGCGCCATCCTCGCTTATCCCTCCGCTTTTTTTATTCCGGGCTGATGATCCATCAAGCTGTGGTCAGTACGCCGCGGAACATTTCGTCTTCCAACGCGCGGCCTGTTCCGATCGCTACACAGGCAAGCGGATCTTCGGCCACGGTAACCGGCAATCCGGTTTCGTCGCTCAATGCTTCGTCCAGCCCCGCAATAAGCGCGCCACCGCCGGTAAGAACAATCCCCTGATCCACAATATCGGCGGCCAGTTCGGGGGCTGTATTTTCCAGAGCAATACGCACACCTTCGATGATCGTGCCAATCGGTTCGCTCAATGCTTCTGCAATCTGCCCCTGGTTGATCGAAATCTCTTTGGGAACACCGTTTACAAGGTCGCGGCCCTTGATGTGGATCGTGTGGCCAACGCCATCAGCAGGTGCCTGCGCGACTCCGAAATCTTTCTTGATCCGCTCAGCCGTGGTTTCACCGATGAGTAGGTTGTGATGACGGCGCACATAAGACACAATCGCTTCGTCCATCTTGTCACCGCCGGTGCGGACAGATGTTGTGTAAGCAAGGCCGCGCAGGGACAGAACGGCAACTTCGGTTGTACCGCCGCCTACGTCCACCACCATGGAGCCGATAGGTTCGGTCACAGGCATTCCTGCACCGATAGCAGCCGCCATGGGTTCTTCGATCAGGAACACCTGGCTGGCCCCGGCATTGGAAGCGGCATCGCGAATGGCGCGGCGCTCGACAGAGGTAGAACCGCTGGGCACACAAATCACAATTTCGGGATAGCTGAACAACTTGCTCTTGCCGTTCACCTTTTGGATAAAATGCTTAATCATCTGTTCGGCAACATCAATATCGGCAATCACACCGTCGCGTAGCGGTCGAATCGCTTCGATGCTATCCGGAGTCTTGCCCATCATCATCTTCGCGTCGTTACCAACAGCCTTCACTCTTTTGACGCCGTTAATTGTTTCGATAGCAACAACCGATGGTTCATTCAGGACAATCCCCTGACCGCGGACATACACAACCGTGTTAGCCGTTCCCAGATCGATGGCCATGTCCTGTGACCTGAACTTGAACAGATTTCCAAATACCATGTTTTTACCCGTGTTATTGTAGCTACAGCGAAAGCTGTTCCCTTAATTCATAGCGACATTCTGGTTGAATGGTAGATGAAGTTTACCATTCGAAACATCCGTGCAAATCACCCCGCAAAACTAAGTCATAAACAAGGGTCGCTTGGCTTGTCCGCTTGGGCTAGGAATACAAATATGTCAATAAGAAGACTTCCGAATAATCTCGTCAATCGCATCGCTGCCGGTGAAGTGGTAGAGCGCCCGGCCAGTGCGTTGAAAGAGCTGGTTGAAAATGCGATCGACGCAGGTTCGAATCACATCAATATCCGACTGGAACAGGGCGGTTTGGACTTGATCGAGGTCAGTGATAATGGCTGCGGTATGGCGCGGGATGACATTGCTCTCGCGCTGGAGCGTCATGCGACATCCAAGCTGCCTGATGAAGCGATTGAGCTGGTCGCTACGCTGGGCTTTCGCGGGGAGGCGCTGCCCTCCATTGCCAGTGTTGCGCGGCTGACTATCGAAAGCCGGGAAAAGGGCGCAGATGGATGGTCGCGAGTCGTCGATCATGGCGAGGTGGAAAGCGATGGCCCCGCCGCTATACCGCCCGGAACAAAAGTGCGGGTGGAGCAGCTTTTTGCCAAAGTGCCCGCCCGGCGCAAATTTTTGCGGACGCCGCGCAGCGAATATGCCGCCTGTGTGGATGTCGTCCGGCGGCTTGCCATGGCACGGCCCGATATCGGGTTCACTTTGACCCACGAAGGTCGCAAGGCCATAGCGGTGCAGGCCGGTGACACCGGGCCGGACCGCGTGGCTGCGCTCACCAACAAGGAACTGCGCAGTAACAGCGTCGCGGTTGACTTGATGCGGGAGGATGTCCGGCTTTCGGGTGTTGCGGGACTGCCGACCTATAATCGCGGGGTTGCGGACCACCAGTTTCTATTCGTCAATGGACGGCCCGTCAGGGATCGGCTTTTGGTCGGTGCGGTGCGCGGGGCCTATGCTGAAATGCTGGCGCGGGACCGTCATCCGATTGTTGCTCTGTTTATCGACATGCCGCCGGAGCAGGTGGACGTGAACGTCCATCCGGCAAAGACAGAAGTGCGTTTCCGCGAACCCGCGATGATCCGGGGTATGATTGTGAGCGGTTTGCGCCGGGCGCTGGATGAAGGGGGCTTTCGCGCGGCCCAGCGACCTGCCGAGTCCGCTTTGGCCAACTGGCAAAGAGAGGCGCTGGCCCCTGATCCTCAAGGCAGTATTTTTACAGCGCAAGGCCCGATTGGCGGGAGCAGGGCGACATTCCAGTCTCAGCCTTATCCATCAGCCGTGCAGGACAATGCCAGTGCTTTTAACGCCATGCCTACTGAAGGGTTGGCACCTATTATGGGCCGGGCAGAAGAAGCATCAGAGCCTGTTCCCGAAGCAGTGAAACATCCGCTTGGCATCGCGCGAGGGCAGGTGGCAAAAACCTATATCGTGGCGGAAGCCGAAGACGGATTGGTTATTGTCGATCAACATGCCGCGCATGAGCGTTTGGTGCTGGAACGCATGCGTAAAGCCATGGATGGCGGCAAGGTTGCTTCGCAGGCTCTGTTAATGGCTGAGGTCATTGAACTGGATGAAAATGCCTGTGACCGGTTAGAGGCTCGCATAGCCGAGCTTTCCGAATTCGGGCTGGAGCTTGAGCGGTTTGGACCATCGGCGGTGCTGGTGCGGGCGACGCCAGCCATGCTTGGTTCGGGTGATGTCAAAGGACTTGTGACCGATCTGGCGGATGAACTGGGCGCTTATGATGAAGCGCTGTCGCTAAAAGAGCGGATTGACCATGTCGCCTCGACCATGGCCTGTCACGGTTCGGTCAGGGCAGGGCGCGTGCTCAATGTCGCAGAAATGAACGCATTGCTTCGCGAAATGGAAGTGACGCCCCATTCCGGCCAGTGCAATCATGGCCGTCCAACCTGGGTAAAATTAGCGCACGGAGATATTGAGAAATTGTTCGGCAGGAAGTGATGCAGCTGTTTGTCAGCCGCCGTTTCAATCAATCTCCGCGCGCTTGAATAAGCCCGGTGCTTTCCATCGTCATAACAATCTCGTCATTCTGGTTAAAGACTGTGACGCGCCCCTTCATGATGCCCATATCCGGGCGGCTTTTGGAGAGGCGTTTATCCAGAGTGACCTGTTCGCAGCGCAATGTGTCACCGGGATAAACCGGTTTTACCCAGCGTATATTATCAGCGCCCGGTGAACCAAGACCAGCCTGTTTATGGTTTTTCATGTGATCGACCAGCATCCGCATCATCATCGCGGCGCTATGCCACCCACTGGCGGCGAGACGGCCAAAATGAGTCTTGGCGGCGGCTTCGTCGTCCAGATGAAAAGGCTGGGGATCATATTTCGACGCGAAATCGATTACTTCTTCGCGCGTGACTTCATATTGCCCGAATTTCTGGATCTGATTGAGCTGAATATCTTCGTAATAAAGCATGAACAATCCCTCTTAAGCCTCAAATCCGGGTGAATCAGACGTTGAATTTGAAGTTCATGATGTCGCCATCCTGCATGACATATTCTTTGCCTTCCTGACGAAGCTTACCCGCTTCGCGCGCGGCGCTTTCGCCGCCCAGGGTGACATAGTCATCGAAAGAAATGGTTTCCGCGCGAATGAAGCCGCGTTCGAAATCGGAGTGGATTTCGCCAGCCGCCTGCGGTGCCTTTGCACCTTTATGCACCGTCCAGGCGCGTGCCTCTTTGGGACCGCAGGTGAAAAAGGTTTGGAGATCAAGCAATTGATATCCGGCGCGAATAACGCGGGCAAGGCCGGATTCTTCCAGGCCAAGTTCAGCCAGAAATTCAGCGCGCTCTTCACGTTCCATCCCGTCCAGTTGGGATTCTATCGCAGCGGATACAATCACCGCTTCGGCGCCCTCGGCTGCTGCTTTTTCAAAAACGGCGGCGGTCAGGTCATTGCCGGTTGCAGCATCGGCTTCATTAACGTTGCAGACATAAAGAACCGGCTTGGCGGTCAGCAATTGGGACTGTTCAAAAATCCGCTGCTCTTCGTCATCATTGGGCTGGGTAAGACGCGCTGGCTTTCCTTCACGCAGCAATGCCAGCGTCTGGCCAAGCACGCTGGCTGCAATCCTGGCTTCCTTGTCGCCGCTGGTGGCTTTCTTTTCAAAGGCAGGGACACGTTTTTCAAGACTTTCCAAGTCGGCCAGCAGCAATTCGGTTTCGACTACTTCGGCGTCCGAGATAGGATCGACCTTGTTCGATACATGCTGGATATCATCATCTTCAAAACAGCGCAGAACGTGGACAATCGCGTCAACTTCGCGGATATTGCCAAGGAACTGGTTACCCAGACCTTCGCCTTTCGAAGCGCCTTTGACAAGACCAGCAATGTCAACAAATGCAAGCTGCGTTTCAATGATTTTCGCGCTGCCAGAGATTTTGGCAATCTGGTTCAACCGCGGGTCCGGAACAGCGACCTGTCCGACATTGGGCTCAATCGTGCAAAACGGATAGTTTGCTGCCTGCGCCGCCTGTGTTTCGGTCAGCGCGTTGAACAAGGTTGATTTTCCGACGTTGGGCAGGCCAACGATACCACATTTGAAACCCATTTGTTTTTCCCACTCCCTTTCTGGGAGAGGCCGGGAGAGGGGGATGTCCTGATACCGGCCGATTGTTTAAGTTATGGAGAGACTGCCCCTCTCTTTTACCTCTTCCGGTAAGGAAGAGGTTATTCCTGCATTCTAAGCGCAAATTCGCTCATAAACCGTGCATTATCGCCCTTGGCAAGCCAGTCGGCTTCTGATGCAATCGCACCCAACATGTGGGCCAGGGGATCAATTTCGGCCTTGGTATAATTCCCAAGCACATGCCCGTGGACCCGGCTTTTATGGCCGGGATGGCCTATTCCTATCCGGACGCGGCGAAAGTCTGGGCCGATATGAGCATCGATAGACCGAAGTCCGTTATGCCCGGCATGGCCGCCGCCCATCTTCACCTTTACCTTGAAAGGTTCGAGGTCAAGTTCGTCATGGAAGACAGTTACGTCCTCCGGCTCCAGCTTGTAAAAGCGCATGGCTTCGCCAACGCTGCGCCCGCTTTCGTTCATGAAGGTTGCGGGCTTTAGAAGCAGCAGCTTTTCGGAGCCAAGCTGTCCATCGACAGTCCAGCCCTGAAATTTCTGTTTAGGGGGTGGAAATCCATGCACTTCTTCCAGGGCGTCGAGCGCCATGAAGCCGACATTGTGGCGGTGCAGCGCATATTGTGCGCCGGGATTGCCGAGGCCGACCCAAAGTTGCATTGATCTTTCTCCTCATCAGGGGAGGGCTGTGGAGCGGAAGAAATTCTCCCGCTCCGTCAGGTCCTGCCCCAAATGTCTCTCTATGGACAGAGGGACTTAAGGAATTATTCTTCCGAACCGCCTTCTTCAGCTTCAGCTTCTTCAGCCGCTGCTTTTTCTTCGTCCTCAGCCTGTTCGGCTTCGTCTTCAGAAGATTTGAGCGCTGATGGTGCGGTTACACCTGCGATGGTGAAATCGCGGTCGGTGATCGTGCTTTCAGAGCCTTCTGGCAAAGTGACGTGGGAAATGTGGATCGAATCACCGATTTCAAGGCCGGTAACGTCGATTTCGATTTCGTCGGGGATCTTGTCCGCATCGCACATCAGGTCCAGTTCAAAGCGAACAACGTTCAACACGCCGCCACGTTTCAGACCAGGTGATGCTTCTTCGTTTACAAAGACAACAGGAACGTTGACCTGAACCTTCGCGCCTTTTGCAAGACGGAAAAAGTCAACGTGCAGAGCGCGG
>JADMKQ010000147.1 GCA_015478735.1 Sphingorhabdus sp. | reverse complement strand
AAATACCGCCACACTGTCTAGCGTCGAATGTTGATTGTAAGTCTCTTCCAAAGTGATGGGAGCGACCCCGTCAAGTATCAGTAAGTCGGCCCGGTCAACCACTTGATAATAATGGTAGACACCGACCACCCAGTCGAATGGACTGCCTGCCGGAGAAGTTAAGCGCAACTCCTGACTGGAAAGCTCGGCATTCTCACGCTGGCCGCCAGAAATGTTGATTGCATTAAAAGCTGGCGACGCCGGATCCGCATTGCCGCCGTCAAAGTCATAGGCAAGATCATAGTCGAGATCACGATACGAACCCAGGAAGGTAAGCGTACCAAAAGACATATCGTAGGACAGTTCGGAACGAATCCCGTACGTATCTGTATTCTGGAAACCTACCGTAGAACCGTAAGTCACGTCACGATCAAGATTGGGCGTATATGGTCCCGGATCATTCGGGTCGAGTTCGAGCACACGATTGCCGGGGCCTGTCCCTCTTGCTCGCGTGCCATCCAACGTAAACAATACGCGAAAATCTTCGCTGGGTTCGCCGTAAAACTGCAGGCGGCCGCTTAACGTTTCCTGATCGTCTACATCTTCGTTCAAAAACGCATTGTGTGTATAGCCGTCATGGCTGCGATAAGCTCCGCTTACCCGGACCGCGCCGGTGTTGTTCGCGAATGGCGCGTTGACGAAGCCAGCTACGTCAAAACGATCATAATTTCCAAGGCTGATTTCCCCGGCTCCATCAAAGCTATCCACGTCCGGCTTGCGCGCGATCACATTGATTGCACCGCCAACGACATTCCGCCCGAAAAGTGTCCCTTGCGGCCCCTTCAGCACTTCAATTCTTTCCAGATCAAATGCGTCGAATGCGATAGCTGGCGGACGCCCGATATAGATATCATCGAGAAATACGCCCGAACTTGGTTCACTTGCCGCTCCGCGATCATTAGACGTTATGCCCCGGATTGACAGCCGTGGCTGGGATGCAGGAAAAGCGTCAAAGGCCAATCCGACGGTGCGGCCTACAACATCGCCGATCTGCTGGATGCGGGCATTTTCAATTTCTTCTGCCCCAAACACGGTGACGGTTACCGGCACATTCTGCAGATTCTGGTCACGCCTCTGCGCAGTCACAATGATCTCGGCACCGAATTCCGCATCCTCGTTTAGCGATGTCGCATCACTTGTTGCCGCAGGGTCTTGTTCCATCGCAAATGCGGATTGTGCTAGGACAAGTGCCATCGCTCCTAATGCGCAGCGCGTGCATTTATGTAAGTTGGTCATATTCCCTCTCCCAGGATTTTTTGTTCTAGATTACTGATAAGGCTTCACGCCTTTTGATTTAAAAAATTTACTATCGTTACATGTCCACGATGGCACGGATGCGCCTCATCCCTCGCTATTCACGCAGTTACACCACCGAAAATCCTGATCGCTTCGCATCGTTCAGTCGAACCAGAATAAGCGGTCAGGATTGGTCACAAGTATCTGTTGGCGAATTGCCGCATCGGGTGCCCAGCCAGCCAGTTTATCGAACATCAACGCATCATCGGGGATGTAGGGGAAGGCGACAGGATGCGGCCAATCCGATCCCCACAGCACACGCTCCGGGCTTTGCCGCACGAAATCTAGCGCAAGTTCGTCAACGTCGCGATAATCCGGCGGCCCGCTACGCGACGAGAGATACAAGCCCGACAGCTTGACATAAGCCCGTCCGCCCTCGATCAAGCGGCGGATCGCGCCAGCAGTGTTGCTCTTTGGACCGGCAGGCTGCGGTGCCCACCCGAAATGATCTATGACAATATTGCAAGGGAGGCGGGCAAGCACATTGGTCCATTCAAAAATCACCTCCCGATCACGATTGCCGACGATTTGCAGTACCCAGTTACGATCTGCGGCCCGCGCGGCTAGTTGGCGAAGCTCAACAACTGACGGCACGCGATTTTTGGCTAGATAAATGCGCAATCCGCGCACGCCGTGTCGGCCAAGTTCATCGAGCTGCGCATCCGTCACTTCGGGATCGACCAATGCAACCCCGCGCGATGCGTCCAAGCCGAATTGGTCGAGTGCAGCGACAAGACAAGAATTATCCGTGCCATATGGAGAAGCCGCGACCACGATGGAGCGGGAGATTCCCAACCGCCTCTTGAGCGCATTATAATCCTTTACCTCTGCCGAGATTGGCAAAGGCTTCCCCTCGGTCGTGAGGAAATTATCCGAGAAGATGTGATGGTGAGTATCAACGGCTCCCGGCGGAGCAGCATTGCATGGAGGCATGGCACCGGAAGAAAATGGCGCGTCAGTTGAGATGCCGCGCACCCATACGGCGTCTACCTTATGTGTAGCGTCTGCGGGTTGCACCGAGGCGCAGTTTTGCTCACCAATATTTTGTTTGATCTCCCCTGCCTGCGCGATATGGGGCGACATGAACGCGGAGCCTGTAGCGGCGCCGAGCATCAGCACATGACGACGCGTCGCGTCTGACGAGACTGCGCTTCGATCATTCTCCGTTGCGTTCATGTGATTCCTCTCCAGCCCTTGTTAGGCTTGATGACAATTGGGTATCGCACGGCGAAAACAATCGCAATAAAGCGGAGGCTATCAATTCATGCGCAAAATATGCATAGTTGCATCAAGCCATTCGTCATCACGAACGAAGGTGTCTCGTTGTTCATTTTTCCGTTGATGTTATCAATCAGCGACGGCGCAATTCTATTCACATTTTGCATGAAATCATTCAGCTTGATGCCGGCAATGACTTATTTTGCGATCTGCTATATTAAGTAATAATAAGCGGCCTGGTGGGGTTAGGAAGAGCGATGGATCTGATTTGGCTACAGGATTTTCTGGCATTGATTGAACATGGGGGTTTTTCCCGTGCTGCAGAAAATCGATCCGTCAGCCAGCCCAGTTTCAGTAGGCGAATAAAATCGCTGGAAGAGTGGGTGGGGGCTCCGTTAATCGATCGCCGTACTCATCGCATAGGCTTAACCGCGGCCGGCGAGAGTTTCCGCCTGGTAGCTGAAGAAACACTGCGCCGTCTGCAACTGGGACGCGAGGCGGCGCAATCGGCGGCGAAAAATGATCACGAAACATTGCGGTTCGCTTCAACCCATGCTCTATCGCTTACCTTCTTCCCTAACTGGCTCCGCCGTCTGGAAACAGAAAAACCAGTAGAGTCGACCATCGCTTTAACCGCAGATCATATGGTGGCGTGCGAGCAATTGATGATTGCGGGAAAAGCGCAGTTTCTGCTTTGTCACCACCATGAAGCAGCAGCGACAAGGCTTCGGTCGGATTTCAAATCGGTGCAGCTTGGCGTTGATCGCTTGTTGCCCGTTGCGGCACCGTCACTATTAGATCGCATGGACCCGAAGGACGCTCCCCAGCTGGCGTTTACGGCTGAATCCGGAATGGGGAGAATATTGGCGTCCGCGTGGGAACGGGATAATTTCCAGCTTCCATCCCAACCGGTTTTTTCTTCCCATCTTGCAAATGTATTGACGACGATGGCCAGGGAAGGGCGCGGAGTTGCCTGGACTGCCCTAAGTTTGGTGCAAGAGGACCTGGAGGCAGGAAGATTGAAAAGAGCCGGTCCGGAAGATGCCGATGTGGAAATCGAAATCCGTATCTGGCGACCGAATGCACGCCAATCGCCAGCGGCAGAAGTGCTCTGGTCACGGATTCTCAATGACACAAGGAACGACAAAAGTCCTTCTCCGCATTCGTTATAGAGCGTCTATTGAGTAACAGATGCAGCATAGATGGCGCGGCAAGCCATAGTTGAAATTCGCATGAATATATGCGGCGACAATCTGGATGAATTGATTGAATTTTGGCATTGGCCTTGGCCAGCCTGTGCCACTACCCTTTTTGTAATGAACAGTTTCCGGAGAGCCATGCATGTCTGATCGGCAGGTAGTCGTAACGCAGCGTTTTTTTGACAAGGACACAATCGCCTATCTTGAGGATAATGGGTGCGAGGTTGTGATCGCCGACTTGTCTGCTGGACAAGCGGATGGCGGGTTAGGCCATGACGAGCTTGTGGAAATACTGAATGGCGCGGCTGGATGGATTGTCGGTCATGCTAAGGTCACGCGAGAGCTTCAAGAGGCTCTGCCGGAACTGAAGGTGATCTCGCGCCGGGGCGTGGGCTATGAACGTGTGGATCTGAAGGCCGCGGGAGAATTGGGCAAGGTCGTCTGCATCGCTGCCGGGGGAAATGATGCCTCGGTCGCTGATCATACGATCGCTCTCATGCTTGCAGTAGGACACCGGTTCCGGGAAACACAGGCGCGGATGATCGATGGCGATTTTTCCATCCTGATGGGCAGCGACCTTTTTCAGAAGACCGTCGGAATTATTGGCATGGGACGAATCGGTCGCAGTGTAGCGCAAAGACTTCGGGGATTTGACTGCCGTATCTTAGTCGCAACTAGCGGCGATTTGCCGTCTGACGCCCCTTCCAATATGGAACGCGTCGATCTCGACACCCTGGTCAGGGACAGTGACTATATATCCATCCATGCGCCTCTGACCGATGAGACGCGTTTCATGTTCGATGTAGCGCGGATCGCGCAGATGAAGGCAGGTGCCTATCTTATCAATACAGCACGAGGTGGCCTTGTCGATGACGCAGCCTTACTCACCGCCCTTAAAAACGGGACAATCGCGGGAGCGGGACTAGATGTTTTTCTGAGCGAGAGCGATAGCTCCTGCCAGCATATTACCGATGAGCTTATTCGTTTGCCCAATGTCATTGCTACGCCGCACGCTGCCGCCTCTACGCATGAGGGCTTGGCTCGCACCAACATGGTTGCAGCACGATGCGTTGTTGCTGTTTTGGATGGCAAGGAACCGGCCCCGGAATGTGTCGTCGCAGACGGGCGCAAAGCTCAAGCAAAACCGGGCGAAACCCAATAATGACGGTTGCGGCAGGGGACGGTTCGACCGATATACAATATGCTAAGGCCAGCGCCTTGCTGCGTCAGTTGTTCGATGCTGCTGTTACCAGCGCATTGCCGGAAAATTGTATTCCATCCGCACTACCGTCGCTACCCAAGGGAAGGACGATTGTCGTCGGTGCGGGCAAGGCATCTGCCGCAATGGCCCGCGTGGTCGAACAAAATTGGGACGGCCCTATTGAGGGTCTGGTCATCACACGGCACGGCCATGCAGTTCCATGCGAGCGGATAGAGGTTGCCGAGGCGGGTCACCCCGTTCCCGATGACGCAGGCGTTGTAGCCACCCGAAAAATGATCGCGCATTTGGATGGGCTTACCAAAGATGATCTGGTGATTTTTCTGATCTCCGGAGGGGCATCTTCGCTTCTGGCAGCCCCGCCGCCCGGAGTTAGCTTGTCCGAAATCCAGACGCTGACGGGGCAATTGCTGCGTTCAGGCGCAACGATCAAACAGATGAACTGCGTTCGCAAACATTTGTCGATGGTAGCAGGGGGAAAGCTCACCGGGCATGCTAGACCAGCGAAGCTCGTAACTCTGGCAATATCTGATGTGCCGGGCGACGATCCTGCGACTATTGGTTCTGGTCCGACGGTTGTCGAACATACTACCCGGCATGAAGCTTTGGAAACTTTGAAGATGCTCGGGATCCAGCCGAGCCCCGCAATTCTTAAATGGCTGGAGCGAGAAGAATCCGAAGCGTTCCTGTCAAAGGATGATGTAAGCGAATATAAAATCATCGCCAGTCCACAAAAAGCCCTTCAGGCAGCGGCAGAGGCTGCAAAACAGGCCGGACATTCATCCTTGATTCTAGGCAGTGCTATCGAAGGCGAAGCACGCGAGATCGCAAAGATGCATGCAGCCATAGCAACGCAAGTTAAGCTTTACGGCCAGCCTATTGCTGCACCTTGTATCCTCTTGTCAGGCGGAGAAACCAGCGTGGCCGTGCGCGGCAATGGGCGTGGTGGCCGTAATAGCGAATTCCTGCTTTCATTAGCAAATGCGCTGGATGGCGAACCCGGCATATATGCCCTGGCGGCGGATACGGATGGCATTGACGGAACTGAAGAAAATGCCGGAGCGCTGATTGGCCCGGATATTCTATCGAAGGCAAGAACAATGGGCCTTTCCAGTGCCGATGCGCTGGAAAACAGCGATTCTTGCAGCTTTTTTGATGCTCTCGGCGCTCTGGTCGTGACTGGCCCAACCTACACCAATGTCAACGATTTTCGCGCTATATTTATCGACACCACGCCGGACACAAGGACCTGAATATGAATCGATCCAATGCCCATCGTATAGCAGTCATTGCCGGGGACGGTATCGGCAAAGAGGTGATGCCGGAGGGCCTGCGCGTGCTCGAAGCAGTGGCGGCGAAATTCGATTGTGCTTTTCATTTCGATCATTTTGATTTTGCGTCTTGCGACTATTACCAGAAGCACGGTCAGATGATGCCCGACGACTGGAAAGCGCAGATTGGCGAGCATGATGCAATATTCTTTGGCGCAGTAGGCTGGCCGGATGAGGTTCCCGATCACATATCGCTTTGGGGATCGCTGATCCAGTTCAGGCGCGAGTTCGATCAATATGTCAACTTAAGGCCCGTCCGGTTGATGCCAGGCGTGCCGACACCGCTGGCAAACCGGGTTCCGGGCGATATTGATTTCTATGTTGTTCGTGAAAATACCGAGGGTGAATATTCGTCTATCGGCGGAAAAATCTTTCCCGGCACGGATCGAGAAGTGGTGATGCAGGAAACCGTGATGACGCGTATCGGGGTTGATCGTGTGCTTCGCTATGCGTTCGAACTGGCGCAGCGCCGGGAAAAGAAGCACCTGACCTCGGCCACGAAATCAAACGGGATTTCCATCACTATGCCCTATTGGGATGAGCGGGTTGAAGCGATGGCCAAGGAATATCCTGACATTCATTGCGACAAATATCATATCGACATCCTGACAGCACATTTTGTTCAGCATCCCGACTGGTTTGATGTCGTTGTAGCTTCCAATCTTTTTGGTGATATTCTTTCGGATCTGGGTCCAGCGTGCACAGGGACGATAGGTATCGCGCCCGCTGGCAATATCAATCCTGAGAGGTACTTCCCTTCGCTGTTCGAACCCGTTCACGGTTCTGCGCCAGATATAGCGGGTCAGTATATCGCCAATCCGATTGGCCAGATCTGGTCAGCTGCGTTGATGCTCGATCATTTGGGTGAGGGCAAGGCGGCCGAGGCCGTTATCCGCGCTATTGAAGATGTTCTCGCGCAACCGGAATACCGCACCCGCGATCTGAACGGAACGGCCGGCACAATGGATTGTGGCAAAGCGGTTGTAGACGCGCTCTCCCGCTAGACTAGTAGCGGATCGAGTATATCGTGTTCCGCACTAAATGTCTCAATTCTTGTAGCTAGGGTCGATCCGGTCGAGTTTCCGCCTGAGTGCCGGCCAGGCAAGCTGTTCAGCAGCGGACGTCATTTCTGTTCCCGTAACTTGATCGCGGACAATCTCTGCGACGCCGCTATTGGGTTCATTAAGTCCATCTCGACCGGCAGATAGCATCATCACCTGTGCTTCACATGCGCGTTCCAGAAAATACATCCGCATGAAAGCCGATGCGATGCTGGAACCAACGGTGAGCGTCCCATGATTGCGCAAGAGCATCGTATTTTTAGTTCCCAGATCAACGACAAGCCTTTCGCGCTCGTCCAGGTTGGTCGCGATTCCTTCAAAATCGTGATAGGCCAAATCATGATGCGCGATCATTGCGGTTTGCGTATGCGGCAGAAGGCCATCGCTCATCGCTGACACAGCCTGGCCAGCAGTTGTATGAAGGTGAAGAACGGCTGCTGCATCATTGCGCGACATGTGAATAGCCGAATGAATGACGAAGCCGGCCCGATTAACAGGGGCGGGACTGCCATCCACTTTATTTCCCTCAACATCAATCTTAACCAGCGAAGAGGCTGTGATCTCTTCGAACATATAGTTGTACGGGTTAATGAGGAAATGATGCTCCGGTCCTGGAATACGCGCAGACAGATGTGTAAAAATCAGATCATCCCAACCATGAAGAGCAACCAGACGATAAGCTGCGGCCAGGTCTACACGAACGGCCCATTCCTCCTCGGACATATGATCGCGCAGATTGGGCTGTTTATGAGAAGTGATAGACATAGGGCTTGTATCCTTATTCGGTTTTTTGTCAGCAATCCGTCACCGGACTATTCGTAGCCTGCATCAATCCAGATCAACGTCGAGAATCCGGACATATTGCTGACCAGAGTGCATATCGCGCTCTTCCATTCCTCCCTGCGGCGAAGCGCGCGGATAGGATATTTTTATGATGGATAAATCTTCCACATGAACCGTCTTCACAAGCGAAGGATCAGTTCCATAAAGACGCGCAAACAGTTCCGGTGAGAGTGCGGGGCTGGAGCTATATTTGCGGTAATTTTCAGGTCCATCGAAGAAAAAGTCGAAGGTTACCCAGTAAGGCCCGGCATTTTTTGACCGGACATGGTGACAGACATCACGAACTTTAACCATTAGCCGCCTCCCGTATTTCAACTTGTTTCGTATCGGCCAAATCGATCCACTCCGTGCGGACAAACTCTGTCCAGTCATCAGTTTCTACGACATGGTTAAGCTTGAACTCGTAGACTTGCCCTCTCGGAACATCGGCAGGAGTGAAGGCAAATCCGTAGCTCGGCAATTCCTTGTCCATGACACTGGGATAGTGAAAGAAATACGGGTTGCACGCATGCGCGATGCTGTTGGCAAGTTCTTGCGTATCGGCGGTCGCGATGAACAGCATGCCAATTTCCTGCGGGGGTGGGGTTCCCTCTGGCACCGGCATTCCGGTCATGGCATTCCATCCATACATGCGCAAAGAAATGTGAAAATCGCCCAGATCTTTGGCCGGAATTACACTTCGCGTTCGCTGGTAAAGTGCTTCGAGTATCCTATCATGAAAGCCGTCTATATCTCTGAGGACATCGGGATCCTGGATGCCGACGAGCATCAGCGTTTGAAATTGACCGCCGCCAGCGCCTTCCAGTTTCATAGTATAGGGTTGCTGTTCCCATATCGATCCCTTGACCTCAACTTTACGCTCGTCAAGCGGAACATAGCGTGCGTTTGTCACATCCAGAACGCCGCCCGGCTCGACCAGCCGATAAGGATCAGTATTTTCGTAAAGCATGTGCGCTGATACGCTATGCGGTGTGCAGCGATTGCTCTCGCTGAGCGGTTCTACTTCGAAGCCATCCGATTTGACGGTTAGCAGCACGCCGGAACTTTCACGCTCTTCGGTGCACTGCGCGCCACATTCGCCAGTTTTTCCCGCATGCCAGGACGGCCCCCATGGTGCGCCCCTCCAGATCGGGTAAGCGGCTAATACGGCTGTATCCGTAGATCGTCCGCCAAGAATGATATCCGCACCGGCCTCAAGTGCTGCTACATAAGGTTCTACGCCCAAAACCGCCACGATATGATCGCATTCATCAATGGTGGATTCTTCCAGCGGCCCTAGAGGAGGTAGAGGCTTGATCCGGTCTTCTTTGTTCACTCGCTTGATCGTGTCTTTGTCCTGCTCACAGCGAAGGAGCGCGATCTTTGGCATGGTTCCTAATTCAGCCGCAACTTCGGTTACAATATCGCGAGTCCAGTCCAGATTGATATCGCCTCCTGCTTGCCCGCAGGTGCCGACAATGATTGGAATGCCTGCTTCAGCCTGGGCTTTCATCAGTATAGTGAGGTCACGCTTCACTGCGCCCCGGTTATTCTTCGACTTCCCCGTGGCGAGATAGGCTGCGCCACTGTCAGTTGAACCAGCATCGGAAGCAATGGCATGTGCGCCCAGAGCCAGTCCAAAGGCAATTTCATCCTCGCGAACACCCGCGCCCAGAGAGCCCGTGGGAACTATAATTTTAACCCCGTCGGCGAATTGCTCGTCCATCATAGTTCATACATCCAATTATATTTTCTCAGAGAATGAGTGTAGTTTCGTGAGCAATAATCAATAATGAATTCAATTTGTCAATGTTATGAATTCAAATAGATGCGTCTTAGGATATTCTATCATTAAGATAACAAGGGTTTAGCGTAGATCATGCACTTAACGCATTGAAGCATACGCTAAAATTCGCTGCCTTTTGTTCTTTGGGATACCAATGACCATAGAAATAGAGAGCCACTATATACGCACGCTGCATGATATAATGCAGAACATTTCCTGATAAATATGTTAGCGAAGCATCCAGAAGTTTTAGATCGGATGCAATTTTGATTATATTGGCAGCAAATTTTAGCGCCGGGTCGCGATGGCGGTTAAGCGTTCCTTTGTCTTCAGGATATGTGCCAACATGAGTTGTTCCGCGTGCTCGGCATCCTCGCCCCTGATTGCCTCGAGAATAGCTTCATGGTCGGATTGCGACGCAACAATATATTCGGGCGGAACATCCGGGATTTTGCGATGTCTTTGAGGAACATATTGCGCCACGGCCGGGCACAGCCGGGCAATGTCGCCAAAAACCGGATAGACCAAAGTCATTCTTATCGCGTTACGCAGCGCATTATTTCGCGACACACGGATGATCAGCGAATGAAAGTCGCGGTTCGTCTGATACCATTTGTGCTCAATTTCCTCGGACCATTTGCCGCCAGCGATGATAGCGGTACCTTCTTCAACAGCGTCTTGAAGCCGCTCAAGCTCCGACGGAATCCAGCCATAGTCCACCGAAAGGCCGCAGCCTTTTGCTTCAAGCACCGCACGGGTTTCGATAGCATCAAGGATGTCGCGAAGATTGATTTCCCGCACAGTATATCCGCGATTTATATGATAGGACGCCAGTCCTTCCGCAGTCAGCACGGCAAGCGCGCTCCGGACCGGTGTCCGGGAAATGCCTTGTTCTTTGGCGATCGTTTCCGCTGTCAATCTGGTTCCCGCAGCGATTTGACCGGTCACGATGAGTTCGCGAACGCGCGTAAGCACGGTGAGCGTAGCGGGTTCAGCGCGATGCCTGGCATCTTTCGCCGGGTAATCAATCGGTTCTGTCTTTGGCATAATAATCGGGTTAGCACTTCAAAACAATTTTGCGAATGCCCGAATTTTATCAATCACATCACGCAGCCGGTTTTCACAAAATAAAGAAATGTCTGGAGAGTAATGATGACCCTTGCCCTTATGGGTTTCGCGACAGTTGCGACCTTCATCATCCTAATCATGACCAAACGGCTTTCTGCCGTCGTCGCATTGATCGCGGTGCCCATAATCTTTGGATTGTTTGTTCAGGGCGATGGCAATCTTGGCGAGATGGTAGTCTCCGGAATACTTCAGGTGGCGCCGATCGCATTGCTTCTGGCCTTTGCTATCCTGTTTTTCGGGATCATGATGGATGCAGGGCTTTTCGATCCTCTTGTGAAGCGGATATTGCATCTCGTTGGTAACGATCCGCTGCGTATTTCAGTCGGGACGGCTACGCTGTCATCGATCGTTTCGGTTGATGGAGATGGCACGACCACGGCATTGATTGTGATCACCGCCTTGCTGCCGGTTTACCGTGCGATTGGAATGAATCCCCTGATTCTAGCGACACTTTTGGGCCTGTCCAATGCGGTGATGAATCTGGTGCCTTGGGGCGGACCTTCGGCAAGAGCGGCTGCGGCCTTGAATCTCGATCTCGTGTCAGACCTTTTCATTCCCCTTCTTCCTGCCATGTGTCTCGGTCTTGTCGCAACTTTCAGCCTGGCCTGGTATCTCGGCTTGTCCGAGCGTAAACGGCTTGAATGGAAGCCAGCGGACATGCAGGGCGGAGCGGCTGTGAGCATGGCATCCCCGCCGGAACGCCGTCCGCATCTTTTCTGGCCCAACCTGCTGTTAACTCTTGGCTTGATGGCCGGAATGTTTTCTGGCCTCGCGCCTCTCCCTGTATTGATGATGGGCGCTTTCGCGATTGCAGTGAGCATCAATTATCCCAACTTAAAAGCACAGCGCGACAGGATTGACGCACATTCCATGAATGTCGTGATGGTCGTCGCGCTTATCTTCGCCGCCGGATCTTTGACGGGGATAATGGAAGGCACAGGAATGCTTAATGCAATGGCGCAGGCACTTATTGCCGGGATACCCAATGCCATGGGGCCATATCTGGCTCCGGTCACCGCGCTGTTAAGCCTTCCCCTGACGTTTCTGATGTCGAATGACGCATATTATTTTGGCATCGTTCCGGTTCTGGCCGAAGCGGCATCAGCCTTTGGGATTTCAGCGGAAGTGATCGGGCGGGCATCCATGATGGGGCAGCCGGTGCATCAGCTTAGCCCTTTGCTGGCTCCCGTATATCTGGCTTGTGCCATGCTAGAAGTTGAAGTGGCTGATGTTCAGCGTTTTGCGCTGAAATATGCAGCGATGATATCCTTCATCCTTTTCATAGGGGCTGTAGCGAGCGGGGCCATCCCTTTCATTACGCGTTAAATGAAAGGCATCTTGCCTTCATTCACTTGCGGGATAGCGGACAAATGGTCCCAGTGCGACGGCACCTCGTAATCCTGCAGGCGAGCTGTCCATAAAGCGCACGATATCGCCTGAACAGAGCCTGTTCTGGCTTCCGCGGGTGATCATGACTAGATATTCCTTAAGTATAGATGCACCCCATTTGGGACGATTGAGCCAGACTTCGCGATTTGGCATTTCATACGCGATGCCAATGCGGTCGATGATCCTGGTGGAGCGTATCCGGTGCAATGGGATGCACTCGGTCGTTTCATAGGTGACCGCTTCCTTGGTAGCGATTGATGCGCTCCTTTCAAACGCGGCCACAGGCGGCACCAAGATCATCTCGGCGCTGTCCGTAATCGAGGTGGAGGAGGCACAACCAGAAAGAAGAAATGGCAGAATTATAAGTTCGAAGCGTAACATTTTCTGTTTCCTGTAGCTCCTGTTACACCCGAAAGTCGGGGGGAAGTTTGCTCTCTTCCCCCCGGGTTCCCAAATCTTCGGGGATAGATTGGGATAAGGGACCCACAGGGTTAGGGAATGGGTCCGATAGTAGAGACGTTGCCATTGGGAAGAACCCGCAAATATTTTTATCATTATTTTTCTAACGCCGATCACAACGCGTTGCGGGACGTGGATTTTTTACTCATTTTGGCTATAGGGCGGGATATGTGAGGGAGGATGCCTGCATCAGTCGGGGCTTGCAGAATGCTATTCATCCGTCCACCAAGGGCCGCATTTTACAATTGCAGAGATTCGTCCGACAATGGCTGAGCACGAACTTCAGGCTGTTTTTCTCAATCACCGTGAAGCGCTTTTGCGGTTTCTGCGGGCGCGTGGTGCTGCCGATAATGCCGAGGATATTTTACAGGATCTCTGGTTGCGGATGGAGGACATGGAGCCGACATCGATAGATAGTCCTTTGCCCTATCTCTATCGGGCGGCGAACAACCTGATGCATGATCGCTACCGCACGAGCCAGCGGGCGCGTAAGCGGGACAATGAGTGGAGCGAGGTCACCCATGGGACGGGCGGCGCTTCTGACATACCGCTTCCCGACAGAGCCTTGGCAGCGCGTCAGCAGCTTGCCGCTGTGGAGGCGCGCATCGGGAAAGAGGGGGCGCGAGTGTTCCGGATTTTCCGGCGTTTTCGCATAGATGGCATTGGCCAGCGGCAAATTGCCGAGGAAATGGGCATCAGTTTGAGTGCTGTCGAAAAGGATTTGCAAAAGGCATATCGCGCGCTCGCGGCGTGGAGGGATAGCGAAGATGAAAATTAACATGCGGGATCACGTGGGCCGCGGCGTCTATGCTTCAGGACAGATATTATGGCTGAAATAAACGACATGATCCGGGATCAGGCGATTGCCTGGGCAATGCGCGTGCGCGAGGCTGATTTTTCAGACTGGGATGGCTTTACCCGCTGGCTCGAAGCCGATGACTTGCACAATATCGCCTATGAACAAGCGTTGATGGCCGAAGATCAATATGCTGAACTGGTCGAAGCATCTGAAGAGCCTTTCGTTCTACCCGAACAGCAGGATAATATCTCTGTTCTCCGCCATCCGGCCAATGATGAATATGCCGCGCCGCCAGCAGGAATGACCCGGCGGCAGATGATGTCTGGTGCCCTCGCGGCGTCACTGGTTATTGCGGTTGGCGCTGGTATCTGGACCCAAATGCCGCAACCTTATGATGTGATGACCGCGCCGGGTCAGCGCGAAATCGTGTCATTGCCCGATGGCAGCCGGATCACGCTGAACGGTGATACTAGAATTGAACTGGATCATAATAAACCCCGCTATGCCCGCCTTGATCGCGGGGAGGCGCTGTTTACGGTAGTGCATGATGATAGCGATCCCTTCATTGTCGAAACCGGCAATATCCGCCTGATCGATGCGGGGACGGAGTTCAACGTCGTGAAAGGCGATGAAATGATTGACGTCGCGGTGTCCGAAGGTCTGGTGATATATAATCCGGGGCGGGAGAATGTCCGTCTGCCTGCGGGTAAACGGCTTTACCGGGACGGCATAAGAAGCAGCGTGACGGTATCGGATATCGCGGTTGAACGGGTCGGTTCGTGGCGCACGGGCCAGCTTGGTTTCACAGGCGAAACGATAGGGCAGGTCGCAAAAGTGCTGGACCGAAATCTCGGCATTCGCATCAGCGCATCCGATAAGATCGCGGCGCGCACATTTAGCGGCGTCATTCAACTAAAGGACCGTGACCCCGGAAATATCGAGCCAATTGCCGCGCTGCTTGGCGTGAAGGCTCAAAAACAGGCGGGGGGCTGGATTTTGATCGGAGAAGATGAGGTACCGAAATAGTATAGCGGCCGCTGTGCTGGGTATCGCGATTGCCGCCCCCGCTCATGCCGAAAATCAGGTTGAAGTAGATGTTGCCGCAGGTCGTCTGGACTCTGCGATTTTTGTGCTGGGCGAACAGGCGGGGATCAGCATTGGCCTTGCCGATCCGCAGCTTGGGGCGCGGCGTGTGCCAAAGATAAAGGGCCGGATGACTTCCCGTCAGGCGCTGCTCCGCCTGCTCGCGGGTAGCAGTGCAAAGCCTGAACGCGTGCACGAGGGGCACTGGCGTATTGTGCCCATAAGAAAGAAAAGCAGGCCAGCGCCGACACGGGTCAGCTATGCCGCGACCCGGACATTTGCCCCACCCATATCCTATCCGGACATTGTGGTGACCGGACGTTTGATAGCCGATGACCTTAACAGCGAAGCACTGGTGGGCAGTCTGAAAACGCTGGCGCTGGATGAAATCGGACCGTCGGCGGCATTGAGCGGCACCGGCGCGCTGATTAACAGCTTGCCGACGATCAGTTCGACCCAGCTTGGACCGGGCCGCAATCGCCTTTTCATTCGGGGGATTGCGGATTCCAGTTTCAACGGCCCCAATCAGGCCGTGACGGGTCAGTATCTGGGGGAAGCACGGCTAAACTATAATGCACCTGACCCTGATTTGCGGCTGGTGGATTTGAGCACCATCGAGATTCACCATGGCCCACAGGGAACCCGCTTTGGTGCTGGCACTTTGGGCGGTGTCATCCGGATGGTTCCCAATGCTGTGCGGCTGGACGAATATAGCGGAAAAACCTCTGCCGCATTCGCGGTAACGCAGCACGGTGATCCTTCCTTTGACGGGAATATGACGTTGAACCTGCCGTTGGTCGCGGGTTCACTTGGTATTCGTGCGTCACTCTATGGCGGTCGTCAGGGCGGATATATTTATGACCGCGCGCGCGATCTGAATGATGTCAACCGGGTCGATACGATAGGTGGCCGCTTCATGCTGCGCGCGGAACCCGGAGCGGGCTGGTCGATTGACCTGATGGCGGCGGCGCAAGAGATTGACGGGCGAGATAGCCAATATGCCGACGAGCATGGCGGTGAGCTTGACCGTGCTTCGCCCTTTGCACAGCCCTATCGCAACCGCTTTGCGCTGGGGCAGATTGTCGTGCGTAAACAGTGGGACGATATGCAGCTCATGGCGACGGTGAATGTTGTTGACCAGAAGCTGTCCGAAACATTTGACGCGACAAGGCCATCTGATGATCCGTTCTCTCCGGAGCAGCCCGCCCTGTTTCGCCAGCGCGGTGAAATCAGTTTGCTGACTTCGGAAACACGTCTGTCAAAATCGCTCGACAATGGCGGAAGCTGGTTTCTGGGCACTAGCCTGATCCAGAACCGTTACCGCATCAGGCGTGTGCGCGGGGGAACTGTCCTTACCACCGCGATTGCCGGTATCGAGAATGAGGCCAATGAGGCTACGGGCTTTGGCGAGATTAACTGGCCTCTGTCAGACCGCCTGACAATCAATGCCGGTGGCCGCTTGAGCCATGTATGGTTATCGGGTCAGACGCTGGATACGCCGGTATTCATGGTGGTCGCTGCGGAGAAAGAAGCGAAGCGGAACCAGACCGATTTTCTTCCTTCTGCCGGGCTTCAATACCGGTTTACTGACCGCCTGACCGGGCATGTCCGCTACCAGGAAGGCTTTCGCGCCGGCGGCATTGCCGTGCGTAATGATATGGTGGAGCGATTCCGCAATGACGATGTCGCCGCGGTTGAAAGCGGACTGGTTTACAGTAGCGGCGGTGAAACAGGTTTTGATGCGGGCATCACTGTGTCTTACACCAAATGGAACGATATTCAGGCCGACCTGATTGATAATAGCAGCCTACCGGTCACGCAAAATATCGGCAGCGGGCGGATATGGACGGTTGATGCGTCGATGAACTGGCGGCCATTGCCCGGCCTGTCGATAGAGGCGAGCGGCATCTGGGCCGACAGCCGCCTGACACAGCCCGGAGAATTGATTTTCGTGCGGGATTCAAACCAGCAATTTGCTGGCGAGCTGCCACAGGGTGCAGTGATCGTGGAGAGCGATGACCTACCCAATGTTGCGGATTTTTCGGGTCGGCTGGGGGTTAGCTATACCAAGACTTTGTCCGATGACGCGCGTGCCTCGGTGGCTGCGTGGGCGCGCTACACGGGGGAATCCCGGCTCGGCATCGGACCGGTGCTGGGCGCG
>JADMKQ010000146.1 GCA_015478735.1 Sphingorhabdus sp. | reverse complement strand
GTCAGCGCCGTGCCCGACTGCATAGCATTCATGGGTATTTTATAAATCCGTGCAGCCACCGTATTTTCCTTTGCTGATGGTCGTCCAAATATTCTCAATAAGCGCGTGAAATCGCAAACTCAACTGCTTCGGTCATCGCCGCCCTGGCTTTGCCCGATGGAAAGATGCCCAGCGCATCAATCGCCCGCTGCCCGTAATGGCGCGCGCGTGAAATCGTGTCTTCCATCGCGCCGGTCTTGACCAGCAGGTCCGTCGCAAAGCTCAGGTCATCTTCGGTAACCTTGTGGCCGATAATCGCATTTTTCCAGAACTTGCGATCCTCTTCGCTGCCGCGCGCATAGGCCAGAATCACGGGCAAAGTAACTTTCCCTTCGCGGAAGTCATCGCCGCGGTCCTTGCCCATGGTTTCCTTGTCCGACGAATAATCAATCGCGTCGTCGATCAACTGGAAAGCAATGCCCAGATTGCGGCCATAGGAATCGAGCGCCAGTTCGGTTTCCTCGTCCCGTTCCGCCACGACGCCGGATATCCGGCTGGCCGCAGCAAACAGGGCAGCAGTCTTTGCGCCGATAATGTCGAGATAGCGGTCTTCGCTGGTATCAATCTTGCGCTGCGCGGTAAGCTGGTTCACCTCACCCTCGGCAATGATAGCCGATGCGCTGGAGAGGATTTTCAGAACCTTGAGCGAGCCATCTTCGACCATCAGCTCGAACGAGCGGCTGAACAGGAAGTCCCCGACCAACACGGTCGCAGGGTTGCCGAACACCAGATTCGCAGTGGTTTTCCCGCGCCGCAGATCGGAACCGTCCACGACATCATCATGGAGCAGAGTCGCGGTGTGAATAAACTCGACCGCAGCCGCCAGTTTGAAATGGCGGTCGCCTCCATAACCGATCAATTTCGCCGCCGCCAAGGTCAGCATCGGCCGCATTCTTTTGCCGCCGCCAGCGATCAAATGGCCAGCCAGTTTGGGGATCAGGGGGATTTCAGACTGCATCCGGTCGAGGATGACGCTGTTCACCTGATTCATGTCACTGGCGACGAGCGCCATAAGCGGCTCTAGCGACGGGGTGGATTCGCCCCCCAAATGATGGATTGTTGCAGACATATTGAATGCGATGTGGCAACGGAACCGGCATAAGGCAAGCGAAATCACTGCATCTGCAAGTGAAGTTTGCAAAACTAGCACGCCAGTTTATCTAGCGGCTAATCTTAACAGGAATCAGGCGGCTATCTTTATGGACGACAAGCTCAAGCAATATCGTGAAAGCATCAACAATATCGACGCCGCCCTGGTGTTTATGCTGGCTGAGCGGTTCAAGATCACACAGGCTGTCGGCGAATATAAGGCGCAAAACAGCCTGCCGACCGCTGATCCGGCGCGTGAGCAGGAACAGATTGCCCGTCTGCGTCAACTGGCCAGCGCGGCCAATCTCGATCCCGAATTTTCCGAAAAGTTCCTGCGTTTCATCATTGATGAAGTCATCCGCCACCACGAGCGGATCCGCGAAGAATCAAACTAATCTTCTAGACCCTGTTCAATTTTGATTGAATCAAAATTGGGGTCTAGTTTATTGTTTTACCGTGATTTCCGAGCCGTGAAATGTTCCATTTCACTCGAAATCACTCTAGTTTCTTATTTTACCGTTATTTCCGAGCCGTGAAATGTCCCATTTCACTCGAAATCACTCTAACCGGGCGATTTCGGCAGGCTTAGCCGCACCATCAACCCGCCCAGATCCTCGCTTTCGTCAAGCGTCACATTGCCCTGATATATTTCGGCAACATCACGGACAATGGCAAGGCCAAGGCCGGTTCCCGGCTTACTGGTATCAAGCCGCGCACCGCGATTGAATAGACGGTCGCGGTTTTCGACCGGAATACCCATGCCGTCATCCTCGACCAAAAGATCGACAAATTCATCGCCCGTTTCAACCGTAACGAAAACGCTGCCGCCCCCGTATTTCGCGGCATTTTCGACAAGGTTGCCGATCATCTCGTCCAGATCCTGCCGCTCGACCGACACCACGGCATCCTGATCGCCGTCAATGTCAATGCGGACATGCTTGTAAAGCCGGCCAACGGCGCGTTCGACCGCTTGCAAACTGGGCCACACGCGCGAACGGCTATGAGCATGACCGCGCCTGCCAACAGCACGGGCGCGGGCCAGATGGTGATCGACCTGTCGGCGCATGATCCCCGATTCCCGGATCACCGTGTCCGCCAGATCATCCGCCTTGGCAGTGGCGCTGTTCATGATAACAGTCAGCGGGGTTTTCAGCGCATGGGCCAGATTTCCGGCATGGCGCCGCGCCTCCTCGGCCTGACGCTCATTATGTTCGAGCAGTTCGTTAAGTTCGTCCACCATCGGCGTCACTTCATTGGGCATCGGTTCGGTCACACGGCTTTTCTGCCCGTTTCGCATCTCTCCAATCGCTTTGTGGATTTTACGCAGCGGCCATAGCCCATAGAGCGTTTGCAGCGCCGCCATGCCGATCAGGCCGACTGCCAGCAACAGAAAGCTGTTAAACACGATCGTCCGGATTTCCCGAACCTGTGCGTCCAGACCTTCCCGGTTCTGTGCAACGCGGAACGACCATTTCACCTCCGAATCGGGCAGCATCACCGTGCGCTCGACAACGCGCAGCGGCTCTCCGGGAAAATGGTTGCTGTCATAGAGATGGATGCCCAGATCATCATGGGGCGCCATTTGCTCTAGCGTGCGGTCCCAAAGCGAGCGCGAGGTAAAATCGTCATGCCCCTCTCCGCTGATCTGCCAGTAAAGGCCGCTATTGGGTTCCAGAAAACGCTGATCGCCCAAAGGCCGGTTGAAATACACCTCGCCCAGCGGATCAATTTCCGCCGACGCGATCATCGCGGTCAGGGCATATTCCAGTTGATTGTCGAAATTGCGTGTCACGGCATTGACCAACACCCGGTCAAGTGCCACCCCGCCGCCGAGTAACAGGACGATGATCCATGCCGACGCAATACCGATCATCCGGCGGCTCAACGACCCCGTAGCGCGTGTTGCTATCGAAGGCTTTGGCTGTTCGCCGACTTCATCGATCGGAAGGTCTATTTTGCTTGTCTCATTCAGCTGTCCGGATCCTCTAGACTATATCCCAGCCCCCTGACCGTGGAAATAACCTCTGCTCCCAGCTTTTTCCGGATACGCGTCACAAACACTTCTATCGTGTTGGAATCGCGGTCAAAATCCTGATCGTAAATATGCTCGATCAATTCTGTGCGGGACACGACCTTGCCCTTGTGGTGCATCAGGTAGGACAAAAGCTTATATTCCTGAGCGGTCAGCTTTACCGGGCTGCCACCCAGAGTCACTTTGCCGGAACGGGTGTCCAGCCGGACATCGCCTGCTGTCAGTTCGGAAGAAGCATTGCCCGACGCACGGCGGATAAGCGCGCGCAGACGAGCGATCAGTTCTTCGGTCTGGAACGGCTTGGCAAGATAATCATCGGCCCCCGCATCCAGCCCGGCAACCTTGTCCGACCAGCTATCGCGAGCGGTCAAAACCAGAACCGGGAAATTGCGATCTTCTTTGCGCCAGCGGTCCAATACGGTCAGTCCGTCAATTTCGGGCAGACCAAGATCAAGTATAACCGCGTCATATTCTTCGGTAGCGCCCATGAAATGACCGTCTTCACCATCGGTGGACAGGTCGATTGCATAGCCATTGCTTTCCAACGTCGATTTAAGCTGCTGACCCAATGTGGGTTCGTCTTCGACAATAAGCACGCGCATAAAGTTACTCCAGAAAACCGATTTTCATGATGATAATTCTATATCACCATCATTATATCCCACAATGATAAAGAAAATTGGGGTAAAGAGAACAGGATTAGCGGCGCTGACGCAAAATAGCACCCGTCCGGCCATCTACATCGATGAAGATGACGCGGCCTTGCCGGATGAATTTCAACCGGTAAACCTTTGCAGACGGATCATATTCAGGGCCAAGATACTGGCTGTCTTCCATCATCGGCAGAACTGCATTTTCAATCGAGCGCAAGGATTTGCCCTTACCCGACACCATCTGCGCACGCGCAGCTTTCTGGTCGTTACTGCTCTGCGCGGCGGCTGCCGGAGAAGCAGTCACCGCCATTGCAGCCGATGCTGCGAACACAGAAAGGACGATTTTTTTCAACATGATCAGATTTTTAGCCTTATGCCTTTTAACACCACCTGAACAAATAATTCCCTTTACCCTATATATAGTTACCGTGTCATTTCATAGGTAATATTTAGGTTGACCGTCGTCCCCACCTGTCCCGGTGCAACCGGCACAGAAGCGTCTGCTTTCACCATGCGAGCGGCTTCAGGAACGGGATAAGGGGAATTGTTGCTGATCCCTTCGGAAATGGAAAGCACGCGCACACCGCTATATCCCGCGGCTTTGGCATAGCTTTCGGCCTGCGCCTTGCCATTGGCAAGGGCACGTTCACGCGCCAGTTTCTTGACCGCGCTGTCATCATCAATCGAAAAATTCGGCCCGCTCAGGTTCGTCGCACCGCCGCTGCTGACCAGTGCGTCCAGAATTGTGCCGAGATTATCAATATCGCGGACGGTTGCCTGAACCTGGTTTGATACGCGGTAGCCGACAAAACGGTTCGTGCTGTTTTCGCGGTCATATTCATAATCGGCATGCAGGTTGATGCCCGTCGTCTGGATATCCTTTTCGGCAATGCCAAGCTCTTTCAGCTTGTCTATCACCCTCTTGGCCTGCTGCGAATTGTCGCGCAGCGCCTGTGTGGCCGTCGGCGCCTTGGTTTCCACGCCGGTGCTGAAAGTTGCGGTATCGGGAGCGCTGTCTACCTGTTCGGATACGCTGATTTCCACGACCGGATTTTGCGCGGTGATCTGCACATTGGCGGCGTGAACAGCTGGGCTGATCCCGATCATTGCAGTAGCCAGACTCATCATTGCGATATATTTCATGATATTCCTTCCGATAATTCCAAAACACAACCGCCCTGTTTCGGCTATATCTATCAACCTCTTAGCCCCTTAACTCTGTTCCATATAGCATGTTTTTATGAAAACGTAACTTGAGCTAACCAAGCATAAGCACTAACGCGCATGAACAATGTCACAACCTCCCATTTTTTCTTATGAGCAACTGTCCCTCCACCAAGGCGAAGGCTGGCTGTTCCAGGACCTTGATCTGCATGTCGGCCCGCGCGACCGGCTGGCGCTTATCGGCCGTAATGGTGCTGGGAAGACGACATTCCTGCGCCTGATCGCCGGACAGATCGAACCTGACAAGGGCAAACGGACGGTTCAGCCCGGCATCAATATCGTGATGCTGGAACAGGAACCGGATTTCACGCCTTTTGAAACGCTGCTCGATTTCGCCATTGCAGGGGATAATGGCCCGGCGGAATATGAAGTCCAGTCTATCGCTTCCCAGCTTTCCACCGATCTGTCGATCCGCGCTGATAAAGCCAGCGGCGGGGAAAAGCGCCGCGCGGCAATCTGCCGGGCGCTTGCACTGGAACCGGACCTGCTGCTGCTGGACGAGCCTACCAACCATCTCGATCTAGGCGCTATCGACTGGCTGGAAGACTGGCTGCGGCGGTATAGGGGCGCGTTTATCACGATTTCGCATGACCGGACGTTCCTGACCCGGCTCACCAAACAGACGATATGGCTCGACCGCGGTTCGCTGCGCCGTCAGGAGATCGGCTTTGGCGGCTATGACGCATGGATGGAAAAAGTCCACGCGGATGAAGCACTGGCAGCGAATAAAATCGACGCGAAGCTGAAGCTGGAGGCCCGTTGGCTGGAACGCGGTGTTACTGCACGGCGCAAGCGCAATCAGGGGCGGCTGGCAAAACTCTATGAAATGCGTGCCGCGCGGGCGGCGATGATCGGCCCGGCCGGAACCGCCAACCTGAAAGCCCAAAGCGACGATGTCCGAACCAAATCGGTCATCACGGCAGAACATATCTCCAAGTCCTTTGGCGAAGGCGATAACGCGCGCACGATCATCAAGGACTTTTCCCTGCGTATCCAGCGCGGCGACCGTATCGGTATTGTCGGCGCCAATGGTGCGGGCAAGACGACCTTGCTCAAAATGCTGACGGGGGAGCTGGAGCCGGACACCGGATCGGTAACGCTGGCAAAAACGCTGAACGGTGTATACATTGACCAGCAGCGCAGCCTTTTGCAGGACAATAAGACTGTGCGAGACGTGCTCGCCGATGGCAGCGACTGGGTTGATGTTCGCGGCGAGAAAAAACATGTGCAAAGCTACCTCAAGGAGTTTCTGTTCGCGCCCAGCCTGATCGATGCCAAGGTCGGCACATTATCCGGCGGCGAACAGTCGCGGCTCCTGCTTGCGCGGGAATTTGCGCGCATGTCCAACCTATTGGTGCTGGACGAACCGACCAACGATCTTGACCTCGAAACGCTCGACCTGCTTCAGGAAGTGATCGCCGATTATGACGGTACCGTGCTGCTCGTCAGCCATGACCGTGATTTTCTCGACCGGACTGTAACCGTGACACTGGGTCTGGATGGCAGCGGCAAGGTCGATATTATCGCGGGCGGCTATGCGGAATGGGAAGCCAAGCGCAAAGCCGATGATGATCTGGCAAAGTCCCGGAACAACGCCGCCAGACAAAGCGCGCCAAAGCCCGCCTCCGCCAAGTCAGCAAGCCCGGCAAAGAAGCTCAGCTATAAAGACCAGCGCGACTATGACATGTTGCCCGCGCGGATCGAAGCGATTGACGAGCGGATGGCACAGATTGCCGAAGCGCTGGCCGATGCCGATCTATATACCAGGGATTTTGCGACATTTGAAAAGCTGACCCAGGAAAACAGCGCGCTCATCGACGAAAAGGACGAAGCCGAAATGCGCTGGCTGGAACTGGCAGAGGCGGCCGAACAACTGCAAAGTTGAAGCGCCTCCGCTTATCCTGAGTGCTAGGCTCGGCGAAGGGCCGGAACTGTCAAATCTCTTTCTGATATTCGCTTGATAGCAGTGATGCCCCGACTTCACTATCGTGCTGGAAATTAACTATAAAATTAAACCCATACCCGCCATTCAAAAATGTGCTGGATGCCAAGCGTAACTATAGCTATTCATTCCATATTCAGCTAATTGAAATGGAATGAATGAGCACGGGCAATAGTTTATGGACGAAGTTCGCGTTGAAATTGCAGCAATCCGGTCGGTGCTTTCCCAAGCCTCGGAAAAAATGGAAGCTCTAAACGGACTGATCATTTCTTCCGGTAGTCAGGTGTGCGCCGAACCTGTTCTGGCAAATGACAATATGGACAGTTGCGAATTGATCCGCCGGGCTGAAAAAATGCTGAAATGGGGGCGTTTCAAGTCGGAAACGCTGAACTTCGGCTCTGGCCTGTTCACCGATTCCTGCTGGAACATGTGCCTCGACACCTATATCTGCGACCTGAAGGGCACGAAGGTCACAGTATCATCCATCGCCCACGGCTCCGGTATTCCGATGACGACCGCCATGCGTTATATTAACGTGATGGCAGAGGAAGGGATGCTGGAAAAATCGCCAAACCCTTCTGACAACCGGATGATATTCCTCTCCACGTCCATGACCTGCAAAGCCAAGATCTCGACCATATTACGCCAGCTTGGCTAAGGCTGGATACGCACGGCTGACTTTGATGACGGCCCCTATATTCTCCCCATAAATCTTCACGACGAAAAGTTAACATCAACGTTAACTACGCCTTAACCATCTTTGTTCATTACGGTTTCTACCAGGTGACGGTTGGGAGATTGCGGGATCTTCGAACCACCCAATGCCGGCATTGCCGGTTTCTTTATTGTTGTCTGGGTAGTCGCATGAGTAACGTAAATATTGAAACGCTCCTCGCATCGAAACTGATCGGTAGCAGTGCAAAAATGCAGCAATTGCGTATGCTGGTGAAGTTCGCCGGTCGCTGCAACAGCTCGATCATGATTACCGGCCCGTCCGGTAGCGGTAAAGAGGTTGTCGCCGATGCGATCCATTGCATCTCGGAACGTGCAGCCGCCCCCAATATCACCGTCAATTGCGGCGCCCTGCCCGAACAGTTGATTGAGTCAGAATTATTCGGCCACGAAAAAGGCAGCTTTACCGGCGCCTATAACAAGCATGTCGGCTTGTTCGAGCAATCCGATCGCGGCACTATCTTCCTTGATGAAATCGGCGATATGCCGCTGAATATGCAGGTTAAATTGCTGCGGGTTCTGGAATCGCGAATTGTGAACCGTGTCGGCGGTAGCCAGAATATCCCGGTTGATGTCCGGGTGATTGCGGCAACCCATCAAAATCTGGGTAATGCCATCCAGAGCGGATCTTTTCGCGAAGACCTGTTTTACCGGCTTTGCGTCGTGCCTATCGAAGTCCCTGCCCTCAACGAGCGGGCCGAGGATATTCCGGCACTGGTCGAGCATTTCCTGGCCAACCAGAGCAATGGCAATCCGCCGCCTGTCTTTACCACAGGCGCATTTGCTGCGCTCCAAGGCTATGACTGGCCCGGCAATGTGCGTGAATTACGCAACGTGGTCGAGCGTGCGACTGTCTTCTTTTCCGGCAAGCAGGTCGAAGCCCATGATATCGCGGCGCTGGTGCTATCTGACATTGCCCCTGCCCTTCATGACAAGCCGGTAACACAGCCCCAGTTGGCTGAAACTACCGCGCCTGAATTGCCCGGCAACCGTGGCAGCAATGTCATCGACCTGAACGCTTATCTGAACAACGAAGAACGGCGGATCATTATCAACGCTTTGGAAGCATCGCACGGCGTGGTGTCAAAAGCGGCCCGCTCAATCAATATCAAGCGCACCACCTTTATCGACAAAATGCGCAAACATCGCATTGATAAACAATGGGATGACAGCGTCGCGATGGCCTCCGGTTTCTAAAAAGAATATTTGCCCTGAGGGAGCTACCCTCGCTCATCTAGTTGGGTGCGATGGACAGCCAGGCCTTTTCAATTTCATGCAGCATTTCTCTTGCTGACTCGGCTTTTTCGATGAAGGACGCACCGATATCCGCCTGAATACGGCGGGCCGCTTCGGCATAAATCTGGTGCAAGGTCTGCGCCAGATCGCCCGCAGCTTCAAAATCCAGTGACTCGTCCAGTCCGTTAAGGATGCTCAAAGCCTTGGCGCGATATTCGAACATTTTTCCCTGATCCTTGCGCCGTGCATTCTCGATCATAAGATCCAGACTGTCCCGAAGCTCTGCAAACAGCACCGCGATCAGATCATGCGGGGTCGCAGACAATATACGGCTATTTTTCGCAACGGATTTATAGCTTGATGCACGGCGGATATTGGATTGGAATGTCATTCTTTATTACTTTCTTCAAATCAGTCTTTATCGAAGGATGCGAATTGTTGTTCGACATAGGATTGGGTTGCTCGCAGCATGGAAAGCTGCCGTTCCAGACCAGCAAAAGTGCTCTGTAATTGTTCGCGCAGACGGTCACCGTCTTCATTGATTTTCTCGCGGCGCTCGTTAATCGACTTGCGGATCGTGGCAAGTCGTTCCTGCGCCAGAGCCAATGCTCCGCTCTTGTCCTGAAGACGCGTGGAAATGCTATCCAGCGCACCGCTGAGGCCGATATTGGTTTCGGTCTTTACCGCGGGTTCCAGCATCAGTTTAACCGCGCCGGAATCAAGGGCGATTGCCGCATCCAGCCGCTTTTCATCAATGGTTAAAGTGCCGTCTCTTTCCGTCCGCACACCAATGTCGGCCAGCGTCCGGAAATCGCCGCTGGCGGTTAGCTGTACGGAGGTAAGCTGACTAAGCTGGCGGATGACTTCCTTCGCACCGCGGTCCCCGGCCAATGGCCCGGCCGTGTCGCCTTCGATGCCCGGCGCGGTCGCATTGTTCAGAGATCGGCGCAGATCGTTATAAGCAGTGACAAATTCCTTCACCAAACCGCGCACATCAAGCGGCTCGCCGTCTCCGCTGATCGTAAAAGTTGTGCCGGGTTCGGCGGCAAGCAGCGATAGCTGAACCCCCGGAATAGCGCCCAGAACCGTGTTGCTACTATTGGTCAACTCTATGCCGTCCACCCGGATGATGCTGTCCTGCGCTGTGCCGATATTGGTCAGGTTCAGCGCCGCCGACGGGCCGCTCTGCGTGATCGTAAAGCCGTTATCCGCGCCTTCCTGCGCCTCTAACACAATCCGCGAGCCTGCTTTATCGGTGATAATAGACGCAGTAACGCCGCTATTGCTGCCATTGATCGCGTCTTTCAGTCCAGCAAGGCTATTATTCGTGGCATCAATCACAATGTCGAAGCTGCCGGTGCTGTTTGCTATGGTCAGCGTGCGCTCGCCAATCGGGTCGGACGCGCTGGCGAAAATATCGCTCATCTCGCGCTGCGCGGTGGCGATTTGCACCACCTCTACCGATGCCGGCAATCCTTCCGGGCGCGCGCCTTCCACTACGGTTGCATTGGCAAGCTCTGTCCGGCTCGAAAGCAATTCCCCCACAAAAGCCTGACCATTCAGGGTTTCCTTCACCGCATCGGCAAAAGTGGTTATCGCCGAAGCCGTTGCCGCCATTGCCGAAATCCGCGTGCTGTTTAGCTGGCTGCGCTGGTTAAGCTGGTCAAGCTTGACCCCGGTGGATGCCGCGACAAGGTCGTTTACCAGCTGGGATGTGTTAAGACCGGAACCGGCTCCGATGCTGTTTATGACACTGCTATACATTGTAATATTCTCGCCTTCAGTATGATCTACGGCACGATGCGGGATGGATTAAGATACGGGTTTGCATTTTGGTTCAGCTTTTCATCAGGCCATGCGGCTCCCGTCCGCGCCGTAGCGCATGTCTTCGGGGAGTGTGATTTTGGGCTTGTGGATCGGACTTACCATTTTCTGGTCAAGCTGGATCAGGAAGCTGAGCACCGCTGCAACCACAGCGTAAAGACGATCGTCAATCACCTCGCCCACCTGCGATGTATAGTAAACCGAGCGCGTCAGTTCAGGATATTCCATTACCGGCGTGCCAACTTCCGCCGCCATTTCGCGCATGGCCAGAGCGATGGCGTCACATCCCTTGCCCAGCACGACGGGCGCGTAATCCTGTTCCCTGTCATAGCGCAGAGCCACGGCAAAGTGGGTCGGGTTGACCAGCAGAACCGTAGCATCGGCAACTGCTTTACGCGTGCTATCGCTCAGCATTTCACTTCGGCGCTGGCGCTGGATCGCGCGGGTATCGGGCGAACCTTCGGTCTGTTTATATTCGTCTTTTATTTCCTGCTTGCTCATTTTCAGGCGCTTGGTGCGCTGGAACAGCTGGATCGGCACATCGATCATCGCGATCATGACCAGACTGGCCGTGATACCCATTAACAGTTTCAGGAACAGCGATGCGTAGCTGGCCACAGCCATGTTCAGATCCTGCGCGCCCATCTGGGCAAGGTCGCCAAGATGCGTGAACAGGATCGTCCCGCCCACCACGCCGAGCAGCAAGACTTTCATGATCGACTTGCCCAGTTCCATCAGGCCATTGGTGCCGAAGATCTTGCCCAGCCCCTTGATCGGGTCGAGCTTTGACGGCTTGGGCTTTATCGCTGACCAGCGGAAACCGAAGGAACCTAGCAAAGCCGGGGTGGCAATCGCCGCGACCAGTAACGCCACGAACAATCCCATGAACGACGGAACCAGCCCTGAAACAAGGGAAAAGCTGCGGTTGCCGACTTCAAATTGCTCTACATCACGGTGATCGAAAACCAGCGCGTTCGACAGCATATCTGCCAGAGCCTGATAAAGCACGCCGCCAAAAATCACGATGGCCACCGTGCCGACAAATGTCACCATTGCCCCGCCAAGGTCGCGGGATTGAAGGACATCGCCCTTTTCCGCGCTGTCCTTTAGCTTTTTCGGGGTTGGTGCTTCGGTCTTTTCACCGCCACCGGGGGATTCCTGGGCCACTAGCGCCCTCCCGCGACAAGTGCCGCCTGATTAAGCCCCATGCCGAGCGCCTCGATAATCGTATCCGCCATGATCGGCGCGGTAATCGCCAGCGCGACCAGACCGACCATGATCGTGACCGGAATACCGACAGCAAACAGGTTGAGCGCAGGCGCGGTGCGGGCCAGAAAACCCATCACAAGCTGGATGAGGATCAGCGCGCCGCCCACAGGCAAGGCAATGAGCAGCCCCATGGAAAACAGCGTCCCGCCAAATTGCACAATGCCCATAAACAATTCAGGGCCAAGAAACGCATAGCCGGGCGGCAAGGCGCTATAGCTTTTTACAATCGTCGCGATCAGCATCAAATGCCCGTCAATAGCGAGCAGCAGCAGCGTCGCTAATATGGTCAGGAACTGCCCGATAACCGGGGTTGATTGCCCGGTCTGCGGATCGGACATGCTCGCAAAGCCAAGGCCCATCGCGTTGCTGATCGTCGCACCGGCGATAAGCACGCTGGCATATCCAATTTGCAGCGAAAAGCCCATGGCGAGGCCGACCAGCACTTCGCCCATGACAAAAATCAGGTTACTAACACTGATCGCCGTGTCCGTAGGCAAAGCGAAAGTGGCGCTGTTAGTCGCGACCAGGCCGATCATAAAAGCCAGAATGATGCGGACTTGCAACGGCACATTGGCGGCACCGAACACAGGCGCAACGACCATCGCAGCGCCGGGCCGGATCATCGCCATCAGCCACATCCATATCTGCGCTTCTACATCGGCAAAGCCCGGTGCGATCATAGCAGCAGGTCCGGTATGCGGTCGAAAATCTCTCTGGTAAAATCGGCGATCAGGATCAGGATCGATCCGCCGAATATCGCGAGCATGACCGCAACCACGACCAGTTTCGGCACGAATGTCAGCGTTTGCTCGTTCACCGAAGTCGCTGCCTGCACCATGCCGAGCAAAAGCCCGATGAGCAGCGCGGGGATCAGCAAAGGCGCGGCGGCCAGGGCCGTGATCCACAAGGCTTGCTGTGCAATAGCGACAAAGAAATCTGCGTTATCGGTCATGGTCTAGGTCGCAAACGAGGCTGCAAGAGAACCCATGGTCAATGCCCAGCCATCCACCAGAACGAATAGCAACAGCTTGAACGGCATGGAAATAATGACCGGCGAGAGCATCATCATACCCAGCGCCATCAATACAGCGGCAACTACCAGGTCGATGATAAGGAACGGCAGGAATATCAGGAAGCCGATCTGGAAAGCGGTTTTCAGCTCGCTGGTGACAAAGGCCGGCAGCATGATCGAAAACGGAATATCCGCGCTGGATTCAAAGCCCTTTTGATTGGACAGTTCCATGAACAATTTGATGTCGGACTGGCGTGTCTGCTTTGCCATGAAACTGTGCATGATCTTGCCCGATTTATCGATGGCATCGGTAAGGGTGATCTGGTCCGAGGAATAAGGTGCAATCGCCTGTTCATTAATCTGCTCGATGCTCGGAGCCATCACGAACAAAGACAGGAATAGCGACAGGCCGATCAACACCTGGTTAGGCGGTGTCTGTTGCAGGCCAAGGGCATGGCGCAAAATCGACAGGACAATGATGATCCGGGTAAAGCTGGTCATCATTAAAACGATGGACGGCAATATCGTGAGCAGCCCCATCACGATCAGGATCTGCAGCGTGATGCTTAGCGGCGCGCCATCGCCGGAAACATCGTCCAGCGCCTTTTCCAGCGCTTCGGAGGCACCGGGCGCTTCGGTTGTAGCCAGAGCCGATATAGGCGCTGCTGCTGGAGCCTGGACCTGTGCAAAAGCTGGTTCCACGGCAAATGCACAGAGGGCTATCAGCACCAATATCCAGAGCGTTTTGAAATTAGTCAGCATTTTTCGCGTCAATCTTTGTAACGCCGCTGCGTGTGACGGAGAGGAGGATCTTGCGGCCCTCAAAATCGACAACTGCCAGCTTGTTATTCACACCGATGGGCAGAATCTCGACGATATTAAGGCTACCCGTTTTCTGGCGCATCATCGTTTGCGGCTGATATTTGCGGTAAAGCCACAGTGACCCGTAAATCAGCAAGCCGATAAGCGGCAGCATGATGACGAGTTTGAGGATGTAAAAGGTCATCAGCCGCGCCTTTCCACCCGCGCGCGTGCCATTCCGTTCGATACGATCTCCGCGATCCGCACCCCGAACTTGTTCTTGACCGGAACAACCTCTCCGCGCGCAACCAGAGTGCCGTTGACGTTGATGTCGATAAGCTGGTCAACCTGACGGTCCAGCTCGATCACAGAGCCTTCACGAAGGTCCATGATTTCGGCCACGGTCATCGACACGCTGCCGACCTCGACTGACAGGCGAACCTTTATATCGGCCAGAAAGGCATAATGGTCCTGCGGCTGGATATTCAGACCAACGGTCTGGGCGGCTGCTAGGGCTTCGCTATCTTGTGTCATATCGTTCATCATATCGTCCTATAGAAAATGCTTGATTTTAAAGGCGACGCCGCCATTTTGCTCGCCAATGCTGCCATAGGCGAACACGCGGTCACCAACGATCAGCGGCACGTTATCAGTCGGGGAAACCGGCAATATGTCGCCCACGGCCAGCCGCGATAATTGCGACAAATCCATGGTCGGACGCGCCAATACAGAACGCACCGGCATATAGACCTGTTCAACGGATTCTTTCAGAGCCTGTTGCCATACGGGGTCGCCGCTATTGGTTTCGCGGTTGACCGGACGGTGCATCTGCGGCTCCATCGCGACCAGACCGTCAACCGGCTGCACGATTTCAAGCGCTTTGACCGCGTGTCCAGACAGCGCCACTCTTGCCGTGCTGACCAGAACATTGGGATCATCCAGATCGAGGTCCAGATCATCCGCGTCCGGATTATCAATGCCGTGAATATGCCCGGCATAGCGAACAGTAGTTTCGCAAACCGCGGACCAGCCTTCACTCAGGCTATTGCCAAGCGCTTTGGCCAGACGGTCGATCATACCGATTTCGGACCGGGTCAGATTGCCCTGGGTGCAGGTCTTGCCATCAAACTGCCCGCCAAAGAAGCAATCGACGCAGCCGGTCAGGAATAACCGGGAAACGCGAACCCAGATAGCAGGGACGCTGACGCCCGCGTGGAATTGCAGGTAGATCGCATCATCGTCCAGCGCCGCACACCAGTCCGCCAAGGGAAGATTGTCGCTGCTCGTCATTTCAACAGCCAGATCACTGCCGGTAATATTGGCCAGGTTGACCTTTAGCCGCCCGGCCAGCCTTTTCTCGACCTTCCGGTATACGTCCAGAAGCATATCGTCAGGGCCGCCTTTTTTCAGCAGGCTGTGCTCGGCAGCTGTCCTTGGGGACATTGTAGCTGAAGATGGGTTGGACATGATTTACTGCTTCTCTGATGGAATGAACGGATTGACGGACGGGGTTACTGGATGACCATGCTGGTGAAATAGACGTCCTCGATCCCGCCAAATCCTGTCTTGTCTTTCAGGGTGGCGTTGATGACTTCGCGCAGTTCTTTTTTCAGCTTGAGCTTGCCCTCGTTGGTATCCAGCTCGAAAGGATCCTGCTGGCTGAGTTGCATCAGCACGGCGGAGCGGATCGCGATTTCGTGATCGACGACATTCTGGATAACCCGCTCGTCATAATAAGTCGAAACAGCGAGCGATAATTGCGTATAGCTTTCCGAATGGGTCAGGTTGGATGTGAAGGGTTCCTCAATCTGGTGATATGTAATCTTGAACCTGTTTTTCGATTGATCGGGCATGGCGGTTCCGGCCTCTTCCGCGCCCACAGCCGTGCCGTCTTTCAGCATGATTTTGGGTGTGTTCGGATCATCAGCCGCCTTGGCCGAGCCGACCATATTTCCGGCCACGTAAAACCCGCCAGCAGCCCCAGCACCGCCCAGCACTGTCACAGCCAAAAGGCCGATGACGAGAGCCTTGACCTTGCTCTTTTTCTTTTTCGGTTGTGTATCTTCCGGGGTGGTTACTGACATTTTGACCTCTAAAATTCTCTAATGGTTTTAATTACTTGTGCTGCACTCAGGCATATAGGCTATTGTCCGAGGAGCCTTGCTGGCCGGGGTCGCTGTCGCCCCGGAGTGCGTCCTGTTGCGCGGTCGTCCGGTTGGGAGTTCCGGCTGCTTCGCCTTCGCGCTCATTACCGCTATTATGCTGACCGGGATTCAGGCCGCCATTATCGGAAGCCGCGAGCATATTTTCCCTGACATCCACCCGCAGGTTCAGGTCGGCGCGGCCATTGGCTTTCAGCAAATCCTGTATCGCCTGGCTATGCTGCACAATCACTTCACGGGCCGCATCACTTTCCGCTTCGATCCGGATGGTTTCCACGCCGCCGCGCGAAACGAACGATACTTCCAGGCGGCCCATGTTCCGTGGGTTGATCTCGAACTTCTTGAGGTCGCCGCTGATGTTCAGGTCGGAAAGTTCATTGGCGAAACGCTCGGCAAATTGGGGTGCGTTCCAGTCAAAGCTGACCGTTTTCGTCACCGGATTCTGAGCCGCATTTTGTGCGCTCGCAAGCGGAGCGGTGGGTAGCGGAGCAGGCATTTCCATGTTGCGTTCCGGATCACCGGTAGCTTGAATCTCTTTCATTTCCGCCAGAAACGGTTTGGATTCTGCCAGGATCGGTTTGCTTGCGACAGGGGCAATATTACGCGCCTTGGCTTCCAGGCTTTGCTGAGGAGCGGCGTTTTCAGTTTTGCGTGTTGCAGCCATCCGAAGGCCGAACATGTCCTGCATCTGCCGCGCTGGAACGGTAGTCTTTTCTGCCTTCTGAACGGCGGGGCTGATATTATCGGTCGTTTCCGCATCAATCGGCTTGGCCGCTACAGCCGCCTTCCGTGCTTCTTTTGAAATCTGCTCATTTGCAACAGGCGCGACAGGAACCGGAGTGGTTGAAGCTGACCTAGCGGTATCAAGCACCGGAGCCTTCTTACCGGCATCAAAAGCGGGAGTTGCCAGAGTTTTCGTCTGTGCAGGCTGGTTTGGAACCTGCTTTGCATCCACCTTGGCGTTGGACTGTTCTGAACTCTGCTTAGGTGAACCTAATATCATCGTGGCTTTGGTCTGCGCTTCGTCACC
>JADMKQ010000145.1:1270-3002 GCA_015478735.1 Sphingorhabdus sp. | reverse complement strand
TCGATATATATGATTCTGGATAGAAATGTTGCGCTGCAACATCATTGCGCGCGGCTTTAAGTCATAGGATTTCCCCGGTCAAGCAGGACCGGACGCTCTAAATCATCCTCCGCCGATCAATTCACGTCCGATCAGCATCCGGCGGATTTCATTGGTCCCTGCGCCAATGTCGAGCAACTTGCTGTCCCGCCAGTATCGCTCCACCGGCCAGTCGGTAGTATAGCCCGCGCCGCCCAGCGCCTGCACCGATTCCTCGGCCACGCGCACGCTGCTTTCCGACGCATACATGACAGCGCCAGCCGCATCGAAACGGGTTGTCTGCCCGGCATCACAGGCTTTGTTGACCGCATAGACATAGGAACGCGCACTGTTCAGGCGGACATACATATCGGCAATCTTGCCCTGCATAAGCTGGAACGTGCCGATCGGCTTGCCGAATTGCTTGCGTTCCCGGACATAGGGGATAACCGTGTCGAGACAGGCTTGCATCAATCCCAGCGGGATCGCCGCCAACACTGCCCGCTCGTAATCAAGGCCGGACATCAAAACGCCGACGCCGCCGTTTATCGGACCCATGACATTTTCTTCCGGCACTTCGCAGTCATCGAATACCAGTTCCGCTGTCGGGCTGCCCTTCATGCCGACTTTCTCGATCTTTTGACCGATGGAAAAACCTTTCATGCCCTTTTCGATCAGGAAAGCGGTGATTCCGCCAGAACCCGCATCGGGCCGGGTCTTGGCATAGACGACCAGAGTATCGGCATCGGTCGAGTTGGTGATCCAGAATTTCGTGCCGTTCAGGACATAGCCGCCCTGCACTGGCTCGGCCTTCAATTTCATGCTGACAACATCGGAGCCTGCCCCGGCCTCTGACATAGCGAGCGACCCGACATGTTCGCCGGAGATCAGCTTGGGTAGATATTTTGCCTTTTGCTCCGGCGTGGCCCAGCGGCGGATCTGGTTGACGCACAGGTTGCTATGCGCGCCATAGCTTAGGCCCAGAGCAGCGCTGCCGCGGCTGACTTCCTCAACCGCAATGGCATGTTCCAGATAACCAAGGCCCAGCCCACCGTCTGCTTCCTCGACAGTCACACCGTGCAGGCCCAGCTCGCCCATCTGTGTCCACAATTCACGCGGGAACCAGTCTTCACGATCCATTTTCTGCGCCAGAGGCATGATCTTTTCCTCGGCAAAGCGCCGGGTTGTGTCGCGGATCTGGTCAGCCATTTCGCCAAGCTGGAAATCAAATTGAGGGGTCGCGATCATGTTCTCTCCTTTGCGATTCTGTTTTGCCGTGCTGTTTTACGTTTCGGGGCAATATTCGTTACCTATGTAACAGATTTACCATCGGCTTCTAGTCAAATCCGGGCAGATTCATGCGTCCGGAACGGGACAATAAGTATATTGCGCCGGTCATTCCCCCCTGCCATAGCGCGGCCATGCTTTATGACCTTGCCCGCCCGTTCATTTTCGCCCTTGATGCAGAAAAAGCCCACGGCCTGACTATTGCCGGGTTGAAAGCCCTGCCGCTGGGGCCAGTGCCCAAGTCCGATCCTGTTTTGGCCACCACGCTTGCGGGCCTTGATTTTCCCAACCCGATTGGCATGGCGCCCGGATTTGATAAAAACGGCGAAGTGCCCGACAAGCTGATCCGCCTGGGTTTCGGCTTTGCAGAGGTCGGCACATTGACGCCGCTGCCGCAGCCCGGAAACCCCAAACCGCGCATATTCCG
>JADMKQ010000145.1:0-1170 GCA_015478735.1 Sphingorhabdus sp. | reverse complement strand
ACCGCATTGCGGACTATGTGACCGGCGTCAGGAATATGGCTCCGCTGGCGGATTATCTCACGGTAAATATCTCCTCCCCCAATACGCCCGGACTGCGCGCTTTGCAGGATAAGGGCGCGCTGGAAGAATTGCTGTCGGCAGTTATGGAAGAACGTGATGCGGTTGCTGGTAGCGCACCGAAAGTGCCGGTATTCCTGAAAGTTGCACCCGATCTGGAGCCTGCGGATATTGACGATATAGTCGATGTCACGGCGAAACACGGGCTGGATGCGCTGATTATATCTAATACCACCATCACCCGTCCGCCGCTGCGGTCCCGGAATAAAGACGAAACCGGCGGGTTGTCCGGTGCGCCGCTAAAGGATCTGGCGCTGCAAAGGCTGAAAGATTTTCGCGCGGCGAGCGGCGGTAATATCCCGCTTATCGGTGTCGGCGGCATTGCCAGTGCCGAAGATGCCTATGAGCGGATCAGGGCCGGTGCGTCGCTGGTGCAGCTTTATACTGCGATGATCTATCAAGGCCCGACTATGGCTCGTTCCATGGCCCGCGGATTGGCGCGGCTTTTGAAACGTGACGGCTTCTCCTCTGTCGCGGAGGCGGTTGGCAGCACGGAGAAATGATTTGCTAAATGATTTGCCAAAGCGATGAGCCGTCCATAAACTTGGGCCTATGAAAAAACTGCTGACTTTCTTCGCTTTTTCCTTTTTCTCATTGCTGGCTGTTCCGGGACTTTCTGTTCCGGCTAGTGCCCAAAATGCAGGCACGGTAGCATCCGCCCATCCCGAAGCTACCAAGGCGGGGTTCGAGATTTTGCAAGCCGGCGGATCGGCCAGCGATGCAGCGATGGCGATGATGCTCGCCCTGACAGTTGTAGAGCCGCAATCCAGCGGAATAGGCGGCGGCGGTTTCCTGCTTCACCATGATGGCAAAAGTGGCTGGCTGGAAACCATTGACGGTCGCGAAACTGCCCCGGCAAGCGCGAGTGAAGACAGATTTCTGGACGCAGAGGGCAAGCCGATGGGCTATCGGGATGCTGTCGCTGGCGGCAAATCGGTTGGCGTTCCCGGTAATATGCGGCTGATGGAAATGGCGCATAAAAAATGGGGTAAGCTGCCCTGGGCCAGATTATTTGAACCCGCGATCAAGCTGGCGGAACAAGGCTATGCGGTC
>JADMKQ010000144.1:3022-17404 GCA_015478735.1 Sphingorhabdus sp. | reverse complement strand
TTGCGGATGAGCCTACGTTACAGATTATGGCGGAACGGCCAGAAACCGGTCAGCTCAATATAGATGATTGTGCAGAGCTGTCGCGGCGGATTTCAGACAAGTTTGACGCTATGGAAGAGGCAGGTAATGACCCGATTGAGGGGGCTTACCGGTTGGAAGTCAGCTCCCCGGGAATTGACCGTCCGCTGACCCGGGCAAAAGATTATGCGAATTGGGCCGGACATGACGCGCGGATCAATTTGATGGAAGCGGTTTCAGGCAGGAAGCAATTACGCGGCTTGCTTGAAGGCATTGAAGGTGAGATAATAGCGATTGACGATCGCAAGGTAGGACGTCAAACGACCTCACTCGACAATGTGCATAGTGCCAAGCTGATTCTGACAGACGCCTTGATCGCTGCGACCATACCGGTTTCTGCCGACGGAGTTGACGAGATTTCAGGCGAAATTGAAGACGATATTTTAACCGAAGAACAGGAAGACTAATCATGGCCAGTGCCATTTCTGCGAATAAAGCTGAATTGCTTGCTATAGCCAATGCGGTTGCATCCGAAAAGATGATCGACAAGGCCATTGTGGTCGAAGCGATGGAAGAGGCGATTCAGAAAGCCGCGCGAGCGCGCTATGGCGCAGAAAATGACATTCGTGCAAAGCTCGACCTGCAAAGCGGTGATTTGCGGTTGTGGCGTGTGGTTGAAGTGGTTGAAGAAGTCGAAGATTATTTCAAGCAGGTTGACCTGAAACAGGCTGAAAAGCTGCAAGCGGGATCGAAAGTCGGAGACTTTATTGTTGATCCGCTGCCCGCAGTTGATCTTGGCCGCATTGACGCGCAATCTGCGAAACAGGTCATATTCCAGAAAGTCCGCGACGCAGAGCGTGAACGTCAATATGAAGAATTCAAGGACCGTGCGGGTGAAATCATCACCGGTGTGGTGAAGTCGGTTGAGTTTGGCCATGTCGTAGTTGATCTTGGCCGTGCCGAAGGTGTTATTCGCCGTGACCAGCAAATCCCGCGTGAGGCCGCTCGTGTCGGCGACCGCGTTCGTTCGCTGATTTTGAATGTTCGCCGCGAAAACCGTGGACCACAGATATTTCTGTCTCGCGCGCATCCTGATTTCATGAAATTGCTGTTCGCACAGGAAGTTCCCGAAATCTACGATGGTATCATCGAAATCAAAGCGGCAGCGCGTGATCCGGGTAGCCGAGCCAAAATTGGCGTCATCAGCCATGACAGCTCGATTGATCCGGTTGGCGCCTGTGTCGGTATGAAGGGTAGTCGCGTTCAGGCTGTCGTGCAGGAAATGCAGGGCGAGAAAATCGATATCATTCCATGGTCCGACGACATCGCGACCTTTGTTGTGAACGCGCTTCAGCCAGCAACGGTTAGCCGCGTTTTGATCGACGAGGAAGAAGGCCGGATTGAAGTTGTTGTTCCTGATGATCAGCTAAGTCTTGCCATCGGTCGGCGCGGACAGAATGTTCGCCTTGCATCGCAATTGACGGGCCTTGCTATTGATATCATGACCGAAGCGGATTCCAGCGAGAAGCGCCAGGCCGAATTTGCAGCCCGCACCGCGATGTTCCAAGAAGATCTGGATGTGGATGAAACCTTGTCGCAGCTATTGGTTGCCGAAGGCTTCAGCGAAATGGAAGAAGTTGCCTATGTCGCTCCCGAAGAACTTTCGAGCATTGAAGGCTTTGACGAAGAACTGGCGGCTGAATTGCAAAGCCGAGCTCTTGAAGCACTGGAACGCCGTGAAGCGGCTGCCAGAGAAGAACGGATCGAACTGGGTGTTGAAGATGCGGTTGCCGAACTGCCCTATATGACGGAAGCCATGTTAGTAACTCTGGGCAAAGCGGGTCTTAAAACGCTTGATGATGTTGCCGATCTGGCCACCGACGAACTGGTATTGAAACGCCGCAGCGAACCGCGCCGCCGCAATGACAATCGCAAGCCTGAGCCCGATGGTGTTCTGGCCAGCTATGGTCTGACCGAAGAGCAGGGCAACGAGATTATCATGGCTGCCCGAGCACACTGGTTCGAAGACGAAGACGAAGTAGCGCCTGCTGCTGAAGGTGAAATAGGGGAGGACGCGAATGCGGAAACTCCCCAATGAGACGCCTTCTAACTCTTTAGAACGCGCGCCGCACCGTAAATGTATTTTGACTGGGGAAAGCCTTCCCCAGGATGAATTGGTGCGTCTGGCATTAGGTCCAGATGGGCAGATTGCCCCCGATGTTCGTGCTAAGGCACCGGGACGCGGAGCGTGGTTCAGCGTGGATCGCAACACATTTGAAGCTGCACAGGACAAGGGCTCCTTGAAGGGCGCATTGTCGCGTGCGTTCAAAACAGGTAAGCTCGATATTCCCGATGATTTGGCGCAGCAGGTTGAAAATGCGCTGCAACGCGCCACATTAGACCGGTTGGGCCTGGAAGCGCGTGGAGGAATGCTGCTGACCGGTTCGGAAAAAATTGAAACGGCAGCGCGGCAGGGCGACCTAGATATGTTGCTCCATGCGTCAGATGCAGGGCGGGATGGCTCTGCAAAGCTGGATCAGGCATGGCGCATCGGCAGTGACCGTGAAGGTCAGGATGTTCGTGGTCAGATATTGCCGGTGGACCGACAGGCCCTTTCTGTGGCATTGGGGCGTCAAAATGTCGTGCATATAGGTATAACCGACCACAGGGCGTCGAAGCGAATATCGCACATGCTGGATAGATGGCGTCACTTTATCGGTGCTGGTAAGGCCGATGATGGCTGTAAGGCGGAGAAGAAAGTTGCGTGAACCTGGTTGAGGTTCGCCTGTTAGATTATTGAAGTAATGGAAATTTAAGGATTAAGTCTGTTCGATGAGTGAAGATAATAAAGATACGGCCAAATCTGAACGCAAGCCTTTGGGATTGAAGCGTTCGGTTGAGCCTGGCGAAGTCAAACAGACGTTTAGCCATGGACGCACCAATAAGGTCGTCGTGGAGGTCAAGCGCCGTAAACTGGTAGGCAAGCCTGGCGCTCAGGAAGCGGCCAAGAATATTGTGCCGGAAACCCCGGCTCCTGCTCCCGCGCCCGCACCGGCCAAAAAGCCCGCGCCAGCGCCCAAGCCAAAGCAGGAAGACATCCTGACTCGCCAGGAAAAGCAGGCGAAATTGCTGCGTGAGGCCGAAGAAGCTCGTCTTTCCGCTATGGAAGAAGCGCGTAAACGCGATACGCAGGCCAAGAAAGCCCAGACAGCAGAAGAGAAGAAGCGCGCCGAAGATAAGCGCAAAGCTGAAGAAGAAGCTGCCAAAAAGGCTCAGGAAGAAATCAAGGCTGCAGAAGAAGCGGCTGCAGCATCCGTTGCCGAAGCGACTGCCGCTGATGTGGCTGCTGAGCCTGCCGAGGCTGCTCCGGCCGACTCGGATAGCGCATCAACTTCCAAGCACCCGCCAGCGCGTAAGTTCACGCCAGTAGAAGCACCGAAGCGGGCTGAACCAAAAGTGAAACCGAAAGTTGGTCGTAGTGATCGCAATGATCGCCGCCAATCTGGGAAGTTGACCGTCAACCGTGCATTGCGCGGTGAAGATGGCGCAGCGCGTGCGCGCTCTTTGGCAGCGCTGAAACGTGCTCGTGAAAAAGAAAAGCGTGCTCAAATGTCCGGCCAGCCGCGTGAACCACGTGAAAAGCAGGTCCGCGACGTGATCGTTCCGGAAGCTATTACAGTACAGGAACTGTCCAAGCGTATGGGCGAAAAAGGCGCTGATCTGGTTAAATCCTTGTTCAACATGGGTTCCATGGTCACGGTCAACCAGACAATCGATCAGGATACTGCAGAATTGCTGGTTGAGGAATTTGGCCACCGTATCCAGCGTGTGTCCGAGTCAGATGTTGAAATCGACACGGAAAAAGACATTGATCCGGAAGAAACGCTGAAACCGCGTCCACCTGTGGTTACGATCATGGGCCATGTCGATCATGGTAAGACATCCTTGCTGGATGCTCTGCGCGGAACCGATGTGGTTGCTGGTGAAGCTGGCGGAATTACGCAACATATCGGCGCTTATCAGGTCCAGATGAAGAATGGCGAAAAGATCACATTCCTTGATACTCCTGGCCATGAAGCCTTTACCAGCATGCGTCTGCGCGGTGCCAATGTCACCGATATCGTGATCCTTGTTGTAGCTGCTGACGATGGCTTGATGCCTCAGACGATTGAAGCGATTAACCACACCAAGGCGGCCAATGTGCCGATGATCGTAGCAATCAACAAGATCGATAAAGAAGGCGCTGACCCGCTCCAGATCCGCACACGTCTGCTGGAACATGGAATAGTCGTGGAAGCCATGTCCGGTGACGTTCAGGATGTGGAAGTCTCTGCGCTCAAGAAGATCAATCTTGATGAACTGATCGAGAAGATTCACTTGCAAGCCGAATTGCTTGAACTCAAAGCCCGTCCGGACCGTCCGGCCGAAGGCATTGTGATCGAGGCCAAGCTCGACAAGGGACGTGGTCCCGTAGCGACAGTGCTTGTCCAGCGCGGAACGCTGAAACGCGGCGATGTTTTCGTTGTCGGTTCGCAAACCGGTAAAGTCCGTGCAATGATCGACGATAAAGGTGTTCAACCCAAAGAAGCGGGTCCATCTGTTCCAGTTGAAGTGCTTGGACTTTCGGGCGTGCCATCTGCGGGCGACAAACTCACTGTGGTCGAGAATGAAGCTCGCGCCCGTGAAGTTGCTGCTTATCGTGCGGAACAGGAAAAGCTGCTGCGGACAACCCAGGCACCGACCTCGCTGGAAAACATGTTCTCTGCCGCCGCTGACAGCGCGGTCGAATTCCCGCTTCTCGTCAAAGCCGACGTGCAAGGATCCACGGAAGCGATTGTGCAAGCACTCAACAAAATATCGAACGACGATATCAAGGTACGTGTCCTGCACAGCGGTGTGGGCGCGATTACCGAAAGCGATGTGATATTGGCATCGGCCAGTAATGCGCCGATCATTGGTTTTAACGTCCGTCCCAATGCAAAAGCACGCGATATTGCCAAGCGTGATAATGTCCGGCTTAAATATTTCGATATTATCTATGACCTGACCGACGATATCCGCGCCGAAATGGCCGGCGAGCTTGGTCCGGAAAAGATCGAGAATGTTGTTGGCCGTGCCGAAGTCAAGGAAGTGTTCAAATCCGGCAAGAAAGACAAAGCCGCAGGTTTGCTCGTTACCGAAGGCATGCTTCGCAAAGGACTTTTTGCACGTCTTACCCGCGACGATGTTATCGTCAGCGCGACAACCATTGCCTCGCTGCGGCGATTCAAAGACGATGTCGAAGAAGTCCGCGCTGGTATGGAGTGCGGTGCGGTTCTGGAAGATACCAACGACATCAAACCAGGCGATATGCTTGAGGTGTTTGAGGTTGAAGAGAAAGAGCGCGTTCTTTGACGACAAACGGCCCCTTACAGGGAATAGAAATGGCTGAAGCATTGATGCAGCACGAGGATATATTAGGTCTTGGCAGGCCACCTTGTTCTGAAGCTCTCAACTCGGTCATTCTGGAAGCAGATAAGGAAGCCGGCGAGGTTCGGATGCGCTTTGATGCTCCGATGGCTTTTACCAGCCCACGCGGAACCATTCAGGGCGGATTTGTAGCCGCGATGGTTGACGAGGTTATCGGTATTCCGGTGCTAGTGAAATCGGGCGGCGCAAATGCGCCACTTACTCTGGAATTGAGCGTCACCTATATCAATCCGGTATTACCAGGCCGGGTTTACGGCGAAGGCCAGATTATTCGCATGGGTCGTAATATCGGGTTTCTAGAAGCACAGCTTTATGATGAAGCGGGTAAGCTTTTGGTGAAAGCCACGTCCACGGTTAAGATTGGACCAGCGATGATAGAGTCAGCGAAACAGTAATGGCGAAACATAACGATACATCCCCTGAAGGCCGCTCGGTACGGCTGCTGCGTGTGGGAGAGCAGGTCCGGCATATCTTGTCGGAACTGCTGATGCGCGGTGAAGTGCATGATGATGTTCTCACTTCCCATTCTGTCAGCGTCACCGAAGTGCGAATGTCGCCGGATTTGCGCCATGCGACAGTGTTCGTAAAGCCTCTACTGGGTGCGAACGAAGCAGATGTCCTAAAGGCGCTGAAAACCAATACCGCCTTTTTCCAGAAGGAAGTCGCCAAACGTGTAAAAATGAAATATGCGGCGCGGCTCAAGTTTCTGGTAGACGATAGTTTCGAAGAAGCCGCGCATATCGAAAGCTTGCTGCGCCATCCGAAAGTGGCGCAGGATTTAGGTGAAGAAGAAGAGTAAGCCGCCCTCGCGGCGAAAGCCGGGTTCTCCATTGGACGATACGCCATTTGCCAAGACTGCGGATTTTTTTCAGTATGACGATGTTAAAGGCCGCGCATGACTACAAATCTCTCACAAATACTGGAACAGAGCCCAGTTCGTCTGGAACCGCTCGCTGAACATCATATCGAGCTGTTACGCGCGGCTTGTGCCGAAGATCAGGACATCTGGGAAATCTATCCGGTTAATATGTTGGGAGAGGATTTTGATCAGGCAATGCGCGGGTTTCATGATCTGAAATCATGGGTACAATTTGCGGCAATCCATGCGGAAACTGGCAAGGTGGTTGGTATGAGCAATTATATTAATCCAGATCAATATGGTGTGGTAGAGATTGGTGGAACCTATATCTCGCCATCGGTGCGTGGCAGCGGGTTTAATAGGGCGATGAAAAAAGTGATGATCGACCACGCTTTCGACAATGGATTTACCCGGATTGAGTTTCGGGTGGATACTCGCAACAAGCGGTCGATAGTGGCGGTCAAGAAACTGGGTGCCAAACACGAAGGAACATTACGCCAGAACAGAATTACGTGGACAGGATATGTTCGCGATACAGCGATTTTCGGATTGCTGAAACAGGAGTGGGCGCGTTGAAACCCCATGGCTGGATTATACTCGACAAACCGTTAGAGCTTGGTTCCACGCAAGCTGTCGGAGCAGTGAAACGCAACTTGCGAGAAGCGGGGCTTCTCGGCAAGGGCAATGATAAAACCAAGGTAGGTCATGGCGGGACGCTGGACCCGCTTGCGACCGGTGTGCTTCCGATTGCTATAGGAGAGGCTACCAAGCTGTGCGGACGTATGCTCGATGCCTCAAAGATATATGAATTTACGATTGTGTTCGGGGAAGAGACGGAAACGCTGGATGCCGAAGGGGCAGTGTCGGAAACCTCTGACCATTTGCCCACGCTTGAACAGGTTGAGGCAATATTACCGCAATTTACTGGGCCGATAGGACAGATACCTCCAAAATATTCTGCATTAAAAATCGACGGCAAGCGGGCTTATGACCTGGCACGCTCTGGTGAGGCGATCGAGATGAAGACGCGAAACGTGACGGTTTTCGATCTTTCTGTAGCATCTCCTTTTGAAGGGAAGGGTGAGCTTGTTTCAGTCACTCTTTCGGCTCATGTTTCTAAAGGAACCTATATTCGTTCGCTCGCGCGCGATATTGCGCGTGGCCTTGGAACGGTTGGACATGTTTCAATGCTGCGCCGGACCAAGGCGGGACCGTTCACGCTTGCACATGCGATTTCACTGGACAAGCTCAACGAAATTGGTAAGGGCGCAGACATTAAACATTACCTTTTGCCGCTTGAGGAAGGGCTGGACGACATCCCGGCTTTTGCTCTCACTCCTGATCAGGCAAGACTGCTTCGGCAAGGCATGACGCTGGACGAGCAGGATTTGATCGGGAACCCCGCCCACAAACAAGGGTTGCACGGGCTCTTTCTGGCGACCGATGGCGATCATAGTCCGGTTGCATTGGCAGAGTTTATTAACGGAACCGTAAAGGTTGTTCGCGGGTTTAATTTGTAAGATGTTCGAAGGAAAATAAGACTATGACGATTACCGCAGAAAAAAAACAGGAACTGATCACAAAATTCGCCCAAACAAAAGGCGATACCGGTTCCCCGGAAGTACAGGTTGCAATCCTTACCGAGCGTATTGTGAACCTGACCGAACATTTCAAAGGCCATCACAAAGATAACCATTCGCGCCGCGGACTTTTGATGATGGTGAACAAGCGCCGTTCTTTGCTGGACTATCTCCGCAAAAAAGATGCGGGACGCTATGCAAAGCTGATTAAAGACCTTGGTCTCCGGAAATAAGAAATTAGAAACCGGCCTCCCGATGGAGGCCGTTTTCGCATTGGTCCTCCTGAATTTTATAGGAGAACACAAAAAGGCAAATTCTCATAATAAGGTGGGAGATGCCAGGAAACGGGAGCGATAATAGCTCTCAACCGCTGTTCAGCCGGATTGCTGGACAAATGAAAGCCCCCGCATTGCATAGGGCAGGCGGGACAAAGGAAAATACGAATGTTTGATGTAAAGAAAGTTGAAATGCAGTGGGGCGGACAGACCCTCACTCTTGAAACGGGCCGTATTGCTCGTCAGGCTGAAGGCGCGGTGCTCGCGACCCTCGGCGAAACGGTTGTGCTGTGCGCAGTGACTGCCGCTAAATCGGTAAAAGACGGGCAGGACTTCTTCCCGCTTACCGTCCACTATCAGGAAAAATTCTCAGCCGCTGGTCGTATTCCAGGCGGCTTTTTTAAGCGCGAAGGCCGTGCGACGGAAAAAGAAACGCTGACTTCCCGTTTGATTGACCGTCCTTGCCGTCCACTATTCCCAGAAGGTTTCTACAACGAAATCAACGTTATCTGCCAAGTGATGAGCTATGACGGTGTTAACGAGCCTGATATTTTGGCGATGGTCGCATCTTCCGCAGCCCTGACAATTTCCGGTGTTCCTTTCATGGGGCCAATTGGTGCAGCTCGCGTCGGTTATAAAGAAGGCGAATATCAGCTAAACCCATCCATGGAAGAAGTCTCGCAGGGCGAACTCGACCTGGTTGTTGCGGCGACACAAGGCGCGGTGATGATGGTTGAATCGGAAGCGCAAGAGCTTTCCGAAGAAGTCATGCTTGGTGCTGTGCAGTTTGCCCATGATGCAGCAAAGGATGTTGTCGGCCTCATTATTGAGCTAGCTGAAAAAGCTGCGAAGGAACCTTGGCAGCTTGATGCCGGCGAAGATAATAGCGCCATCAAGGAAGATCTGCGCAAGCTGGTTGGAAAAGATATTGCTGCGGCTTACAAAAAAACCAATAAATCGGAGCGTTCCGACGCCCTGAATGCGGTTCGTGAAAAGGCCAAAGAAAAATATGCGAATGAAGATGGCCAGACCCAGATGACCGCCGGTAAGATGGTCAAGAAACTGGAAGCTGAAATCGTTCGCGGCTCAATCATTAAAGACGGAACGCGCATTGATGGCCGTAAACTAGATCAGGTTCGCCCGATCGAAGCGATGGTAGGCCTACTTCCACGTACGCACGGTTCGGCTCTGTTCACCCGTGGTGAAACACAGGCGATTGTTACCACGACTTTGGGCACCAAAGATGCGGAACAGATGATCGATGGCTTGGAAGGCCTGAGCTATTCCAACTTCATGCTCCACTATAACTTCCCACCTTATTCGGTCGGCGAAGTGGGCCGCTTTGGTTTCACCAGTCGCCGCGAAACTGGTCATGGTAAGCTTGCTTTCCGTGCGCTCCGTCCGGTTCTTCCGACGGTAGAAGAGTTTCCTTATACGATCCGTGTGCTGTCTGATATTACCGAATCCAACGGTTCATCTTCGATGGCGACCGTTTGTGGCGGCTCATTGGCCATGATGGATGCGGGTGTGCCTTTGGCTCGTCCGGTTTCCGGCATTGCCATGGGGTTGATCCTCGAAGGGGAAGAGTTTGCGGTTCTGTCTGACATTCTGGGCGATGAAGACCATCTGGGCGACATGGACTTCAAAGTTGCAGGTACCGAAAAAGGTATCACTTCCTTGCAGATGGATATCAAAGTAGCCGGCATTACGCAGGAAATCATGAAAACCGCTCTGGAACAAGCCAATGGCGGCCGCGCGCATATCCTTGGCGAAATGAGCAAAGCTCTGTCTTCAGTTCGTTCTGAAATGTCCGAACATGCTCCACGGATCGAAACGATGCAGATCAACAAAGAAAAGATCCGCGACGTTATCGGAACCGGCGGCAAGGTCATCCGCGAAATTGTTGCAGAAACCGGCGCGAAGGTTGATATCGACGATGAAGGCCTGATCAAGGTTTCTTCTTCTGATAAATCACAGATTGAAGCAGCGATGGCTTGGATTGCCGGCATTGTGGAAGAAGCTGAAGTTGGCAAAATCTATGATGGTAAAGTTGTAAACCTCGTCGACTTTGGTGCGTTCGTGAACTTCATGGGCGGCAAAGACGGTCTTGTTCACGTTTCTGAAATCAAGAGCGAGCGTGTCGAGAAAGTTTCTGACGTACTGAGCGAAGGTCAGGAAGTGAAGGTCAAGGTCCTCGAAATCGATCAGCGCGGCAAAGTTCGCTTGTCGATGCGGGTTGTTGACCAGGAAACTGGCGAAGAACTGGAAGACACCCGTCCTGCCCGTGAACCACGCGGTGACAAGCCACGTGGTCCTCGCCGTGATGGCGGTGGCCGAGGTCGTGGTAGGGGCCGTCCTGACGGAAATAAAGACGGCGGCGATATTCCGCTGCCTAGCTCAATCACCGAAGACTAAATAATTTGGGCTTCTAATAAAAAGGGCTCCGTGAAAGCGGGGCCCTTTTTTGCGTCAATCCTATTCAAAATCTGCTTTTCACCGTTGAAAGATGGTTCCTGGCCGTTGGGATAAGCGTCATTTTTGTCATATCATTCATCTTACAGATAACGAGAACGCGCTAGAAAACGGCCTCATTGTTTGAGCCAACAACATTCAAAGATAGAGCGCTGTTCAAACAACTATTGGCGGACAGGGGATTAGTGGTTAAGGGAAGTGTTATGAAAAACATGATCATCAAAGCGGCCTTGTTAGGTCTGTCGGTTACCGCGCTTTCGGCTTGTGCATCGCTGGGCGGAGGTGGAGGCAGCACGGACACCAGTTATGTCGCGCGTGATGTGAACACATTGTATAACGCGGCAAAAGATCGGCTTGACCGCGGTCAGTATAAAATCGCTGCAGCATTATTTGATGAGGTTGAGCGCCAGCACCCTTATTCACCATGGGCTCGCCGCGCACAGCAGATGAGCGCATTTAGCTATTATGTTTCCGGTGATTATAACAAGGCGATCGAGTCAGCACGTCGCTTTTTGTCGATCCATCCGGGTAACAAAGACGCTCCGTATGCGTATTATCTGATCGCACTGAGCTATTACGAACAAATTAGTGACGTGACGCGGGACCAGAAGATTACCGAACAAGCACTGGCAACACTGGGTGAAGTGGCGCGCCGCTATCCTAATACTAGCTATGCGGCGGATGCCTTGTTGAAGATGGATCTGGTCAACGATCATTTGGCAGGTAAGGAAATGGAAATTGGCCGCTTTTACCAGCGTCGGGGCAAATGGCTTGCAGCATCTATTCGTTTCCGCACCGTTATCGACAAATATGAAACCACGACCCATGCACCCGAAGCTTTGATGCGGTTGACCGAATCCTATCTGGCTCTGGGTGTTCCGGCAGAGGCCAAGAAATCGGCAGCAGTTCTGGGCGCAAACTATCCCGGTTCAAAATGGTATGAGCGCGCTTATGACCTTATGAGCAAGCATGGGGACAAGCTGAGCGCGAGCTGATTGCGCACAAATTGCTTTCTGCCATGTTCATGGGTCATTGCAGCTAAGATGAACGTGATTTAAGAGAGGGCTGTGCTGCAGTCCCTTTCCATTCGCGACATTGTCCTTATTGAGGCGCTGGACCTGGAGTTCGGGGCCGGTCTGTCTGTGCTGACGGGTGAAACGGGGGCAGGTAAATCGATCTTGCTGGATTCCCTTGGCCTTGCGCTCGGCAACCGCGCTGATAGCGGATTGGTTCGTCAGGGCACCGAAAAGGCGCAAGTCACTGCGAGTTTTGCTTCACCGGCTGCGGATAGCAAACTGGCCGAGTATCTAAGCGATAATGATATTGATCTGGAACCGGGTGAACCGCTCATTATAAAACGCTCAGTCAAGGCGGATGGCGGCAGCCGTGCCTTTATTAACGATCAACCCTGTTCTGCTGCGTTGCTTCGTGATGTCGGTAGCCGGCTGATCGAGATTCACGGACAGCATGATGATCGTGGGTTGATAAATCCGCGCGGACATCGCCGTTTGCTTGATAGCTATGCAGGGGTTGATGGCGCGAAGGTGCGACGGGCTTTCGAGAACTGGCAGTCTGCCAAAGCCGATCTGGAAAAGGCTTTGGAGGATCAGGACGCTGCGGAGAAGGACCGCGAATATTTGGAACATAGCGTTGCGGAGCTATCTAAATTTGCGCCGCAGCCGGGGGAGGAGCAGGAACTGGCACTTGAACGCTCTTCAATGATGAAAGGCGAAAAGCTAACGGGTGATCTTGAAGCGATCAGAGCCGCGTTTGACGGGTCGAACGGTGGTCTGGCATCTTTGCGGGCAGCGGCGCGGCGGCTGGATCGGATTGCCGAAGATCATCCGCTGCTGGCAGAGGCTCTGCAAGCGCTGGACCGTGCTGTTATCGAAGCGGATGAGGCGGAAGATAAGCTGAACGAAGCGGCTGATGCGCTGGCTTTTGATCCGCAGCGGCTGGATGACATGGAGACACGGTTGTTTGATTTGCGGGCATTGGCGCGCAAGCATCGGGTTGCGGGGGATGATTTGCCGCAATTGCTGATTGATCTGGAAAACCGACTTGCCGCGATTAGCGACGGGGGTAAGTCGCTGGAGTCAATGGAGTCGAAACTAAGGGTTTCCAAACAATCCTACATTGACGCTGCAGAGGCTCTGCGGGCGAAGCGAGCGAAGGCCGCAAAGGCGCTGGATAAGGCGGTTGCAGGGGAATTGGTGCCGCTGAAACTGGACGCTGCCCGGTTTGAAACCCTGTTGGAACCGCTCGACGAGGACCGGTGGGGAGCGAGCGGGATGGACCGGGTGGAATTTTTAATTTCCACCAATCCCGGCGCACCATTGGCACCGCTCGGCAAGATTGCTTCTGGCGGCGAATTGTCGCGGTTCATATTGGCGCTGAAAGTCGCTTTGGCGGAAGAGGGCGGGGCCAAGACGATCATTTTTGACGAGGTCGATCGCGGCGTTGGCGGGGCGGTGGCCTCGGCCATTGGCGATCGCTTGTCCCGCTTGTCGAGCAGCGCGCAATTGCTTGTCGTGACGCACAGCCCGCAAGTCGCATCCAAGGGCAATGCCCATCTGCTGATCAACAAAAGTTCCAACGGCACCGTATCGCGCACTGATGTCAACGCGCTGGATGACGAGGGCAGGCGTCAGGAAATTGCCCGTATGCTGTCAGGCGCAGATATAACGGATGAGGCACGAGCGCAGGCGGACCGGCTGCTGGAGCGGGTATGATGACGAAGTTGCTAACCCTTTTGCCTTTCCCTCTTCGAAGATGGACGCTTTCGTGAACGATACTCCCCCCGCCAAGCTCTCCGAAGCAGAGGCCGCTAATGAATTGATGCGCCTTGCCCGCACAATCGCCAAACATAACAAGCTCTATCATACCGAGGATTCTCCGGAAATTTCGGATGCGGATTATGATGCGCTTGTACGGCGGAATAATGAGCTGGAGGAGGCTTTTCCGCATCTGGTGCGGGACGACAGCCCCAATCGCGCGGTCGGTGCGGCGGTGGCCAATTCGCCATTGTCGAAAGTTACGCACGAACAGCGGATGTACTCGCTAGACAATGCCTTTGCGGATGAAGACATAACAGAATGGATCGCGCGGGTGCGGCGGTTTTTGAACTTGCCGGAGGGTGAGCCGGTGACGGTGACGGCGGAGGACAAGATTGATGGCCTGTCCTGCGCGCTGCGTTACGAGAAGGGCAAGCTGGTGCTCGCGGCCACGCGCGGGGATGGACAGATAGGCGAGGATGTGACCGCCAATGTCCGGCAAATCGCCGATATTCCGCAAGAGCTGCCTGAGGATGCGCCCGATGTTTTTGAAATTCGCGGCGAGGTCTATATGGCCAAGAGCGATTTTGCGGGGCTGAATACCCGTCTGATGGAAGAAGGCAAAGCAGCGGCAGACGCGAAGAATATTGACTTCGACCCTTCAAAAATCCGCCAGTTTGCCAATCCCCGCAATGCGGCGGCCGGATCGCTGCGCCAGAAAGATGCGCAGGTTACAGCCAAGCGCCCGCTGAAATTCTGGGCGCATGGCTGGGGCGTGGCGAGCGAGGTTCCGGGGGATAATATTTTTGACGTTATGGCCGTAATCGCCGGTTGGGGCGTTCCGGTATCGCCGCTGATGAAGCGGTTTGATACGGTGGAAAAGATGCTCGACCATTACCGGCATATCGAGGCAGATCAGCGCGCTCCGCCTCGAT
>JADMKQ010000144.1:0-3012 GCA_015478735.1 Sphingorhabdus sp. | reverse complement strand
GGCATATCGAGGCGGAGCGCGCTGATCTGCCTTATGATATTGACGGGGTGGTTTACAAGGTTGACCGGCTTGATTGGCAGCAACGTCTGGGCTTTGTTGCGAAATCCCCGCGCTGGGCCATCGCGCATAAATTCCCGGCGGAGCAGGCGCAAACGACGCTGGAAAGCATTGATATCCAGGTTGGCCGCACGGGTAAGCTGACCCCAGTCGGGCGGCTGAAACCGGTGACGGTGGGCGGGGTGGTTGTTTCCAACGTCACGCTGCATAACCGCGATGAAATAGAGCGTTTGGGCGTGCGTCCCGGTGACCGTGTGCTGGTTCAGCGCGCAGGGGACGTTATTCCGCAGGTGGTGGAAAACCTCACCCGTGATGAAAAGCGTGAGGCGTATGTTTTTCCTGACCATTGCCCCGAATGTAATAGCGAAGCGGTCGCGGAAGAAGGCGAGGTCGATGTTCGCTGCACTGGCGGCCTGATCTGTCCGGCCCAGCGGTTTCAGCGGCTGGTCCATTTCGTGTCGCGTGCCGCGTTGGATATTGATGGCCTGGGCGAGAAAAGCATCGCAGAGTTTATCGAGGCCGGTTTTATCGAAAGCCCTGCGGATATTTTTCGCCTGCACACGCATCGCAAAGAGATATTGGCGCGGGATGGCTGGCAGGAAAAGTCTGTGGATAACCTGTTGGCTGCTGTGGAAAAGAAACGCTCGGCCGATGCGGCGCGGCTACTTTTCGGGCTAGGCATCCGTCATATCGGCGCAGTAACGGCGCGAGATTTGATGAAGAACTTTACGACGCTGCCCAGATTGGCCGAAGTCGCGATTGCGGCGCGAGAGGATGAAGCGGTCCGTGCAGAAATAACCGCGATTGACGGCGTGGGACCAACCGTGGCGGAGGCGCTGGCCGATTTCTTTCATGAGCCGCATAACCGCGCGGTTTGGGATGACCTGCTGAGTGAAGTCTCGCCGCCTGATTATATTGTCGAGACACGCGATAGCGCGGTGGCGGGTAAAACGGTGGTCTTTACCGGGAAACTGGAAACGATGAGCCGCGATGAAGCAAAAGCGCAGGCGGAAGCTTTGGGGGCGAAAGCATCGGGGTCTGTAAGTGCCAAAACCGATCTGCTGGTCGCCGGACCGGGTGCGGGATCAAAGATGAAGAAGGCCGCCGAGCTTGGTATCGAGGTGATTGATGAGGCGGCCTGGGCGGAGATTGTCAAAGCGGCGGGGTAGGGGGAACATCCCGAACCCAACGCATCACACCGCCCTGAAACGGGGTCCAGATACCAGTCCTGATACCCGCCTGACCCAAAACATCGCTGGTCCAGTTATTGCAGGTGTAAAAGGCGTTATAATGCCCGCGCGCTTTGTAGAACAGATCATCCTTGCCATAGCCGGGCGACGGAATGGTTTGCCCCGATGCGTCCAGAACGAAGCGATCTTTAATGGCTTCGATGATCAGAAGATATTCCGCTTCGCTGACGGTGATGGGCCGCCGGTAATGGGGATAAGCCTGTGGATAGTTCAGGTGATAAACATGCAGTAACACGTCATCGCTGCCGAATATGGCGCTTGCTGCATCCTTGAAGCGTAGATCCTGCCAATATTCTGTGTTGCGATAGACCCCTTCATGGCCCCAGCCGACCAGAATATGACTTCTATAGCCTATGGGGCTCTCCACATGTTCGGGGCGGATCAATTCCCGCCAATCATGCACGTCGCTATATACCGGCATGATGATTCCGGTGTGCAAGCCATTGGTCTCAATAAATAATATAACGCCGCCATCCGTGCTCTTCCAATATGGGTTGGCAGCTATGATGCTTCCGAACAGGGCAGCGACCAGATAGAGAGCGATCACAGCCACAAGGCCGGCTAAGATACGGGTCAGCCATTTCACTCGAAAAGTTGCCATTGAAACCTCTTTTGCTGTAAGATGGCTATATGCTTACCGCTCCCGATCCTGAATCCCATGTCTATGACAAGCCGCCAGCGCACGCAAATGCCGACTGGACGATTGACCAGAACTGGTCCGGTTATAGTGATGAGGAACATGCCACCTGGGACACCCTGTTTGAACGTCAGCGTAAAATGTTACCGGGACGCGCGGCGCAGGCATTTCTGGACGGAGTTGATATCTTGCAGCTTTCCAAGCCCGGTATTCCGGACTTTGACGAGCTGAACCGGATATTGATGGATGCGACTGGCTGGAAAGTCGTCGCTGTGCCGGGTCTTGTTCCCGATGATGTGTTTTTCGACCATCTTGCCAATCGCCGTTTCGTGTCCGGCAATTTCATCAGGAAACCGGATCAGCTCGATTATTTGCAGGAGCCGGATATATTTCACGATGTTTTCGGCCATGTCCCGATGCTCGCGGATCAGCGCTTTGCCGATTATATGGAAGCTTATGGCCGCGGCGGGATAAGGGCGCTGCAATTCGGGGCGCTGAAACAACTGGCGCGGCTTTACTGGTATACAGTTGAATTCGGGCTGATCCAGGAACCGGAAGGGCTGCGTATCTATGGCGCGGGGATTGTGTCTAGCTATGGCGAAAGCATTTTTGCGCTGGACAGTGACAGCCCCAATCGCATCATGTTCGACCTTGAACGGGTGTTACGCACGGAATATCGGATTGACGATTTCCAGCAGAATTATTTTGTCATCCCTAGTCTGGATGAATTGCTGCGCGTGACGGTGGAGACGGATTTCAAACCGGTTTACGAAAAAATTGCTGATCTGCCGGATATTGCGATTGCCGAAATTGTCGAGGGGGATGAGGTGTTGACGCATGGCACGCAGGATCATGCCAGCGCGAAATCAGGCGATGCTGTTGTTATTTGAGACGCGGCTGAGAACCTAGACCCTGTCCTATTTTGATTGAATCAAAATTGGGGCCTAATCTATTGTTTTATCGTGATTTCCGAGTCGTGAAATGTTCCATTTCACTCGAAATCACTCTAGCTCAACATTCCCCGAAATAATCGCGGGCCAGGGGTGATTTGGTGATCCCTCTTGCCTT
>JADMKQ010000143.1 GCA_015478735.1 Sphingorhabdus sp. | reverse complement strand
CTGGCACGAGCAGGAAGCGGACAAGCGGCTCGGAAATGCTGTGCATCATGTCCATAATGGCGATGTTCCCACAGACACGATTCCGGTGACTTTCGGGTTGCTGCTCAACCTTGTCGGGGTGATGGGCGATGCTGACCGGGACCAGATCTGGGGCTATTTGCGCCGCTATGCGCCCGATGCAACGGCAGAGAAATACCCGGATCTTGATGAGCTGATCGGCAATGCGATGGCCTATCACAAGGATTTTATCGCGCCCACGCTGCACCGGCGCAAACCCGAAGGGGTGGAGGTCGCGGCGCTGGAACGGCTCGACAGCGAACTCGCCGCTTTGCCGGATGGCGCAGAAGCGGAAGACATCCAGACGATTGTCTATACTATCGGCAAGGAAGGCGGCTTTGATAACCTGCGTGACTGGTTCAAGGCGCTTTACGAGACATTGCTAGGCAGCCCGCAAGGACCGCGCATGGGCAGCTTCATCGCGCTTTACGGCGTGGAAAACACCCGCAAGCTGATTGCAGATTCGCTGGCATGATCGAGATTCTCACCACGGGCGGCACGATCGACAAGGTCTATTTCGATGCCTTGTCGGAATATCACATCGGACCCACCGCGCTGCCCGATATATTGGCGGAAAATAATGTCCATGTCCCGCACCGGGTGCGGCAGTTGATGCGTAAGGACAGTCTGGACCTGACCGATGCTGACCGGCAGATAATCTATGACGCTGTGGCCGGATGCGATGCGAAAAAGGTGCTGGTGACACATGGCACCGATACGATGGTGGAGACAGCGCAGAAGCTTAGCGATATTCCCGGAAAAACCATTGTTCTGACCGGATCAATGCAACCCGCGACACTACGCAATAGCGATGCCGAATTTAACATCGGCTTTGCCCTGGCCGCGACCCAGATCCTGCCACCCGGCGTATATATTGCGATGAACGGCGAGGTTTTTGATCCCGCATCGACCAAAAAAGACCGCGCTGCCCACCGCTTCATTCACGGATAATCGCCGGAATTAACCGGGTTGCTGCTCAGGCTGTTTGGACGGCTGGTTGTTCAGCAGTGACCTGTTTCAGCACGGACCAATATCCCGGCGCTATGGTCATGCGCTGGTCCATGCCATTGGCGATAAGGAGCGCATTGGCCTTGGGCAGGTTATAGCACGGGATGCCCATGAACAGGTGGTGCTCGCTATGGTAATTGACCCAATAAGGCGCCACGGTGGCGCGTTCCAGCCAGTTTGCATAGGTCGTGCGGGCGTGCGTAAACGGGTCTTCGCTGCCCGTGGTGGTGCAAGCATGTTCCGCGATATTACGGATACGCAGGAATAGCTGGAACGTCGTCGCCAGCGCGATGAACCAGATCAGGAACGGCAGGACGCCAAAACCGGTAAGATAAGACAGCGCCAGCAACAGGAGCTGGGCGAGGATGAATTGCGCGGTGACCTTGCCGATGAATAATGTCTGCGCGACATTCTGCTTGGCCGGATCGACGGTTTCCCCCGTCAAACCCGCTTCCGGTCGGCCAGCCTTGCTGTCATAACCGGAAAGGACTTTGCCGCCGCTCATGATAATGAGCCGCGCCGCCGATAGCATCGCCACGATATTCGCGCCGCGCTGTTTCAGAAAGGTCAGGCCGGTAAGGTCGCGCAAGATTTTGCGCGCCATGCTCGCCTTGCTGGTCGGGAAGGGCTTGGACAGCCGGAGATCGGGGTCTTCCGCTTGCTGCGTATAGCGGTGATGGATCAGGTGATAGGCGCGGTAGGATTGCAGGTCACTGCCGACAAAAATGCCGCTTGCCCACTGGGCAAGGAAATTATTCACCTTGCGCTTGGGATGGAGCAAGCCATGCGCGCCGTCATGCATCAATATGGCAAGGCCCAGTTGCCTGCTGCCAACCAGAATGATCGCCGCGATCCATGCCAGCGGATGGGCAATCCATACCGCCAGGCCAATAGTGGCAAAAATCACGATCCACGCATGGGCAATCATCAGCGGGCCGCGCCACTTGGAAACAGCGGTCAACCGCGCCCAGTTATCGGGCGTAAAAATATCTGTAGGACGGGCGGCTTTAACGGCTGGCATAATGGCCATAATAGCTTATTTTCCGCCAAAAAGCCAGTTTTCTGAGCCTGTCTCAGCAGAGCGCATATTCCGTAACGTAAAATGCAGCGCCTTGTCTTCAACCTGTAACAGGAAGCCATCATCTATGGTCGAATGAACCCGACTCTAAACCGATTCGCTGCACCGAAACGTGCCTTGCTTGCGCCTGAAATCAGGAGCAGCCTTCATGTCATGTTTGTCGCCAAACATGTCTTTTCGGAAGAAGGATTGCATGAGGAAGATGGCAATCACGCCATCTATCATCGGGAAATCCGGTCGATACTGGAAAATATGGGGATCAGGCTGTCGCTGGCGAACAGCTATGAAGCCTTGTTTGAGCATCCCGGCTGTGATTTTGTCTTCCCGTTGCTGAACCGCGGCGGTTTTTTGAACAGTGAAATGTTGCTGCCCTTGCTTTGCACAAGGCTGAATATCCCGTTTCTGGGCGCGTCGCCGATTTTGCGTGGCCTGTCGGATGACAAGCATCTCACCAAATTGGAAGCCAAATCACGTGGCCTGCCGATGGCGCCATGGGCAATTTTCCGGCGCGGTGCACCCGTGGTGGAGGCTGATTGCCCGATGACCGAGCGGATGGTGATAAAGCCCAATGCCTCGTCGGCCAGTTGGGGCGTGCGGGATGCCGGTGACTGGGCAGGTGTCGTGCAAGCTGTGACAGAGATTCACGAAGAAGGCCATGACGCGATTGTCGAGCCTTTCCTGGAAGGCCATGATATCGAAGTGCCTATGTTCCTGTCTGGCGGCGAACCGGCTTTATGCCCGATGTTCATGTTCCGGCAGGCTGATCCTGCGGCTTTGCGGACCTATGCGGAGAAGCGCGACCTGACCTCGCAAGCGGCTGTATATGAAACCGTTTTGTTCGATGATCCGGAATGGCAGCCACGCATTGCCCATCTCGCCATGACGATGGCAAAAGTCTTTCATCCGTTTGATTATGGGCGGTTCGAGTTTCGGTTGAATCCGCAGACGGGGGAGCTGATTTTCCTCG
>JADMKQ010000142.1 GCA_015478735.1 Sphingorhabdus sp. | reverse complement strand
GAGAATGCCATATTGATGCCCGCCGAAGGTCCGGAAGCCGCTGTATTACAAGTCCGCGTAACGGCGACACCCGAAGACGGCAAGGCCAATGGAGTCGTGCTGAAATTGCTCTCCAAGGCACTGGGCGTTCCCAAAACGGCGCTTACCATAGTCCACGGATCGAAAGCCCGCGTGAAAACGATCGAGATTAGCCGGTAGTGGAGGATTCCCGTTAGTCCTGAGCCCATCGGGCTATACGCCGACTAATAGCGCGCCTGATAATCACGGCGCGTTTCGACAAGCTCAGGGCTAACGGTGAAAGATTGTGGCCGGAACCGCGTCCCGCCTCTTATCTGCTAAGGGCTTCCAGTTTTGCAATATCAACCGTGTTGACCAGCGCGCGCAGGGCTTCGATTGAACCGGCGCTGCCATCGGCTTCGACATTGAAGCGGTCACCGACGACCATGCTATAGCTTCCGTCCTGACGTTCACTATCAAAGCGGATCGAGGTCATGCGGCCATCGACTTTACCCATTTTCTTGGTAACGCTGCCGTCCTGGCTTTCGGATTCGATGTTCATGGCACTACCCAGGGAGGCAAGGCCGCCCACTGCGCCCAGATCGGTGATCGTCAGTTTGACGGTTCTATCGCCCTCACCATATTGCGCCGATGCCGTGGCGGTGGCCATGCCGCCAACTGATGATCCACTGGATTTCAGGTTGGACTGTGCAAGGCCGCCGGGAAGAGATGCGGGGAGCAATTCGGCAAGCTGTTTCGGTGCGATAGCGGTGGCTTCGCCGCTTTTCGCTTTCTCGCTCGCCGCCACCATTTTCTGGCTAGCCTCTTCCAGCTTGCCCATGTCGATCGAACCGACACCGGGGATGCTCAGATCACCCGACAGGCTGCCCGGCAGGCCACCTGAACCGCTAGAATCGCTGAACGAAGGCGTGCTGCTGCCCAGCATCATCAGCGGAGCCAGAACCGCGCTGAAAATAAGCCCGGCGACGACACCAATGGCAACGATAACCACCGTGTAAACAACCGACTTGTCCTCTGGCGATTTCATCATCACCGGAAGGCCGACATAGAGCAGGTAAAGCCCGTAAACACCAAGAATGGCGAGCATGCCAAGTCCCGGTATAAGCTGGAATATCCCCGCTACCCAACCGGCAGTCGCGCTATAGGCCGCCAGTTTGAACGCATTGGTCCGGTTGGACGTGCCTTCAAATTTCGGCGCAAGAAAATCGATAACAAGTGCCAACAGGAATACAGCAACCAGCGTCACTATATAGCTGATCACCGCCGTTGACAGGGCTGACAGAAAGGACGGGCGATAGGTTATACCCAGAAAGCTGTTGCCAAAAACCACGGCGTGCAAAAATGCGGCAACCGGCCCTATGGCTGCCAATGGAAGCACATGGGACTTGTAAACATCGGCAATGCTGGTTGGTTCGGCCTCGATAACCGGCCATTCTTCACGAGGCTTCAAAAGGATTGCCTTAGTGCGCCCCAGTAGCGCCTTTCCGGCTTGTTGTTCAGTCATTAACTATACCCCTTCACAATTATTCATTGCGACCCCTGCCTGCAAACTATCGGAAAGCGGCGCAATGTAAAGGGATTGTTCCCGATCCGTCACTTATGCCCGGTCGGTCTGACCGCGTTTGAGCACCCTGTTCCGATGTCATTTCCCCGCGCCAATCAGCCCGGCAAGCGCGCCCGTTTATTTATATCAATGTTATATTTAACATTGACTCGGCTCCTGGTCCCTGTATGAATTTGGCCATATAAGAGAGATTGAGAGGATTACCGCCGATGAAACCGGAAGCGATACAACAGCTCTACACCGATACCGAAGAGATGCTTGCCCTTCAGGAAACGGGCTATGTCCGGCAAGCGCGCCAGGTGATAAAGCTCGACACCGCGCAATATACGGACGAGGCGCAGTTCTCCCTTGAAAAAGAGAGGATCTTCAAACGCATCCCCCTCATGCTCGCGGCAAGCTGCGAGTTGAATGAACCCGGCGCTTACAAGACAATGGACATTGCCGGCATCCCGGTCCTGCTGGTGCGCGGCAAGGATGGGGAGGCGCGCGCTTTCCTCAATAGCTGCACCCACCGCGCCAGCCCTGTCGCCAAAGGTTGCGGCAAGGCTGCGCGCTTCACCTGTCCCTATCATGGCTGGTCCTTTGGCCGCGAAGGCAATCTGATCGGGATTGCGTCTCGCGAAGATTTCGGAGACATTGATCCGGACGAACATGGCCTGACCCGCTTTCCGGTGCAGGAGCAGTCCGGCCTGATCTGGGCCATATTGGACCCCGACGCACCGGCGGATTTTTCTGCATTTCTGGGCGACTTTGCAGAGATGCTGGGCGGCTTCGGCTTTGAAAACTGGCATTTCGGGAAGCGGACAGTGCTGGAGGGCACCAACTGGAAACTGGCCTTTGACGCGCATCTGGAATTCTATCATCTTCCTGTATTGCACCGCGATACATTCGGCCCCGAAATGGGTAATGTAGCCCAATATCAATATCACGGCCCCCATTTCCGCCTGCGCCACATGGGCAAACGGGGTGAACCGACGGGCTTTGACAACCTCTCTCGCCTGCATGGCCTGCCGCGTGAAGAGTGGCCCATGGAACCGCTTTTTTCGGGCGAATGGATCCTCTTCCCCAATGTTTCGATCAACAGCTTCTTCCAGGGCGGGCGGGGCGTGATCCTATCGCAGGTCATTCCCGGTAAAACGGTTGGTGAATCCGTAACGATCCAGACCTATCTTCACGAAACTCCCCAGAATGACGAGGAGCGCACCGCTGCGGACGAGCTTGTCTCTTTCATCGCGCATGTGGTGCGGGACGAGGATTTACCGATGTCGCAGGACCAGCAACATATCCTGCGATCCGGCTATCAGAAATTTGTCCAGTTCGGCCGGAACGAAGGCGGATTGCAGCATTTTCACCGCTGGGTCGAGCATTGTGTAAGCGCCGATGAAGCGCGGCCGCTTGAGCAGCTTGTGGCCGCAGCTCCCGATCTTCCCTGAATCCGTTCATCCCCTGAGCCATAGGCAAAAGCGTCCTGATATTTGCGCGATTGTCACGATCTTGCCGATCAATTAGACCTCGGATCGTTTCCGAAACTGATAGGGTATAATTTTGCCACGCATAGTAGATCATGATGAACGCCGTAAACAGGTTGTCGGGATTGCCCGAAAGGTGCTGCTGCAACACGGGCTGGAAAAATTCACCATCCGCCGCATTGCAGAAGCCGCGAAGCTCAGCACCGCGATCATCTCGCATTATTTCCGTGACAAGCGGGAGCTCATGCTGTTCATCTTTCTGGACACGCTGGACATTACCCAGCGCCGGTTTACGCAGGCGGTCGAAGCCGACCTATCAACCACCGCCTGCCTGCAGACATTGCTGCCCACTGATGACGAGAGCCGCGACAACTGGAAGGTCTGGATCGCGTTCTGGAACATGACGCTGACCGATACCGAGTTTCGCAATCAACAAGTCGAGAGAACCGAAAGCACGCTTCAGAGAATACGCGGATTACTCGACCGCGATTCCAGTTCAAGTTCAAAAAGCGCCGAGGAAAAGGATATTGAGGAACGCCGGATATTTGCCGTGATTGTCGGCATCGCGATCCAGGCAATCCACGATCCGGAACGCTGGACTGCCGAGCGGCAAAGCCAGGTATTGGAAAGCGAATTCGGCTGATTCCCGTCACGATGGACCGGGCCACCCGTTACTTCTGACAGTTGGCACTTCTTCCCGCCGCTATCATGCTGACATCCGTAGTTAACCACAAGAATGGAATGAACGGGCGCATCAGAACACCCGTCATTTTATTTATTTCAAAGTTATTTATAAGATTGACCCGCCCTACCCGGCCTGTATCAAATTGAAGAAAATAAGAGAGAGGATGAGTAACGCGGATGATATCCGGCACAGCGAAGCAACTCTGCACTTTATGGGCAGAATACTGGCCTCTCTCCCCACGCTCGCTACCAACTGAAACGGAAAATTATAGCCATGACCAATGTAAATGAACCCACTGAAATCCTGTCTGCTGCGACCATCGAGAAATGGGATGATAGCGCCGATGTAGTCGTAATCGGTTACGGTATTGCAGGCGCTTGTGCGGCGCTGGAGGCACGGCGCGCGGGTGCCGATGTTCTGGTAATCGAGCGCGCTTCTGGCGGCGGCGGTGCCAGCGCGCTTTCGGCTGGTATTTTCTATTTCGGCGGCGGCACGGATGTTCAGCGCGCTGCGGGTTACGAAGACAGCGCCGACAATATGTATGACTTTCTGATGGCCAGCACAGGCGCGCATGACGCAAAGCTGGTCCGACGCTATTGCGACAATAGCGCCGCGCAGTTCGACTGGCTTGAGGCACAGGGCGTGCCGTTCACGCGCGGACATTATAAGGGCAAGTCGGTTATCGCACCGACCGATGATTGCCTCGCCTCCACCGGCAACGAGAAGCTCTGGCCGTTCAAACAGATCGCAAAGCCCGTCCCGCGCGGGCACAAGGTCGCCAAAGAAGGTGACGGCGGCGGCGCTTTGGCGATGGACGCGCTGATGACAGCCTGCGAAGCCGAAGGCGTGCGCGTGGAAGCCGACAGCCGTGTCAATGCCTTCATCCGCGATGAAAAGGGTCGCATCGTTGGCGTCCGCGCAAAGCAGAGCGACGGAGAGAAATATTTCGGTGCCAAAAATGGTGTCGTGCTCGCCGCTGGAGCGTTCGGCCTGAACCGCGAGATGGTCAGCCAATATTCCCCGCAATTCCCCGACACTTGCGAACCGCTGGGTATTCCGAACAATGACGGCGACGCCATTCGGCTTGGTCAGGCAGCGGGCGGCGATCTGCGTTCGATGGACGGGATCATCGCCACGGCCAGCTTTTATCCGCCGGAGCAGCTAATCAAGGCGATCCTTATCAACAACAAGGGCGAGCGTTTCATTGCCGAGGACAGCTATCATGGCCGCTCCGCACAGGCGATTATGGAGCAGCCGGAAACCATGGCCTATCTGGTGATGGACTCTGCGATCTTCGCCTATCCGGAAGTTGGCCACGCCAATCACCGCCTCATCGACGGTTGGGAAACGATCGAGGAAATGGAAACGGGGCTGAACCTGCCAAAGGGATCGCTCCAGCGCACGATGGCTGAATATAATGAAGGCGCAGCGCGCGGGGAAGATGCGCTGTTCCACAAGGACAGTGACTGGCTGCAACCGCTCGACAAGGGGCCTTTTGCCGCGTTTGAAGTATCCTATAGCAATTCCTGCTATTATTTCATCACCCTCGGCGGCCTGCGGACTTCTGCCGATACCCAGGTGCTCGACAGCAGCGGCAAAGCGATCCCCGGCCTCTACGCTGCGGGTGCCTGTGCCTCCACCATCGCGCAAGACGGTCGCGGCTATGCCAGCGGCCTGATGCTTGGACCAGCATCCTATTTCGGCCGCGTCGCCGGAGAAAATGCGGCACGCGCAGCCGGTTAAGAGTCAAGAAGCGTTCGGGAGCGGCCAGATCGGTCGTTCCCCACGCTGCCAATCACGCGAATAATTAAGGCTGTCCTACAGGACTGGCGCTGTGATAGACCGGGCAGGTTCTTTCTCAGCTTGAATATCTGCGCCCGCCAGAATTGCACCCGGTCAGAGGGGTATTTTTCCGGTGTTGGAAACATCCAACATCTGGAGCAAGATTTGGCGGAAATGCAATGTTTCTTGGTGTGAACTTTGTGAACTTTGAAATTTGGAAATTGCGTCAAATCAGGAGCAATCTGAACTTTGAAAACTCGTCATCCTGAACTTGTTTCAGGGTCTATCTTGCCAAATTCGCAAAGGCGTCGAGACATATTAATGTACCTTGGTACATTTGCCTGATTTTAAGAATGCGGGAAAATGGTGCTGCTAGAGAGAATTGAACTCTCGACCTCGTCATTACCAATGACGCGCTCTACCACTGAGCTACAGCAGCACTGATTTTTTGCCGGGCTATCTGCCTTAAGCACCGCGCCTATGCGAAAGGGCTACCGGCTTGTCAAGTGGAGTTGCATTTTTGATTGGGCGCTGGCAAATGCCATCCATGCCCAAACCACAATCACCCTCCGAAAAACAGCGCAAGGAAGCCGAAAAAGCGGAGCGGCTTGCCGAACAGTTGCGGGCTAATTTACGGCGACGCAAAGCGCAGTCCAGGAATCTGAAAGACAGCGAAGCGGAGTAAGACGCCCGTCCTTACGCTCGCAACAGGAATCAGGCTGAAACGAGAGCGCGTTCCGGCTTGATAATTTCAAAATCCGTCACCGCATCAATATAGCTTTGCGCTACCGGAGCCACTTCGCCGCTCGAGGGATCGAACCAGACATAGGTGAGCTTTATCACGTTAAGCAGCGTGTCCCCGCGAACGATATGGACCAGAATCGAATAGCTCGTCCGGCCAAATCTGGTGATCCGCAAGCAGAGATCGAGCATGTCCTCAGCTCTTGCCGGGGCGCGGTAATCTAGCTCGGCATGGCGCACCCAGTTATCGCCGCCAAACAGTTTCGTGAAACTGTCGGTGGTATATTCATGGCCGCTCGCCGCGATCAGCGCCCGGAAATATTCGCTCACCGCGACATCCGCAAAGGCGAGATAATGGGCGTTGAACACGATGCCCTGCATATCCGCCTCGGCATAGCGCACGCGCAGCGGAGTAATAAGGCGAAAACCCGCGCGGGGGTCGGTGGTTTCTGTTGTCATTGCGGTGTGCTCGTCCTGAATTTTCCGGCTGAATGTCATGGCGATTCGTTTTACGCAAGGTGGAAGCCCGCTAATGCCGGTCCTGTCCGGCACCAGCGGAAATCATCCTGAACGAATCAAAGCAATATTATAGCGATTATAGCGGCGCGCATTGCTCCTTAAGCCAATCGAGCGCTTCGCCCTCCAGTTGCGGTCCGACAATATCAAGCACCTCGGCATGATAGTCATCGACCCACTGGCGCTGATCGCTGGTCAGGGTGGAAAGGTCAATCAACCGGCGGTCCAGCGGAGCGAAGGTGAGCGTTTCAAAGCCCAGCATGTTCTTTTCCGCACCATCAATGGCCCGCTCTTCCACCAGAATCAGATTCTCGATCCGGATGCCGAAGCTATCGTCCTTGTAATAGCCCGGCTCGTTAGAGCAGATCATGCCCGCCACCAACGGCTCGTTAAACCCGCCAAAGGCGGCAATCCGCTGCGGCCCTTCGTGCACTGACAAATAGGCACCGACACCGTGGCCCGTGCCATGCGCATAATCAACGCCGTCCGCCCAAAGATATTGCCGCGCCAATATGTCGAGTTGCCCGCCGGTCGTGCCTTCGGGGAACACCGCCTTCGCCAGCGCGATATGGCCTTGCAAAACCTGCGTATAGCGTTTGATCATCTCGTCCGTCGGTTCGCCAACCGCCATGGTCCGCGTCACATCGGTCGTGCCATCGCGATATTGCCCGCCGCTATCGACCAGGTAAAGCGTGCCGGTTTCAATCTTGCGGTTGGTTTCCTCGTTCACACTATAATGGCACAGGGCGCCATTGGGACCGGCACCGGAAATGGTGCGGAATGACAGGTCCATCAGCTTGTCCGATTGCCCGCGAAACTCGGCCAGCTTTGCCGCAACAGACAGCTCGTCATGGCCACCTTTCGGTGCTTCTTTTGAAAACCAGTGAAGAAACTTGCTCAGTGCAGCGCCGTCGCGTGCCTGCGCCGCTTTATGGCCGCTGATCTCGGTATCATTCTTGATCGCTTTCGCCAATATCGTGGGATCACGCCGCTTGACGATCTGCGCCCCTGCTTCTTCAAGCTGCCCGAAAATCGCCGCAACAGAACGCTCTGGATCAACACCGATTTTCTGGTCTGCATATTCGGTCAGTGCCGCGGGAAAGTCGCTATAATCGCGCAGCGCAACCGCATTACCCAGATGCACCCGTACTTCATCGGTCAGCTTTTCCGGTGCAACAAATAGTTCCGCGCTGCCGTCCGCTTTGACAATCGCATAGCCGCGCGGAACGGGAGTGTTGGTTATGTCTTTGCCGCGAATATTGAAGGCCCAGGCTACCGAATCGAGCGCAGCAATGATCGTTGCATCAAGCCCTTCCTCTTTCAGCCAGGCAGCAATATCCGCCCGTTTCTCGCTCGCGCTTTTACCGGAAAATTCATCAGGCTGCACATCTAGTTTCAGCAAGGATGGCTCGGGCTGGTCTTTCCACACTGCATCAATCGGGTTGGATTTGACTGCCACCAGTTTGGCATTGCGTTTGGCAAGCCTTGCTTCTGCTGACTTAACCCAGTCCTGCGTATGGAGCCACGCATCATAGCCGATGGCCGAACCTTCCGGAGCGTTTTCGCCAAGCCAGTCAGTCATGCTTTTATCAGCCGTGCCGACATATTCGTAAAGATTGCCATCGACCTGATCGCGCACCTGAATAGTGTAGCGCCCATCAACGAACATCGCCGCTTTGTCTTTCAGCACGACCGCCGACCCCGCCGATCCGCCGAATCCGGTTAGCCATGCCAGACGCTGGGCATAATCGCCGACATATTCGCTCATATGCTCGTCACAAATGGGCACGACAAAACCGTCAAGACCATCTTTTTTCATTTGCTCGCGCAAAGCCGAAAGCCTTGCTTCATAAGTGGACATCAACATCGGCTGCGAAACTCCTTGAATTAGTGTCTTGGCAAACACATAGGTATTTTAGACGGTTTTCGCCACCGGTTTCACTGAAAAGGGCTGTTATGAAAAAGCTTCCGCTACTGCTTTTATTGTCCCTCAACCTGGCTGGTGCCCCCATATTAGCGCAATCAGAAACAAAAGAGACTATGACAGAAAAACTTGAAAATCCACCGATTGCAGAACAGCGGCCCCATAGTTACGAACGCCACGGCTATACAATCAGCGATCCCTATCACTGGCTGAAAGATCCGAGCTATCCCACAGTCGATGATGAGGATGTGCTCGATTATCTGAAGGCCGAAAACCGCTGGTTTGAACAGAATATGGCTGGGCAGAAAGCGCTGACCGATACATTGTTCAAGGAAATGAAGGCGCGGATCAAAGAAGATGAAAGCTCCGTTCCGCAAAAAGATGGTGACTGGCTTTACTGGACCGCCTTTGATGAAGGCGCACAGTATAAGAAATGGTATCGCAAACCGGTAGCGGCGGATGGTCAATCCGTCTTGATGCTGGATGAGAACAAGCTGGCCGAGGGCAAGGAATATTTCCGGCTTGGCGCGCTTTCAGTCTCTCCGGATGGAAATCTGCTCGCTTATTCCTTTGACGATAACGGTTCGGAACGTTTCGAGGTCCGTTTTCTCGACCTTGCCAGCGGGGAAGAATTACCGGACGTCATACCGGGCACCCTGTCCAGCCTGGTCTGGTCTGCCGATTCCAAAAGCCTGGTTTATGGCCTTGCCAACGAAAACTGGCGCACCGACAATGCCCGCCTGCATGTTCTGGGCACGGAAATTGCCAAGGATATCGAGCTTTATAAAGAAGAGCAGGACGGCTTCACCGTGGGCGTTGGCCTCACCCAGTCGGAAAAGTTCATTGTCATTGCCACGGGCGATAACGAAACCAGCGAAGTGCGACTTGTTCCGACAGACAATCCCACTGCCGAACAGGTGCTAATCTCCCCGCGCAAGAAAGGGCGGGAATATTCGGTCGAGGAGCATGACGGCACGCTTTATATCTTGACCAATGATGACCATGTGAATTTCCGGCTGGCGACAGCATCGCTGGACAATCCCGGTGAGTGGACCACTTTAATCGCCGGATCAGACGAGTTTTACCTGACCGACATGACACCGTTCAAGGATTTCTATGTAACCGAGGGTCGTGAAAATGGTTTAGATCAGGTCGAAATCCGTTCTTATTCGAACCCGGAAAAGGTCGAGCGCATTGCCTTTCCCGAAGCCAGTTATAGCGCGGGACTCGACGATAACCCCGAATATGATGTCAGCAAGCTGCGGCTGGGTTATGAATCGATGGTCACACCGGACACGGTTTATGACTATCATCTGGCAGACAAGAGTTTGGAAACCCTGAAGGTCCAGGAAATCCCCTCCGGCTATGATGCCAGCCAATATAGGACTGAGCGCCTTACTATAGAGGCACGCGACGGATCCATGATTCCAGTGTCGCTGGTCTATAAAGAGGGCACGAAACTGGACGGCAGCGCTCCGCTGCATCTCTATGCTTACGGCGCTTATGGTTATGCTGTTCCGCCCAGTTTCTCGACCACGCGGCTATCGCTGGTTGATCGCGGTTTTGTCTATGCCATCGCCCACATACGCGGCGGTGATGATCTGGGCCGTAACTGGTATCTGCAAGGCAAGCTGATGCAGCGCACCAATACATTCAATGATTTCGTCGATGTTGCGACTGGCCTTGCCGACAAGAACTATACTGCCAAGGGCCGGATCAGCGCATCGGGTGGTTCGGCTGGCGGCGAACTAATGGGTGCCATCGTCAACAGCAATCCCGATCTGTGGGGCGCGATTGTCGCGCATGTTCCCTTTGTCGATGTGCTCAACACGATGCAGGATGAAAGCCTGCCTCTCACCCCCGGCGAGTGGCCGGAATGGGGTAACCCGATTACCGACAAGGAAGCATTTGAATATATCCGCAGCTATTCGCCCTACGATCAGGTAAGCGCGCAGGATTACCCGCCGATGCTGATCACTGGCGGCCTCAACGACCCACGCGTCACCTACTGGGAGCCTGCCAAATGGGCCGCCAAGCTGCGCGTGACCAAAACTGATGACAACATCCTGCTGTTAAAAACCAATATGGGCGCTGGCCATGGCGGCAAATCCGGCCGCTGGAACCAGATTGAGGAAACGGCAGAGGAATTCGCCTTCATCCTGTGGCAAATGGACATGACCGGGCAAGATTAAGCGGAAGCCGAGTCCCAAAGTAGTCCGAATGACTTAAGGTGCGGGCCTCGGTGAAACCGGTGGTGCAGCCTCAGCACTTTGGCCCGTATCTGCGACCGCGCTTAACCGTTGTGGCTCCAGAATCGCAGCGGTTTCAATGACATCCAGGGCACGGCGCACCTCATTATAACGCCGTGCCTTTTCCATCCATTTGCTGACCATTCCATCACCGCCAGCGCTTCCGGGCAGCTTTTCAATCTCCGCAATAGCTGCTTCAACGTTGCCATTTTCGATATAGCGCTGCGCGCGTTCCAGCCTTTTTTGGGGCACCGGAGAAGGGCTGCCCTCTCTTCGGATCACGAACAGTTCGGAAATTTCACGCTTAAAATCTGTCCAGAAATCTGTACCCGCAGAACCGCTAGTCAGTGTCGGACCAATGTCATTCAGTTCCGCCAGTAACTCATCCAAAGTAACCGGCTGGCGTGAGCCGTTCACTATGGTGGTCACTGCTCTGGGCTGGGCATCGCCGTAACGCAGTCGTAGCTGTGCTTCGAGATAACCAAGTGGCGAACCCCGATCCAGCGCACGCCGTGCCGCAAAGGCAATCAACAAGCCCTCAGCTCGCGCAGCATTACCGGATGCAGCTTGCGCCTGAACATTGATGCGCGATAGCCGGTCTTCGAGATCCGCAACCCTAACTGCCAGTGCGCGTTCTTTATCCGGTGTCAGCGCCGGTATCTCGGTCGGCACAGGCTCAACCGGCGGCGGCGCGGCGACGGTGCCGTCTGCTCTTACCCGTTTGGCCAAAGCCGTAGCAGGATCTGTAACAGAAGAAGGAGCGCCTGCCGCCGGAGCCGCCGTTTCGCTGTTGCTACCAAGGAAATTATTTTCAAAAGGATTATAGCGTGAGAAAATCCAGCCAGTCAGAATCGCACCGCCAACAAACGCGACGACCATCAAAATCAGAACATTCCGCAATAAATTGCTTTTACCGTCCGCAGACGTGGTTCTCTCATAGTCCCGGCTCATCCAGTTTTCCCATTTTTGCTCATGCGCTCTGCAACCACGCCTTCATTCCTATAAACAACATAGCTGGCTGGCCAAAGACAATAAAGCATCGTCGCTTGGCCGTTCCGCCGTCTTCACCATTTTCCAGCCTGAGCCTACCGCTTTGGCAATATTAGGCGACAAAGCCGCTATATCGCTCCGCGACCGGTCGAGACCATGACGGTCCATCTCGCAAGCCAGTATTTTTGCGGCTCTTGGCGAATAAAGTGCAATCACGCTGCCCTCCTTAAGCGCTGCATGTGCTTTTTCGCCAAGCGGTAAAGCCCGAGCCTGGTAAACGTGGCGCAGAGTTATAATATGCTCGGGCGGTGTAAAATCTATATGCTCCTTACCTGTCAACCGCAAAAGCCTTTGATATTGGCCAGCCTGAAGCGATCCCAGCAACTCTTTCACGCCGCGATCACCGGTTTTTACGACATTCAGACCCGCTTGCTTCGCTGCATTGGCAGTTACCTCGCCTATCGCCAGCACGGGTAGTTGTTTATATTGTTCCAGTCCGACACCAGCGTGCATCACAGCATTAACACTGGTGAGCAACAAAGCGTCAAATTGCGATGCTGGCGGCGGTGTCCAATCCAACGGTTTTATAGCAAACAGGGGGTCAATAATTACAGGCAATCCCATTTCCTGTGCGTTTTTTGCTGTTCTGCAAGCCCCGTCAAAGGGCCGCAAAATGAGTAGCGAGCGCGTCATTTATCAAAGATTGCTTTCAATTCTGCGCTGGCTTCCCCAAGCATTTTACGAGCCAGCCGCGCAGGAGCCTCAACATCACCCACGTCGAATTGCGAGGATTCACTGATGCTTTCGCTGCCATCGGGTAATAATATTTTGGCATCCAGTTTGATACTCATCCCGTCATTCGTTGCATAGGCACCAATCGGACTGTGACAATCGGCGGATAGCTCTTTCAGGAACGCACGTTCTGTCATGACAGCGCGAAATGTGGCGGGGTGCGATATTTCTTTTAACAAGCTGCGTAAATGGCTAGACTCAGTTAACGTTTCAATACCGATCGCGCCTTGGGCCGGGGCGGGAAGCATGATTTCATGGGGTATATCAGTACCAATATCCTCCATGTCTAACCTGTGAAGACCAGCGGCAGCCAAAAGGGTCGCTGCAAATTCGCCGTTTTCGATCTTCGTCAGCCGGGTCTGGACATTGCCGCGAATGAGCCGGATATCGAGATCGCTTCGCAGACCCAGCAATTGCGCTTTGCGTCTGGGAGACGCTGTGCCAACGATCGCGCCTTCAGGCAAATCATCAATCGAATCTGCACCGATCAAGCGGTCATGCGTGTCCGCACGCTCCAGCATAGCCGCAATGATTAGGGTGTCGGGGCGCAGCGTTTCGACATCCTTCATACTATGGACGGCACAATCAATTTTGCCTTCATGGAGCGCCCAGTCAAGTTCTTTGGTCCACAATGCCTTGCCGCCAATATCCGCCAGCGCACGGTCCTGAATTCTGTCCCCGGTTGCGACAATGGGCACCAGTTCAACCTGATCCATTCCCCAGCCATGAGCAGATAGCAGCGCAGACGCCACCATATTGGCCTGAGCCATTGCCAGCGGCGATTCGCGTGTGCCGATCCGTAAAGGCCGATCTTTGCCGGGGATTTTTGCTTTGTTATCTTTATTGTTTGTCATGGCTCTTGTCCTAATCCCACCATAGCTTAAGTAAAAGGAATATGAGCGTAATATTGGGAATTGAATCAAGCTGCGATGAGACAGCGGCGGCACTAGTCACGTCGGATCGCAAGATATTGGCCCATAAACTGGCCGGTCAGGAAACGGTGCACGCTCCGTTTGGCGGCGTTGTGCCTGAAATTGCTGCCCGCGCCCATGCTGAAATCATAACCCCATTGATCGAAGCGGCGCTTGAAGAAGCGAATCTAAGGCTGGATCAGGTCGATGCGATTGCAGCGACTGCTGGCCCCGGACTGATTGGCGGCGTGATGGTAGGGTTGGTAACCGGAAAAGCTCTTGCCATGGCAGCGGACAAACCACTGATTGCGGTCAACCATCTTGAGGGTCATGCCCTTTCCCCCCGACTCGCAAATCCGGATTTGGGCTTTCCATATCTACTTTTGCTCGCTTCAGGTGGCCATTGCCAGATATTGCGCGTCGACGGAGTGGGACAATATCGCCGTCTGGCAACGACTATTGATGATGCAGCAGGCGAAGCGTTTGACAAGACGGCGAAGATACTTGGCTTGGGTTATCCCGGCGGGCCAAAGGTTGAGGCTTTGGCCAAAACCGGCAAGGCGGCGGCAGTACCGCTTCCTCGCCCGCTCAAAGGGTCGAAGGAACCGCATTTTTCCTTTGCCGGTTTGAAAAGTGCTGTCGTCCGCGCGCATGAAAGCGGTGAGTATAAGTCGGAGGACATAGCCGCTTCATTTCAGTTAGCGGTTGTGGATTGCCTGAAAGACCGACTAGAAAAGGCCATACGAGATCATGGCACAGTTCCCCATCTGGTGGTAGCAGGCGGCGTTGCGGCAAATGGTCCCATTCGCGCTATGCTGGAACAGCTTGCCAGCGACTATGATATGCAATTTACCGCGCCGCCGCTTTGGCTATGCACCGACAATGCGGCAATGATAGCATGGGCGGGGGCCGAACGATTTGCAGCGGGCCTGACTGATACACTTGATTTCGCAGCACGCCCGCGTTGGCCATTGGATCCGGGCGCGGAAAAGGCACGGGGAGCTGGAGTAAAGGCATGAGTGGGACAGAACGACATAAATCAAAAATCGGCGTCATAGGTGCAGGCGCGTGGGGCACGGCACTAGCGCAGGTTTTGTCCGAGGGGCAGGATGAATTGTTGCTGTGGGCGCGTGAGGAGGAAGTGGTTTCGCAGATTAACGAAAACCACGAGAATCGCGCTTTTCTTCCCGGTCATCCTTTGCGGCACAATGTTCGTGCAACACAGTCGATGGAGCAGATGGAGACATGCGAGGCCTTTTTGATTGTTACCCCGGCCCAGCACCTGCGCGCCAGTCTGGAGTCTATGCCCAAGACTGATGCGCCCTTGATTTTGTGCAGCAAGGGCATGGAGGAATCGACCCGTCAGTTGATGAGCGAGGTGGTGCAGGACCTTCGCCCAGACAACCCGATTGCGGTCCTTTCCGGTCCAACATTTGCCCACGAGGTCGCACGCGGCCTGCCGACTGCACTGACGCTGGCTTGCGACACACAAGCGACCTGGGAGCGGCTCTATCCCCTGATCGCAAAGCCTTCATTCCGGCCTTATTTTTCGGATGATATTATCGGCGCAGAGATTGGCGGCGCGGTCAAGAATGTGCTCGCCATCGGGTGCGGCGTGGCCGAAGGAGCGGGGCTGGGCCAAAACGCCCGTGCATCCCTGATAAGCCGCGGTTTTGCGGAAATGCTGCGTTATGGAACGGCTCGCGGCGCGCGTGCGGAAACCCTTTCGGGCCTGTGCGGTCTCGGAGATCTGGTGCTGACCTGTTCATCGACAAGTTCGCGCAATTTTTCGCTCGGCAAAGGTCTTGGTGAAGGGAAATCGGCAGAATCCCTGCTATCCGACAGGGCCACCGTCGCGGAAGGTGCCTTCACCGCGCCGGTATTACAGCGCGATGCGACATCACGAGGCATTGAAATGCCGATCGTTGATGCCGTTTGTGCGCTACTGGACGGCACAACCGATTCACAGACAATCGCGGCACAGCTTATGGGCCGCCCGCTTGTCGCCGAGCAGCGCTAAACCAACGCTGCGGGCTAAAAGATTACCAAATGATGACAAGCCGGTTTTAGTGCGGTAAAGCCGGACGCACATTTTTAATCACCGCTTATGGCCCGCTTGGGCCTAGCTTCTGGATCGCGCTACTGGCCGGAGACATGTTTTTTGAGCAACCCGGAATCTTTTGGCCAGAAACCTTCAGACGGACCATCTAAAGCCGCAACCAGCAAGGATATATCCTCTGCGGATGGTAGCCCTGCTGCAAAGGCAGGAGGGGGTGACAACGGTGAGGATATTGCCGCGCTCGCCAAAGGGGGCCGCACCAATATTTTCGGATTCCTGTTGCGGCTGGCGGCGCGATTGCCATTTTTGTTCATCGCCGGGCGTATATACGGAGCCGCGGCACTGGGCCGTTTTGCCTATGCCATATTGATCGTGGAATTTGCCGCGCAGCTTGCCACGTTGGGCTTGAAACGCGGACTGGCGGAACAGCTTAGCCAGACAAAACGCCCCCATGTTCATGTCGTATGGGACGGCCTGATAGTCAGCCTGTTTGCGTCGATGCTGGCCGCGGTTTTGTTAATTCTGGTTCCGCAAATCATGTTCCCAAACAGCGAAATAAACGGCCTCGACCGGTTTTTGCCACTGGTCATATTTGCCATTGCGGGCGCGGATATCGCGCTGGCGGCGCTGGCTTACCGCTATGATATTGCCTCGACCGTTCGTGCGCGCTCCGTAGTTGAACCATGGACAATCAGCATCGCGGCGTTTCTGTTTTCCTATTATTCGCTGCGGGACGGGTTGATCCTCGCTTATGTCGTATCGATGATCGCGGCGCTTATCGCGTCTTTATGGCCCTTTTTCAAAAGCTATGGCTTCCCGTCCGGCTGGCGGCCCAGACCGCTCGCTATCGCAAAGCTTGCGCGGCGGAACATGCCGCTGGCGGCTGCCGATGCCGCTGAATGGGGATCGCGGCGTCTGGATCTAGCCATTCTTGGTCTTTTTGCCTCGCCCGCGATTGTCGGTATCTATTATATCGCACAGCAGGTCGCCAGCCTGCCGCAGAAACTGAAAACCAGCTTTGACCCCATATTGGGACCAGTCATCACCCGCAATCTGGAGGCCGGGAACCTGAAGGCGATTGCCAGTCAGGTGAGCCAGGTCGGTTTCTGGATCATCGCTGCACAGGCCGGTATTGCGCTGGCTCTCGCCATACCGGGCGAAGCGGTCATGGGACTGGTCGGTCCCGGCTTTGTCGGCGGCACCGGTGCGCTGGCATTCCTTTTGGCCGCAGAAGCCATTGCTGCCACGGCTGTGGTCAGTGAATCCGCGCTGGTCTATATCGCCCGGCACCGCAATCTGTTGATCTCGCTTTCGATGCTGCTGCTGCAAGCTGCGCTCAGTGTCGCTTTCATCCAGGTCTGTGAGCGGATGGGCTGGTCTCAGCTTCATAAAGCCGCTGCCGTCGCCGCTGCGTTGATGATTGCATTGGCTTATGCTTCCATCATCAAGGCTGTCCTGTTGTCAAAGCTGCTCAAAGCGCCGGTTAATGGCTGGCGGTGGTCGCTGATCGTAGCGGTCATGGTCGCCAGCGCGGTCGGCTATCTCGCCACCCGTCTGCCGGAATGGGCCGAACTGATAATCGGCATTCCGATGATATTGGGCAGCTATGCCTGGGTTATCTGGAGATGGGGTTTCGGGCCGGAAGACCGCAAACTGTTCAAGATGAAAGGTTGAGCGGGGCCACCTTCATTCCCGCCCAATACCGCCATTCCCGCGCCGCCCTTGGGACATGTATTTTTTCCGTTAGCTCTGGGCTTGTCGAGCCGAAGGCCGACCGAAGGTCAACGGTGTTTATGACTTTGATGCCGCACTTGACTTAGAGACGTGG